>NZ_LSHB01000001.1 GCF_001643375.1 Chryseobacterium sp. FP211-J200
TTTCTTCCGACCATGACTAAAGAAATTCGGTCTTTTTTTATTTGAAATTGTAATTTAGAATATGAGTAAAATTTATATTTTTAGCGGTCTTGGCGTTGACAGAAGAGTTTTTGATAATATTGATTTCGGAAACTTGGATGTAGAATTTGTTGATTGGATCGATCCGTTGAAAAATGAACCTTTGGAAAATTATACTAAAAGAATTTCACAAAAAATAACCCATGATAATCCAATTTTAATAGGTTTGTCCTTTGGTGGAATGGTTGCTGTTGAGATTTCTAAAATTATCAAAACAGAAAAAATCATTCTCATTGGTTCTGCTAAAAATAAATTTGAACTCCCAAAATTCAATCGAATCTCTGGAAAGTTGAAGCTAAATAAACTGATTCCAAAATCGATTTTCAAAAAGCAAAACTTAGTTACCAATTGGATATTCGGGATTGAAACTGATTCTGAAAAACAATTATTGAAAGAGATTCTAAAAGATACTGATCCAAACTTTTTCTCTTGGGCAATCAATGAAATTGTGAATTGGAAAAATCATACAATTCCAGAAAACGTCATTCACATTCACGGGAACAAAGACCGGATCATTCCTTTTAAAAATGTGAAAGCTGATTTTGTGATTGAAGGTGGTGGACATTTTATGACTGTGAATCGCTCAAAGGAAATTCAAGAAATCATACTTCATTCCGTTCCCATGGCGTAATAATTGACGACTAAAAAATTAACAATATGCAATGAGAAGATTGTTTTCATAATGTTGATGTAAAAACAATATTTCATTTGGATTAGAGTTTAATAATCATTCGCACTCCAAGATGCTCAAGTTATTTTGTTTTTGTCTGTTGATCTTCTGTTTTTTCAAAATTGCAGCACAAAACAATTTGACCTTCCTCAATGATAATTACAGCGGTATCAATTCTGCAGTATTGTCACCAACGCAACCTTTTTTTAATCAGCATCCATGGGACATCAACCTGGTTTCTGCAGACGTCTTTCTCCAAAACGATTATGCCTACATTTCTAAACAAAGCCTTTTAGGATTGACCGGAACTCCCATAGAATCTGCAAATCCGAAAAAAAATATCACAGGAGAAAATCAAGCCAACGTTTTTGATTTTTACAACAAAGGAAAAGCTGACCTTCTGGTTGCCTCAGATATTTTGGGACCTTCATTTTATATGAAAGCCATGATCAGAGATAAAAAATATGTCTTTGGATTGTTCAGTAGGATGAGGACACAGAACTCTTTTTTGGATTTTGATAATTATTTGCGTTATGGCAACGAGATGGTTCCACAGCCTGATGATTACAAAATGAAACCTTTCTCCACCAATTTGATGAATTGGAATGAGGTCGGTCTAAATGCAGCAACCACTATTTTTCCTTATTCAGATAAGCAATGGATTTTAGGTATTAATTTGAAATATGAAATAGGATTGGACGCTGCTAACATCATCAGCCATAATGATATTGAACTGATTTCCACTGAACCGTCAATTGATGAAAACCCTGACCTTCGCAATATCTACGCTTCCAATTATAATATCGCTGCAAGTTATATCACGAATTATAACTTCGAAACTAAAACCTATGAATACAAACAAAATGGTTCTGGACTAGGCTTGGATATTGGAATTGCAATGGTAAATCAGAATCATCGGGAAGACGAATATAATTCTAAATTTTCTTTCAATATTGTTGATCTGGGCTATGTTAATTTCAAAGAGGGAATCAACCACGTTTTCAATAATGGGAATACGGTTTGGCTGCAAAATAATCCGAATTTTGAAGATGCTGAATTTGAAAGTCCGGAGCAGTATCTCAAATTATTAAGCCAAGAAGCTTACGGCAATGAGAATGCTTCATTGGCTGGCTACGGTTTCAAAATAGGTTTACCAACGAGCATCAATGTCAATTATAGTCAGAGAATCAAAGAACACTATTTTTTCAACGTTAATTGGATCCAGCGTGTTCCTGTCTTCGAAAATTCTTTGAAACGGAATAATATCATCAACGCCAATTATTCTATCCAGAAGGAAGGAATTGGTTATGGAATTTCTACAACTTTATCAGAATATAAAAGCCTGCAATTTGGCGGTTACGTTAGACTTGGACCATTGATTCTTGGAAGTGAAAATGCCTTCCCGATTTTATTCAAACAGAAAAAACTTCATGCTGCCAACATCTATTTGGCGATAAAGCTCTATCCATTCTGGGACAACGCTTTCAAACGTTACAGGAGAGAACAGTGTGATTGCGAAAAATGATGATTTTAATAGCCGTGAAGATCAATTCCTTCTGTTCTTTGCAAGGTTACTTTCTTGCCCATTTTCTTTTGAATTACTCGGAAATGTTGTAGTTCGTCATCCGTCAAAATATTGATGGCTGTTCCTTTTTCGCCGGCACGACCAGTTCTACCAATCCTGTGAATATAATCCAAAGGCGAACGCGGTAATTCGTAATTGATGACGCAAGGCAAAGAATCGATGTGGATCCCACGACCAAGCAGGTCCGTTGCTACCAAGATTTGAGCGCCATTGACTTTGAATTCCTCCAAATTATTTCGTCTCGCACCTTGTGATTTCTGACCGTGGATGGCCACAGCTTTGATCTTGTTTTTCTTAAGTTTCTCAACCAGATTATCTGCAGAACGGGTAGAAGAAACGAAGATCAATGCTTTCTCCACCTTTTTTTCTTTGATCAAATATCTCAAAAATGGACCTTTATTTTCAGGTGAAACGTGGTAGGCGAGTTGTTCAATATCATCGATTTGAACTTCCTCTTTTTTTATTTCAATCAAAATTGGATTGATGGAAAGACGTTCTTTCATCTCAGAAACTTTATCATCCAGAGTTGCAGAAAACAAAGTCACTTGTTTCATGACAGGCATTAGTCCAAAAAGCTTATTCATCTCCTCACCAAAACCCAGTTGGAACATCTTGTCAGCCTCGTCTATGACCAAATGCTGGATTCCTGAGATACTCAAAGCATTATGGTCGATCAAGTCTAATAATCGGCCTGGCGTTGCAATCAGAACTTCTACACCAAACATGCCTTTCATCTGTGGATTGATGGAAACACCACCATAGACTGCCATTGTACGGATGTCGCGCTTCAAAGTATCCGTAAAAGCCCGGAAAACTTCATCGATCTGGATGGCCAATTCTCGTGTCGGAACCAATATCAAAACCTGAACATTTCGGTCTTTTTTTACTTCTGTATTTTGCAATTTCTCTAAGATTGGCATCACAAAGCAAGCCGTTTTTCCAGAACCTGTCTGCGCAATTCCCATCAGGTCTTTTCCTTCCAGAATCACAGGAATCGCCTGTTCCTGGATTGGAAACGGCTTCAGGTAACCTAATTTTTTGACAGAATTGATGATATTGCTTGATAATCCTAACGACTCAAATGACATAAAATAATGATTTGCTGCAAAGATAAGTTATTGAGATTGGTTTCTACCGATTTTTGGAATTCAAGATGGTTTCGAATTTCTCAGTGATTGAACTTTTTTGATCAGAGAGATCAATGAAATATTGGGTTTGCCAAAGTTTGGTTTTCTCAGCTTGTTTGTTGGTTGGACAATGCCAGTCTGAATAGATACGGAAACCACGTTTTCCAGTTTTTAATTGACTGGAAATCAAATTTTCCTTCTCTAAAATCAATTTCGGTAAAATGAAAAATCCCGAGTTTTCACTTTCTTCAGTTAAAATAATATAGAAATTAAAATCATCATTAATATCAAAAGGAACTGTTTTCTTATCTTGATCTCGCTTCCATAACGTGACGAATTGTCCAATTTTCTTAGGCGTTAATTTGGACTTCCTGAATTTGATCTTAACATCATTGATTTTAAAATTAAATCCAAAATATTCTTCAGATCCCGGGTCTGGAATTACTTCAGAAAGATTCAAGTTCAAAGGTTTGAAGACTAGATCATCAAGTTTCTTGATTTCATTGGTCATTGTAGTAATTTAAGTAAATGAAAAATCGCCATCGCCATCTTTAAAATCATAATTGAAATTTTCTCCAATTCTTTCTTTTAGATCTTTATGAATGAGATATTTTCTCACAAGTTGACGTTTGTAAATAGCGCATGGAGATTTGTTTTTATCAATGGAATCATTTAGTTTATCATCAAATATCGTCATCATTTTTACTTTATATTTTTTGATGATCTTTGGAAGTATATCTGAAATCAAATTCTCATTTCCAAAATAATAGAGCACTTTTAAATGAGTATTTCGAACCGAACAAAGCATGGTCGCAACAATCTCCTGTTGCTGATAAACACTGACCCAAAACATCTCATAATCTTTCGAAAATGATGAAAACAGATAATTTGGTTGTTCTCTTTCTCGGGAAAGCCATGGGGAATCTAGAATCCAGCGGAATTCTGAAGAGCTTCTTCCAATTGGATTTGTTTTCTGTTGGTTGATGAATTTCTCAAGATCTTTATCAAAAGTTTTCGTGATTTTATAAAGATGATTCTTTCCATTGCTGAGATACGGAATGAAAATATTGATAAAATGATCCAATCGCTTCAGCCATTTTTTGTTGTCCTCAAAAAAAGGTTTTTTGGTGGGTAAAAGTTCTGCTAGATTGGATTTAAAATAATATCGGACCGCTTTCTTTGGATCCAGATAATCAAAGAATCCTAGTTTGTTGTACAATCCTTCCGCACTTGCAGTGAATTCTGTGATCATAAGACTTTTATCATAAGAATCTTCTGCGGCGTAGAGTAATTTTTGGGCTATTTGCTTCCCTCGGAATTTTTCGCTTACAGACAAGGTGGAAAGCCAGCCAAAGTGAAATTTTTCTCCATTGCGAGCCGTAATGTCATCTGGTAAAATTCCCAAATATCCAGCCAGGTCGTTCCCCGAATATGCTAAAAACAGTAGAATATCTTCAGGATTGGCACGTGGATTTTTAATGTGAGAAACCTCTCTTAGTTCGGAGATCGGTGCAAATGGAAATTTTTGAAAATCTTCTGAGCTTGTAAATCCTTTGAGTTGTTCTTTGTTGAGTCCTACGATATTGATCACAAAAAATAGTTTCAACAAATATAAGCAACACTTTATTCAAAGCATAATTTCAACTTCTGATAATCCTATTTTTATTGAATTTCTTTAAAAATTGATAGTATAGAATCTCATTCTTCAAAATCTCTTCCGCAGAATAATTTCCAATCTCAACCGGAATTCTTTGCAGGTTTTTTGGATTGGAATCCAGTTTAAGTCCAGCAGCTCCGAAAGTAAATTTCAAATCAGTGTTTTGCCTGAAAATTGAATCGAAAAATTGATTTTCAACCAAATGATCGGTGAACGGAAAGGCAAAAGAGTCATTTAGAAAATGGTTCTCTGTCATGTAATCCAAAGATTGTTGTGTGTTTGCCAACTGATTCTCCACTGATAACTGGTTGTAGAGCGGATGGTCCCAACCGTGAGAACTGATCCCAAAACCATCATTTTTTAATTTTAATAATTGTTCGGTTGTCAGGTAAACTGGTTTGTTTTTCAAATAAATATCGAACTCAATCTCTAAATGATCAGCAATAATATTAAGCCGATCTCGATTTTTATAATTGATTTTCAGAATCGAATCTAAATTAATTTTCAAATCATTTCCAAAGTTTGGAAATTGACTTACTTTACTTTGAAGTTCTTTATTTTCAAGGATTTTTGAAATGATTAGACTCGCTTTGTTTCGCCACATCAACTCTTTATTATCAATAAATTTTGGGTTGATAAAGTTGATGGCGTAGATTCCTTTACGTTTTAGAATAGGATAGATGATATCATAAAATTCTGAGTAACCATCATCGAAGGTCAAAAGAATTGTGGGCTTTTTGGTCGTTAGTTTTTCTGTTTTATTTTTTACAAAAGTGTCCCAAGAGATGAAGTCAAAATGCATTGATAAAAAACCCAGATCACGTTCAAATTGCTTCACAGAACGATAAGGAAACAAATGTTTTGCGTGTTTTAAATCCGCATCGGAAACCAAATGATAAACCAAGATTTGATTACCAAACGGCAACAAATTAGAAAATCTACCGAAAGAAAAATTCTTGGTAATTGGATTTGATATTTTGAAAAATTTAGTTTTAAAACTCAATGTTTATAATATTAAAAAAAAACTTTGCCAAAGTTCTGGACTCTGGCAAAGTTAATATTTTAAAAATGTTTTGAAGTATTACTTCACGATTTTCATCTCGTTCAGCAACCATTTTGAATCTGCATATTTGTCGATCACAAAAAGGATATACTTCGTATCTACCATGATATTTCTACACAATTTTGGGTCATAATTGATGTCACTCATCGTACCTTCCCATTGTCTGTCGAAGTTAAGTCCGATCAGGTTTCCGTAAGCATCCAGTGCTGGACTTCCAGAGTTTCCGCCAGTGGTGTGGTTGGTCGCTGTGAAATTCACCGGAACATCACCCGTTTTATCTTTGTAGATCCCGTAATCTTTGCTGTTGTAAAGACTGATCAATTTCTTCGGAACATCGAACTCATAATCTCCCGGAACATATTTTTCCATCACACCGGCAAGGTGCGTCTGGTAGCCGTAAGAAACAGCGTCTCTAGGTTCAGAACCTTTCACTTTTCCGTAAGTTACACGTAGAGTAGAGTTTGCATCGGGGAAGAATTTTCTGTCCTTGTCGGTTTCCATTTGTTGTGCCATGAATTTCTTTTGCAACGCGTCGATATCCGTTTGTAATGCCGTCACTTTTGCATCTGTTGTTTCCAGATACGAAGTTTTGAAAGCGCCATACATCTGTACCAATGGATCTTTTTTCAAATTCTCCACCAGTACTTTTTGGTCTGCGAACAATTTATTGACATCTGTTGCCTTAGTTCCGTTCAGGTTTCCCCTTCCTGTGATGATGGACATTTTTGAGACGGTCTCAAACATACCGAGGTTTTTATTAACATCTTTCAGCTGTCCAAAATCTTTTGGTAAAAATTGTTCCGGCGTTTTATTGGCATACAAGGCCATTATTTTCGCTGTTACTTTGGCGTCCAATTCTGCGTCGTAATCTTTATAAACTTCTGATAATCTAGATTTCAAACCTTCTAGATTTTTCGCATCCATTTTCCCTTCTTCGTAAGCTTTGATGTAATTGCTGTAGATTCCGGCAAGGGTAAATGTCTCAGAGTTTCTTACGATTTCGGAATAGTAAGCTTTGTGAAGGTTGTAAGTCGCCTGCTCATTATATTTTTGACTCAGTCCGTCGATGGTCGGTTTGATGGCTGGATTTTTTGAGATCAATGTCTGCTCATACTGCTTCTTTTTCTCAACAGCGTTGGACTTTTTCAGACCTTCAACTTCACCGATCCATTTTTTCCAGTAGTTGGCAACTCTTGCGTATTTGGAAGCGTATTGGATCTTTGTTGCAGCATTGGTTCTCATTTTTTCGTCCAGTGTTTTCAAAGCTACATCACGTACAGCGATCATAGCTGGATCCGTTTCTGTCATGATCTTTTCCACCGCGATTGCAGGTAGATATTCCGTAGTTCTTCCAGGAAAACCGAATACAAATGTGAAATCATCTTCTTTCTTATCTTTCACGGAAATTGGAAGGAAATGTTTTGGTGTGTAAGGGATGTTGTCTTTGGAATATTCTGCAGGCTTATTGTTCTTGTCGGCATAAATTCTGAACATCGAGAAATCTCCCGTATGTCTTGGCCAAACCCAATTATCTGTGTCAGATCCATATTTTCCGATTGCGGATGGTGGTGCTCCAACCAGTCTGATATCTTTGAAAGTCTCGATCACATAAGCATAAAACTTATTCCCATAATACATCGATCTTACAGAAATGGCCTGGTAAGATTCTGTTTTCTGAGCTTTTTTATAAGCTTCGATATTCTCATTGATTTTCTTAGTTAAGTCTGCACCAGTAAGGTTTTCTGTTCCTGGAAGGATCTGAGCAGTTACTTCTTTGATGTCTGTGATGAAGTCAACGGTAACGCCAGGATTTGGCAATTCCCCGGTCATGTCTTTAGCCCAGAAACCATTGGTCAAAAGGTCATTTTCAACCGTGGAGTGGGCTTGGATGTTGTCATAACCACAATGATGGTTGGTCAACAACAGTCCTTTTGGGGAAATCACTTCAGCTGTGCATCCACCATCGAATTGCACCACGGCATCTTTGATACTCGCTTTGTCAGGATTGAAGATGTCTTTTGCAGAGATCTTCATTCCCAGATCTTTCATTTCTTTTTCATTAAGTTCCGTCGGGATCCACATTCCGCCGTATTGCTGGCCAAAAGCCATGACAGCCGGAAGAAATAGGGCTGATAGAAGAATTTTTCTTTTCATAAGTAGATTCTATTATTTTTCAAAGGTCTTATGTTATCGCTCAGTATTCATCGATGCTTGATTTTCAAACGATGGCGATTTCATTATATCAATTTATAAAACGTGACGAATTTAAAGAAAATTTTCTGAACGGTAATGATAACGGAAGATTGGTTGATCGACTTTGTTGTCGCGTCAACCTATCACTTTACTATGTCGACCTACCAGTTTCACAGATCGACTTACCTTTTTACTAGGTGGAGCTACCATTTTTGTAGGTGAGCCTACCAATTTCGTAGGCTGACTTACCATTTTGGTAGGTGGAACTATTTTTTTTGGCTAGCTATGTTTTGCACATTCTGACCTACTATTGCGGGTGTGGACCCCTAATTGCGTTACAAATAGAAACGTCCCGAAATCAATTTCGGGACGCTGTTATTTTATCGATTTTTTAAAGACTTTCAGGCGAAGTGTTTTTGACATTCAGTCGGTCTTCGACGTATTCAATCGTTGTTTTACCGTGCGGTTTCGGATTTCCATCTTCGTCCAAGGCTACGAAAACCAATCTTTCGATGGTGATGATCTTTTGGTGTGTCATTTTGTTTCGGACTTCGCAACGAAGTGTTAAAGATGACCTTCCAAACTCAACCGCTTCGATTCCAATCTCTATGATATCACCTTGTTTAGCCGAACTTACAAAGTTGATCTCCGAGATATATTTTGTGACAGTCCTAGAATTTTCTAATTGAATGATTGCGTAAAGCGCCGCCTCTTCATCGATCCATTGCAACAATCTTCCTCCGAAAAGTGAATGATTTGGGTTTAGGTCTTCTGGTTTTATCCATTTTCTGGTGTGGTAATTCATCATGGCTCTGTACTATTTTAAGATGCTGCAAAGGTAAGGATTTAGTATAAAATGGAGGGTGTGAGACTATAGAAAATATGGATGATGAAATTAATTTTTCGAAATATACTGGCAAATTCTTTGGTGGGATTTTTGATTCGCTAGAATCTTAGTATTTTTGTAAAAATTTTTAGAAATGTCAAAAGTTAAAATCGGAACTGTTCAGATGTCTTGCGTTGCAGACAAACAGCAAAACCTGGACAAAGCCATTGAAAAAATAAGAGAGGCCGCAGCAAAAGGCGCACAGATCGTTTGTTTGCAAGAGCTTTTCACATCTTTATATTTCTGCGATGTCGAAGATTATGATAACTTCGACTTGGCAGAACCAATCCCAGGACCTTCGACAGATGCTTTATCACCTATAGCAAAGGAATTAGGGGTTGTCATCATCGCTTCATTATTCGAAAAAAGGACACAAGGTCTTTATCACAATACAACTGCAGTGATTGATGCTGATGGAGCTTACCTTGGAAAATACCGAAAAATGCACATTCCGGATGATCCTGCTTTCTATGAGAAATTCTATTTCACACCAGGTGATCTAGGTTATAAAATTTTTCCTACAAAATTTGGAAAGGTTGGTGTCTTGATCTGTTGGGACCAATGGTATCCGGAAGCGTCAAGAATCACAGCTTTAATGGGTGCTGATATCATGTTCTATCCAACCGCAATTGGCTGGGACACAACTCAGGACGAAGAAACAAACCAAGATCAATACAACGCTTGGCAAACCATCCAGCGTTCTCACTCAGTTGCTAATGGACTTCCCGTAGTTTCTGTGAATAGAGTGGGCTTTGAACAAGATGGTGCGATGAAATTCTGGGGCGGAAGTTTTGTGACGAACGCTCAAGGAAAGTTATTGTATCTGGCTTCTCACGACCAAGAAGAAGTTGTTGTAACAGAAGTTGATCTGGCACAGACAGATTATATGAGAAAGCACTGGCCATTCCTAAGAGACAGAAGGATCGAAACTTATTCGCCGATTACAAAACGTTTTATTGACGAGGATTAATCCCTAATTTTTCGAGACCAATTGATGGAACTTAATATTTACAAAAATCTTTTCTCAGACATAAAACAAAGAATCCTGAGCTCACAGCTAAAGGCTGCTTTGTCTGTGAATGCAGAGATGATCTTTTTGTATTGGCAAATTGGTAATTCTATCGCTCAGAAACAAAATGAGCAAGGCTGGTCTTCTGGCGTCATTCCACAATTAGCAAAGGATTTGAAAATAGAATTCCCAAATTCCAAAGGTTATTCGGAGAGAAATCTTGGTAGAATGCTGGCGTTTTATCGTGAATATCCAGACGAATCAATTTTGCCACAAGCTGTGGCAAAATTACCGTGGGGTCATAATATTTTACTGATTGAGAAAATCAAAGACCAGCAAAAAAGATTTTGGTATGCGGAAAAGTGCATAGAAAATAACTGGAGCAGAGACGTTTTGGATCTGCAGATAAAAAACAGTCTCATCGATAGACAAGGAAGATCTATCAACAATTTTGAAAGCACTCTGCCAAAACCACTTTCGGACTTGGCCAATCAAACTTTAAAAGATCCTTACATTTTTGATTTTCTGACTTTAGATCAGGATTTTCGAGAAAAGGATGTAGAGAAGCAGTTGACGCATCATATTACGAAGTTCCTTTTAGAACTAGGAAAAGGATTTTCATTTCTCGGAAATCAATATCATCTCGAAGTTACCAATAAGGATTATTACCTGGATCTGCTTTTTTACCACATCAAACTCAAGTGTTACATCGTGATCGAACTCAAGAATACGAAGTTCAAACCCGAATATACGGGAAAACTGAATTTTTACTTGTCCGCCGTTGACAGTTTGATAAAAGATGAGTCCGAAAATCCAACCATCGGCATTTTACTTTGTAAAGACAAAAATAATATCGAGGCAGAATTTGCATTAAGAGACATCAACAAACCAATTGGCATCAGTGAGATCCAGTTTGTGGAAAAACTTCCGGATAACCTCAAAAGTTCTCTTCCAACCATCGAAGAGATAGAAAACGAACTTAAAAACTTTGGAAACAAACAAAATGAACAACAATAGTAACCCTGAAAATATCAAACTTTCCGATTACACATTCCCTGCAGAATGGGAAGAACACGAAGCAACATGGCTTTCGTGGCCTCATAAAGAAGAATCCTGGCCAGAAAGAATCGATCTGATCTATCCTGCTTACGCCAAATTCATTGCGGAAATCACGAAAGGTGAATTCGTTTGCATCAATGTAAAAGATCAGGAAATGCAGGCTTTCGCAATGGAACATATTTCCAAAGCCGGCGCAGATATTTCGAAAGTTGAATTTTATTTCCACGAAACGAATGACGCGTGGTGCAGAGATCACGGTCCTGCTTTTTTAATTAATAAAAACGGAGAAGAACCGCAGAAGATTATTGTAGATTGGGGTTTCAACGCGTGGGGTGGAAAATATCCACCATTCGAATTGGACGATGTGATTCCGACAAAAATTGCTGACGAGAAAGGACTTCCGGTGCTTTATCCAGGAATTATCATGGAAGGTGGTTCAGTGGAATTCAACGGTGCTGGAACGGTTTTGACTTCGAAATCCTGTTTGCTTAATGAAAACAGAAATCCACATCTTTCTCAGGAAGAAGTTGAGGAATTCTTGAAAAAATATTATGGACAAAAACAAGTGCTTTGGGTAGATGACGGCATTGTGGGAGACGATACAGACGGACACGTAGACGACACAATCCGTTTCGTAAATGAAGACACAGTTTTGACAGTAATCGAGGATAATAAAGAAGATGACAATTACGAGATCCTACAAACCAATCTCCGTCAATTAAAAGAAATGAAATTGTTGGACGGAAGACCTCTCAATATCATCGAACTGCCAATGCCACACCCAGTTTATTGCGACGGACAAAGATTGCCAGCATCTTACGCTAATTTCTACATTGCAAACAAATCGGTCATTGTTCCCACTTACAATTGCGATAAAGATCAAATTGCTTTGGATATTATCCAAAAATGTTTCCCGGAAAGGGAAGTGGTCGGCATAGATTCTACCGATATTATTTGGGGCTTGGGAAGTTTTCACTGCCTCAGCCAACAAGAACCTTTGGTTTAAAAATAAAGATCCGCACACAAGCGGATTTTTTTAATCAATTAAATTTAAACAATGAGTGACATACAAGCTACCGATCAAGTCAAAAAGTTTCTGCCATTTATATTGGGAACTGCCATTTTTATGCAAATGCTGGATTCCACAATTCTAAACACTTCATTACCTTCAATCGCTAGAGACTTGCAGGAATCGCCGCTTGATATGCAGAACGCGATCATCAGTTATGTTTTGACATTGGCTTTGTTTATGCCGGTCAGCGGATTTTTGGCAGACAAGTTTGGTACCAAGAAGATCTTTATTCTTTCACTCGTTATATTTTCTTTGGGATCATTATTCTGTTCTTTATCACAGGATCTAACGCAGTTGGTGATCTCTAGAATTATTCAAGGGATTGGTGGAAGTTTGATGACGCCTGTTGGGAAATTGGCTTTGATCAGGGCTTTCAACAAAAATGAACTTTTGAAGGCAATGAATTTTGCTATTATCCCAGCCTTGATCGGACCAGTGATGGGACCTTTGGTTGGCGGTTATATGGTTGATTATTTGAGTTGGCACTGGATCTTTCTCATCAATATTCCAATCGGAGTGTTAGGGATTTTTTTAAGTTTAAAATATATGCCCAATTTCAAATCACCCGTCATCGATTTTGACCTGAAGGGATTTCTCATCTTCGCAATGGCTTCATTATTACTTTCAGTTTCTTTGGAATTGTTGGGAAATGCTCAGAATATCACGCCAGTTCTTTTGGTTTTGGTCTTAGGATTTTTGATGTTGTATTTTTATTACAAACATGCAAAAACAGATAATAATCCGATTTTTCCACTGAATCTTTTTCAAGTTAGAACGTTCCGTGTTGGGATTTTAGGAAATCTTGCGACAAGGTTGGGAGTAAGTTCTATTCCGCTTTTAGTTCCGTTGATGATCCAGATCGCATACGGACAATCGGCGCTTACTTCGGGTTGGATCGTTGCACCGATGGCCTTAACCGCGATGTTCGGGAAATCCTATGTTATTGGGATCTTGGATAGATTTGGTTATCGTAAAACTTTGATGACCAACACGTTTGTGATTGGTGTTTTGATATGTTGTCTGGCAATTCCAACTATTCAAAGTTCAATTTATTGGTACATTCCGATCTTGTTGGTTTTAGGATTTTTCAATTCCATCCAGTTTACTTCGATGAACACGATTTCGATTGCGGACTTGCGACCTTACCAGAACAGCAGTGGAAATTCTTTGGTTTCTGTCAATCAGCAGTTTGCGGTCGGATTTGGGATTGCGTTTGGTTTGATCGTTTTGAAATTGTTCGAAGGTGATACAACATTCATAAAAAACGAAGTTCACAATGCTTTCCGATACACCTTTTTGATTGTCGGATCTCTCACGATTCTCTCTGGTTTCGTTTTCCGGAGACTCAATTTCCGGGATGGCGACAATATGAAATCGGTTTAAATTGATATGATTTGGGCAACTTTTCCGCCTTCCGTTCCCGCTTTTTTTGCCAAGCCTTTCCCAATACAAAAAAGAGCTCCACTCAAGTCGGGTTGCAGGTTTGTTACAAGAAATAACGATTGGTTTTAAATTGAAATTTTCTATCTTTAAAAATTAAAAACTTCTCAAGATGGCAAAAAATAAAACCACCGAAAACGACCTTTCCGTAGAAGATCACATCAACAATATTGCGGATGAAAATCGGCAAAAAGATGTCAGAGAATTGGTGAAAATTTTCAAAGAAACATCAGGATTTCCACCTAAAATGTGGGGCGAGGCCATCATCGGATTTGGAAATTACCATTACAAATATGAAAGCGGTCACGATGGCGACGCACCTTTGGCTGGACTTTCCAATCGTGTTGCTCAAATCTCGCTCTATGTTTATCAGGATATTGATGACAAAGAAAATCTGTTTTCACAATTAGGAAAAGTCAAAACAGCGAAAGCTTGTATTTACATCAAAAAACTGGAAGATATTAACACTGATATTTTGAAAACGATCATCACCAATTCCATCAAAACCATTCAAAATATTTACGGATAAATGGATTTTACAAACTTGCTTGCTCCGGAAGTTCAAGCTTTCATCAACCAAAATATTGACAGTGACATCACTAGATTATTATTAAAAAAATCACCGTTTCCAAATGTGACGATGCAGGAAATCATTCAACAGATCAAAGGTAAAAAAGTTGCGCAGAGAAAGTTTGCATTTTTATTGAAAGATAATCTTGTTTTTCCGCCAAACCTCAATCTGGAACAAGCTTCTTCACAATCCACAGCAGAATACAAAGCTCAGACTTTGAAAGGCAACTCATTTCTCGACTTGACCTCAGGTTTCGGAATCGACGCGTATTTTCTATCTCAAAATTTCGAAGAAGTGACTTTAGTTGAACAAAATCCTGGCTTGATAAAAATCGTCGAACACAATTGGAAGACTTTAAACAGAGAAGCAAATTTCATCAATCAAAACCTTGAAGAATTTTTAGAATTTAATAAAGAAAAATTCGATGTCATTTATCTGGATCCTGCAAGGCGAGATCAGAATAACAAAAAGAAATTCCTGCTCGAAGACCTTTCACCAAATCTTTTAGAAATCCAGGAAAAACTTAGTTCAATTTCAGATAAGATCATTGTGAAATTGTCGCCCTTGATTGATATTTCATATCTGGTTTCGGAACTTCAAAACATTAATGAAGTTAAAATTATTGCTGTCAGAAATGAAGTGAAGGAATTGGTTTTAATAATTGATACTAAAAAAGAAAGAGAAAAGAGTAAAGACACAAAAATCACTTGTGTCAACTTGGAATCAGACGAGCCAGAATTTTCTTTCTATATTAATGAAGAGAAGATTGCCACATCAGAATTCTCCGAAAGTCTGAATTATCTTTATATTCCAAACAATTCAATTCTAAAAGCGGGAGCATTCAATATCATATCAGAAAAATTCGGATTGAAGAAACTTCATCCAAACACGCATTTTTATACTTCAGAAAATAAAATAGAACACTTTCCCGGAAGGATTTTGCAAGTTGAAAAGATCGATGGAAAAGAATTAAAAAAGAATGATCAGTTCAATATCATTTCCAAGAATTATCCTTTGAAACCTGACGAGATCAAGAAAAAGTACAAATTGAAAGATGGTGGAAACCGTTATCTTATTTTCACGCAAAGCATTATCGGAAAAGAGATTTTGAGGAGTAGGTAAATCTGGGGGAAATCTAACTTCTAAACTTTTACAGCTAACATCTATTCCATTTTTAAATTAATGATACTTTGCGGATATATTAAATATAGTTTCAATTTATCAATAATTTGAAAATTCATCAAAAATCTGGTGAAATTTGTGAAAAAATCATTACATTTGCACGCGTAAAAATTTGGAATGCAAAATATTAGAAACATAGCGATTATCGCACACGTTGACCACGGAAAAACGACTTTGGTTGACAAAATTATCCACGCCACAAACATCTTCCGTGAAAATCAGGAGAGTGGTGATCTGATCATGGATAACAACGATCTTGAAAGAGAAAGAGGGATTACCATTTTATCAAAAAATATCTCTGTAACTTACAAAGACGTAAAGATCAACGTTATTGATACTCCTGGTCACGCCGATTTTGGTGGAGAGGTAGAAAGAGTATTGAAAATGGCTGATGGCGTTGTTTTGTTGGTGGATGCCTTCGAAGGACCAATGCCACAGACAAGATTTGTACTTCAGAAAGCTTTGGACCTTGGATTGAGACCTCTTGTAGTTATCAATAAAGTGGATAAGCCAAACTGTCGTCCAGAAGAAGTTCATGATAAAGTATTTGATCTTTTCTTTGCACTTGATGCTACAGAAGAGCAGTTGGATTTCCCAACGTTCTACGGTTCATCTAAACAAGGATGGTTCAACACTTCATTAGAAGAAACTGATAATATCTTCCCATTATTGGACGGTATTTTACAATATGTTCCGGAACCGAAAGTAGAGGAAGGTAACCTTCAGATGCAGATCGTTTCTCTAGATTTCTCTTCTTTCTTAGGAAGAATTGCGATCGGGAAAGTGATCAGAGGTGAGATCAAAGAATCTCAGTGGATCGGATTGGCACAAGCTGACGGAAAGATATTGAAAGGAAAAGTAAAAGAACTTTACGTTTTCGAAGGTCTTGGAAAGAAAAAAGTATCAGAGGTTAAAGCTGGAGATATCTGTGCTGTTGTAGGTTTCGATGCTTTCCAGATTGGAGATTCTTTCGTAGATCTAGAAAATCCAGAACCATTGGAAAGAACTTCTATTGATGAGCCAACGTTGAACATGACGTTCTCTATCAACAATTCACCTTTCTTCGGAAAAGATGGTAAATATGTAACTTCTAACCACCTGAAAGAAAGATTATACAAAGAATTAGAGAAAAACCTTGCATTGAGAGTTGAACAAACTGGTGATGCAAACACTTTCCTAGTTTTCGGTAGAGGTATTCTTCACTTGTCAGTTCTAATTGAAACAATGAGAAGAGAAGGTTACGAAATGACCATCGGTCAGCCACAAGTAATCTTGAGAGAAGACGAAAGTGGACAAAAATTGGAGCCTTACGAATCTTTGGTTGTTGACGTTCCAGAAGAATTTGCTTCAAAAGTGATTGATTTGGCGACTCAGAGAAAAGGAGATCTTCACATCATGGAAACTAAAGGTGAGATGCAACATATGGAATTCGAGATTCCTTCAAGAGGTTTGATCGGATTGCGTTCTCAGATGTTGACTGCAACTGCCGGTGAAGCTATCATGGCACACCGTTTCACAGAATACAAACCTTTCAAAGGCGCAATTCCTGGAAGAAGTAATGGTGTTTTGGTAAGTAAAGGTCAGGGTCCAGCGACTGAATATTCTATTGCGAAACTACAAGATAGAGGTAAGTTCTATGTTGATCCGGGCGAGGAGATCTACGCAGGGATGATCATTGGTGAGCAAAACAAACCAGGCGATCTAGTTATCAATGTTGTTGAAGCAAAACAGTTGAACAATATCCGTGCTGCAGGTAAAGATAAAGATGGTGGCGTTGCTCCAAAGATCTTGTTCTCTCTTGAAGAATGTATGGAATATATCCAAGGTGATGAAGCGATCGAGGTAACTCCAAACTTCATCCGTATGAGAAAGAAAGTACTTTCTGAAGAAGAAAGAAGAAGAATCGAAAGAGGCGCTAAGTCTTAATCTATTTCAAATAAATATTTAAAGTCCTCAGAAATGGGGACTTTTTTTATTATATTCGATTTTCAAATTTCAAAATCATATTTAGATTTCATTTTATGAATCATAAACGCCAGTTCCAATTTTTTTGGTTGATATTAATTTCTGTTTTAATATACAATTGTTCTCCTCAGAAGAAGCAAGTTAGTAAGATCAAAACGCCACCATCAAAACCAATTATCAAATCAGTTCCGACAAAGGTAAAAGTTGAAGAAAATTTCCGCGTAGATCTGCCAGCGATCGATAGAGAATTTCGTGGTGCTTGGATCGCATCAGTTGCAAATATCAATTGGCCTTCGAGAACAAATCTCACATCAGAACAACAGAAATCAGAAGCTATTGAAATGTTGAATATGCTTCAAAATAATAATTTTAATGCGGTGATATTACAAGTGCGTCCGTCCGGAGATGCTTTGTACAAAAGTTCTCACGAGCCTTGGTCTTATTTTATGACAGGCGAGATCGGTAGGGAACCTTATCCTTATTATGACCCTTTAGAATTTTGGGTTGAAGAAGCCCACAAGCGTGGAATAGAACTTCACGTTTGGCTGAATCCTTACAGAGCGCATCACTCCAACGGAGGGAAAATCACGTCGCAATCTTTGGCTAATAAATTTTCGGACGTCACTTACAGACTGAGAAACGGAATGTACTGGTTCGATCCAGCAAGTCCTGTGATCCAAGATCATGTTTCTAAAGTTGTAAATGAATTGGTGAAAAATTATGATATCGACGCTGTTCACTTCGATGATTATTTTTATCCTTACGCAACTTACAATGGTGGTGCAGATTTTCCAGATTCTAAAACCTGGAATGCATACAGAAACTCTGGCGGAAATCTTTCCAGAGCCGATTGGAGAAGAGATAACGTGAATCGTTTCGTGGAAAGGATTTATAAAGAGATCAAAAACGAAAAGAATTATGTTAAGTTCGGAATCAGTCCGTTTGGGATTTGGAAACCGGATTATCCTACGGGCATCAAAGGTTCCTCACAATACGACGAACTTTACGCCGACGCAAAACTATGGCTCAACAAAGGCTGGGTGGATTATTTCGCACCGCAGTTGTATTGGCCGGTCAATTCTACAGGACAGAGTTTCCCAAAACTTTTGGAATGGTGGAAAACCGAAAACAATTTTAACCGACATCTTTGGCCAGGACTCAACACAGTTGAAATCAAAGTATCTGACAAACCTTCCGAGATCGTCAATCAAATCGAATTAAGCAGACAAATTTTAAAAGATGACACTGGCGAGATCCATTGGAGTATTGCGGGCCTTACAAAAAGTTGGAGTATGCAGGATGCAATCAAAACCAGAGTTTATCAGGATAAAGTTTTGATCCCAAGAAGCCCTTGGTTGAAAATCGATAAGGAACTTTCGCAACCAAAATTAAACTTGAAAAATAATGGAGGCAATATCTTCGCAAGTTGGAATTTATCCAACAGTGAAAAGGCTTTCCAATGGGTTCTATTCACAAGATATGGCAATGAATGGCGAATTCAGATCTTGAATCCTGATATTCAGAATATGGAGATCATAAAGTTTTATAATGGAAAAACTCTTAATGCTGTTGCCATCAAAGCAATTGACAGATTAGGAAACGAAAGCGATTATAAAGCTGAGAAAGTAAAGTAATTTGAAAGCAAATGTTTTAATTTAATTAATCTTTAAATTATAGAATCAAGTACATTTATATCTAAATTTGATAAAAACTAAACGATGAATTTCACTTTCAAAATCACCTGTACCGACGAAAAAGGTCTGGTTTACAGGATTTCCGAAGTCCTTTTGGAAAACGGTCTCAACATCATCAAAAATGACGAATTCGTGGACAGCGAAAAGTCCTTATTCTTTATGAGAACCGAAGTTGCCGGAATTGCTGATCCTCAAAAAGTGATTGCCCAGCTCAAAGATCAATTAGGCGATTGCGAAATAGAACTGAGCAATAACAAACCAAAAGATGTCGTTGTTTTCGTAACGAAGGAACATCATTGTTTATCAGACTTATTGATCAGGAATCAGTTTAAAGACCTTAATTTTAATATTCTCGCAGTTGTTGGGAATTATGAAAATCTAAGAGAATTAACAGAGAAATTTGATATTCCGTTTCATTTTATCTCGACTGAAAATATCACAAGAGACGAGCACGAAAACCTGATTAAAGAAACACTCAAGAATTACGGGTTTGATTATTTGGTTTTGGCCAAGTTTATGAGAATTCTGTCTTCGGATTTTGTGGCGGATTTTAAAGGGAAAATAATCAATATTCACCACTCATTTTTACCAGCTTTTATTGGCGCCAATCCTTACAAACAGGCTTTCGAAAGAGGTGTGAAGATCATCGGCGCAACAGCACATTTTGTGACAAACGATTTGGATGAAGGTCCAATCATCTACCAAGATATTATTAAAGTGACGCATTCCAAAACGGCAAAAGATCTGGCGAAATTAGGAAGAGATGTTGAGAAGAATGTTCTGGCAAATGCTTTGAAATTGGTCTTTGAAGACAAGGTTTTTATTGATGGGAATAAGACGATTATTTTTGAGTAGGAATTTTTATTTTTAATCTTTAGAAGTTAAAGTGTTGATTGTCCTTTCAAACTTTCCATTTTTGAAAACTAAAATGTAAACAGAATTCTTTTGCTTGATAATACTATCATTTAAATTAAGTGTTTCAAATTGCTTTTCTAAAGGAAAATAAACATAGATGGTTTTCCCATTTGATAATTTTGCCTTGTAACTACTATGATCTTTGTGGTCGTGAAATAATTCGATTACTTTTCCGGAATATTCTTCTGCTAAAACGGTATCTCTTTCTTGATTATTAAAATATCCGAAAAATCCGAGAGTTGCAATTAATCCAAAAATAAATATGAAGAAAATCAAAATGATTGATTTATCTATTTTACTAATTTGTATTTCTTCGTTATGTTTAATATTCATCATTTCGTTTTTCCAATCAACCAAACTTACTAAAAAATCACCTAATCCCCAACAACTGAAACAATTCCTCTTTCTTGTTCAGCGCAATCGAAATACTTTTTCCATTCACAAGTTCCACCATATTTCCACTGATACTTCGGATGGCTTCAAGATTGATGATAAATGAACGCTGAACCCGGAAGAATTTTGGTAAAGTCAAAACTTCATCCATCGATTTCAAAGTTGCTAGAGTATTGTAAGTTCCATTTTGGATGACAATTTTAAGGTAATCGCCTTGCGCTTCTACATAAAGGATTTCGTCCAAAAGGATTTTCGTGAGTTTCCCATCAGACTTAATGAAAATCCGGTCAGAATTAACTTGATGAACGGTTGATTTTTGTTTTAGATTAATATAATCTTTCGCTTTATTAACTGCTTTCAGAAAACGGTCAAATCGAACAGGTTTTACCAAATAATCTGTCGCTCCAGTTTCAAAACCATCCAAAGCAAAATCTCTGTGAGCCGTGATAAAGATAATGACAGGCGGATTTTCCAGACTTTTCACCAGGTCCAAACCATTGATCTTCGGCATTTGAATATCACTGAAAATTAAATCAACTTTATTACTTTCCAAAAACATAATAGCTTTCACCGGATCTTCAAATGAATCCACAAGTTCCAGAAAATCAATTTCTTTCACGAAGTTTTCTATGATCTCTCTTCCGATCGGTTCGTCGTCCAAAACGATGCAACGCAGTTTTTCCATTTCTATAAATTGATTTTCAGTTCTACTTTGAAACTATTTTCGAAGGTTGATATTTTCAGATCGTGTTGGTTTGGATATAATAACTGAAGTCGTTTTTTGATGTTTTCCAATCCAATTCCACCAAATTCTTTTTTGATCTCTGACTTGTCAAAATCATTTTCCAAAACAAAATAAAAGGTTTTATTTTCAATCTTAATTTTCTGATCAATAAATTGATTTTTCGAATGCTTCAATCCATATTTGAAAGTATTTTCGATGAAGGTAAAGGTCAAAAGTGGCGCGATATAAAGTCCATTGAGTTGATTGCCGCCTAAAATCTCCAGCTGGATATTTTTGTCTTTCGGATAACGCATTTTCTCAAGCTCAAAATAATTTTTGATAAAGTCTAACTCCTTTTCCAAAGCCACTTTTTCAGAATTGGATTCGTAAAGTGTGTAACTCATGATCTCTGACAGATTCAGGATGACTTCGGGTGCAGAATCATCTTTTTTCACACTCAGGCCATACAGATTATTCAAGGTGTTGAAGAGGAAATGTGGATTGAGTTGCGATTTCAGAAAATCTTTTTCTATGTTGATATTCTGTATCTCGACTTCGAGTTTGTTTTTTTGAAGTTTTAAATTTCTGTTGTAAAGTTTGAAAATTTCAAACAAAATTTTCAAAAAGAAAAATGGGGATAAAATCGATATGATTATAATGGACTGAGAAAGCATTCTCTTTGGTGAAACAGCTTCCAAAAAACTTTGATCTGCGCTCATTTTTATTGCTCCCTTCAGTTCTCCATTCAGTATTTCAAATCCTAAATGATAATATAATAATGATATTAAATGTGTAATGGCGAGCCAACAAAAAACCGAAAGAGGAAAACTAATTAATAATATAAATAAGGCTTTTATTTTATTAGAATTTAGAACAAAAGGTAATACTTTGTAAAAAAAACTGTAAAATACAAACATATTGACCACAGCCATTCTTACTGTGAGTAGCAAACTATTGACAAGTGTTAATTGATAAGCAATTCGATAACTCAAAAAAAGAAGAACAGAAAGAAATAACCACATTGAGAAATGTAATGTTAGTCTTTTTTTATACGTTATTTTCTCAAAATCAAATAGTAAGAAAACTTGCGAAAAATAGTCTTTCATCATAGTAGCCAAAGGTAAATATTATTTAAGTTTATTAAAGAATTCTGATGATGGCATTCATCACATTGATAACGTTGTGACCAAGGATCGGGTAGATAAGATTTCCAGTGCATTTTCTCAAGATTCCGACACTTAAAGAAGAAATCAATGTCAGATATACGATGGTGACAATATCAAATTTGAATTGATGATCTGCTGTTAAAACGATGCCGTGACCAATTGCGAAGAGAAGTGTGACGATGACAAATCCCCAACCAAATTGTATTCCTTTGAAGTTCCAATTGGGCAGAAATACCTTGTCAAAAATCCAAAAATAGATTCCTCGGTACAATAATTCTTCCGTCAAACCTGGCATTGTCGCTTGGAAGGCAAACGTTTCCATATCGAATGCGCCGCCTTTCGGAAATAATATCAATTTGAAAATGAAATCGAAGATCAAGAATCCAAGGAAAACCAAAACACCATATTTTACCTGGCTTTTTGTGTTGGTGGATGTGGTGAACCCAATTTCTTTTCGCTCGTTTTTGTCCACGTAAAATATAAATCCTAATGACAAGGCCAGACTCAAGAATTTCCCGACCCAAGCGAATTTGAGTCCCATAATATTAGGGATCAGTTCTTTGCTGAAGATCTGAAGATAATTATCTACCAAGAATAAAATAATGAATAGCAAAAGGAATTTCAGGTTTCCTTTTTTAGATTTGAAGAAAGCGATGATAAAGATTGGAGACATTACCAAAAGCCAAATGAGTGGAGTAAATAGAGACATATTTTGATCGTTTTAATTTCTGATTCAAAAATATACTGGAAAAAGGAGGATTTCAATTCTAATCGGTGAAATGGAAATTTTTTCGGTCAAACGATTAATTTTATTCGACGAAGAGATGTGATCATTAGAAAATCATTATTTTTATCGGGAAATAAATCAAAAACTATGTCGATCAACAGACGAGACTGGCTGAAAACTGCTTTCCTTGGAAGTGCTGCGCTCACACTTTCCCCACTTGAATTCCTTGCGAAGAATACCCCTAATTTTCACGAATTGAAGAACGATGACAAAACCATCCGACTTTGTTTCAACGAGAATCCGTTTGGCGTTTCCCCAAAAGCTTTGGAAGCAATGCAGAAAAGCCTGAGTCTATCATCAATGTATGATTTCAAATTTGCCGATACTTTGAGTGCGAAATTAGCGGAGAAAAACCAGTTGAAGCAAGAAAATATTCTAGTGGCTGCAGGTTCATCTTTTCTTTTGGAATTGATGATCAAATATGTGTCGTTGGATAAAGGACATTTTATCATTCCTGATCCGTCTTTCACAATTTTTGAACCAATTGGCGAATTCCTTGGAATGTCAAAAACTGTGGTTCCTTTGAATGAACAAAAGAGAATTGACCTTGGTAAAATGAAAGGCTCAATCCGAAAAGATACAAAACTGATTTACATCTGCAATCCGAATAATCCGACTGGAGATTTGCTATCAAGAGCAGAAATTGAAAATTTCATCAAATCTGTTCCTGACAATATCACCATTTTGGTTGATGAAGCTTACATAGAATTTACCAATCAGAAATCTTTGAGCGATCTGGTCAATACTTATCAAAATCTTGTTGTGACGAGAACATTTTCCAAACTTTATGGATTTGCCGGCGCAAGATTGGGTTACGCAATTGGAAATCCTACATTGATCAAAGGACTTAAGAAACTTCAAAGCTGGAGTGGTGCGGAAATCAGCGTGACGACTATGGCTGGCGCGATTGCTGCGGTGGAAGATCAGGAATTCATTTCCAAGGTTTTGGACAACAATCAAAAAGTGAAAGATTTTACTGTTGCGGAATTCCAAAAAAGAGGAATCAAAACTATTCCATCTGCTGCCAATTTCGTTTATTTTTCTTTGGAAAATTACAAGGATAATTATTTCAAAAAGTTGAAAGATGCCAAAATCCTTGGCGGAAAAACCTATGAGCAAACTGGAAAATGGACTAGGATTAGTTTGGGGACGATGGAGGAGATGAAGAGTTATTTTGGGGCAATTTCGTGATTTTATCAAATAATAATCAAATGAAATTGTTCCCGTTTTTTAATAAAAAAGAAAAAAAAGTAGCATACAAGTGTTCTTGCTGTGGTAAGGTTTATGATGAGTTACCACTTTGTTTTGGCTCAGATTATCCTAATTATTACTTTTCTATTCCTTCTGATGAAAGAGAAACTCGCATTGAACTTAAAGAAAGTTTATGTGTAGTTGATGAAAAATGTTTTTTTCATCGTGGTAGATTAACAATTCCTATTATCGATTACAATGAAAATCTGATATTTAATGTTTGGACTTCTATTAGTGAAGATAATTTCGGCAAGCGTATGGATTTATGGGAAAATCCTAATAGAGTAAATGAAGAACCATATTTTGGTTGGTTGCAAACAAACGTTTCCACTTATGGTGAAACGTTAAATATAAAAACGATTGCAATTGAACAAAATGTTGGATTAATTCCCGAAATTAAGTCTATTGAAGAAGGACATCTTTTGACAATTGACCAAGAAAACGGAATTACATATAAAAGAGCAGTAGAAATAGTTGATGAAATAATGAAGTATCAACATAGTTTAAACTAATCAAGCCAAAATATTACTAAACTCCTTCCGATACTGCGACGGACTTTGTTTTGTATGTTCCTTAAAAGTCTTGTTGAAATAACTGAAATTGTTGAAACCACTTTCAAAGCAGATCTCCGTAATGCTCATCGGTTGTTCGGCCAAAAGTTTCAGTGAGTGCGTGATGCGATATTCGTTCACAAATTGTGTGAAGGTTTTGTTCGTGATCTTCTTGAAATATCTACAAAACGAAGGAACCGTCATCGTTGCCAATCCTGCAACTTCTTCCAAACTGATCTGGTTTTTGAAATTATCCTTCACATGGTTGAAGATCAGATTGATCCTGTCATTATCTTCCTTTTGCGTTTGCAGATAATATTTTGCAGCGTTGAGGATTTTAAAGTCATTGGTGTGAGCGAGTTCATCTAGAATCTCTATCAACTTCAGAAGTTTGTCCAAATAAGAGGATTCTGACAAAGCTTTGATTTTAGGTTCCAATGTTTTCTTTACATTTTCTCCGAATACGATTCCGCTTTTTGCCGCTTGCAACATTTGGAAGATCCGGTTCATTTCTGGTGCATTCCAAAGTTCGGTTCCAAGGAAATCCTGGGAAAACTGGATCACGACTTCATATTCGTTGTTCGTATTTTCATTCGTCATGCCGCAATGTGGTAAGTTGCTGCCGATCAGAATCAAATCACCATCTGAGAAATAAGAAATATTACTTCCAATTTGTCTTTTCCCCGAACCGCCACAAACAAAGATCAGTTCAATTTCTGGATGATAGTGCCAAACATGCGATTTGATGTTCTCACTCTTAGTGAAGTGAAGACATGTAAAACTGCTTCCAATATTGGGTTTTATGGATTCGAAGGAAGGACTGTGGTGTTTCATTTGTCAAAATTACAAAATCCAAAGCACATATTCAATATTATCTTTAATATGTAGTTAATATTTAATTAATGTTAATATAGGACATGTTTGTGAAAATCAGAATGTATTATTTCTTTGTTTTCAGATATACATTTGCATAGTAAAACAATTAAAAAGAAACATCATGAATAAGTTTATAAAATTAAGTTTTCTTGCGGCGTTGACATTCATCTCTGCAAATGTTTTTGGAAAGGATAAAGATTTTTCTCTTTCTATCGGAGAGGTAAAACAGAAGACAGTCCATTTTGGGATCTCCAATGCGAAAAATGTTTCTATCTATGTTTACAACGATGATAAAAATGAATTGTTCTCAGAAAGAATTAATGTAGAGACTGCAGAGAAGTCTTATAATATGAGCAATATGGCTGCTGGAAATTATTTCTTGGTTGCTGAATCTGACGGTAAAATTGAAAAATACAAGATCACAGTAGATGCGAATCAAGTGGTTGTAGACCAGTCTCCAATTTCTGCGATGACGAAGCCTTCTTATACTGTGGACAAAAATATTGTAAAGTTAAAAATGAATGATGTAATTGGTGACGTGAGAGTTTCTATCTACGATACGGCAAACAACACTTATTATTCTAATGACAATGCAGTGAAAAACGGACTGATCGACCTAACATTTGATCTGAATCCGGAAAATGCAGAAACATACATCATCAGTGTTGAAAAAGGCGACGACAGCTTCAGCAGGATGATCACTTTGAAATAGTTTCTTTAAACTAAGGTTATATATATTATTTTCTAAAAGCTTCACATTGTGTGAAGCTTTTTTTGTTTACGATCAATGAAATAAAAAAGCCCAATTCAAAATTGGGCTTTTCGTTTGTTTTAAAGAACTTCTTTGATGTGTCTGTAATTGCTGGAGATCGTGTCCGCCACTTCTTTGAAATTACCGTCCAGCATCATTCTCGTCATCGCGATTCCCATTCCTTTCATCTGGTCCCAGCCAACTTTCGGTGGCATCGCAAGAGCATTTGGATCGGTGAAAACATTCACCAGAACTGGACCTTTGGTCTGCAATGCATCATCGATCGCTTCTTCCACTTTTTCCGGGTCAGTTACATTGATTCCTTTGATCCCGAAAGCTTGAGCCAACAGTCCAAAATCTGGATTGATCATATCTGTTTCGTTATCTGGTATTCCGTTTACTTCCATTTCCAATTTTACCATTCCCAATGAACGGTTGTTGAAAACAATGATCTTGATTGGTAAGTTGTATTGTTTTATCGTTGCGATATCGCCCAACAACATAGAAAGTCCACCGTCTCCGCAAAGCGCAATCACTTGTTTGTCTGGGTTGGATAATTGAGCGCCGATAGCCATTGGCATTGCGTTCGCCATCGTTCCGTGACTGAAGGAACCAAGAAGTTTTCTCTCACCCGTTGCTTCCAGATATCTTGCACCCCAAACGCAGCACATTCCTGTGTCGACTGTGAAGATTGTGTCTTTATTGGCTTTAAGGTTCAAAGTTTCGGCAACAAATTCTGGTGAGATATGACTTTCTTTTCCTCTGTCTTCGATGTAAGATCTGAGATTATCTTTTACAGTTTGATAGAATTCCAATTGTTTATCAAGGAATTTCCTGTCATCATTAATTTTAATTAATGGTAAAATATTGACCAATGAATCTTTGATCTTTCCGGCAAATCCTCTCGTCAATTGCGCGCGTCTTCCCAAGCGTTCCGGCTTGTCATCAATCTGAATAATTACTTTATCCACAGGCATAAATTTCACGTAAGGAAAATCTGTTCCGAGTAATAAAATAATATCGGCCTCATGCATCGCTTTGAAGGCGGAAGGCAAACCCAAAAGTCCGGTCATTCCCACTTCGTAAGGATTGTTGTACTGAATTCCCATTTTCCCTCGGAAAGAATATCCTATTGGTGCTTTCAGTTTTTCTGCTAGAGCAATCACTTCAGGATGTGCTTCAGATGCACCAATTCCACAATAGATCGCTACTTTTTTCCCTGAATTCAAATGTTCTGCGATCCAATTTGTTTCTTCATCTGAAGGTATTATTCTTGGATTGGTCTTAAAGACAAGATCAGAACTGATGTTTTTCACAGAATCGGCTTCGAAAAGATCACCAGGCATTCCCAAAACGGCCACACCTTTTTGAGAAATCGCATGCTGCAAAGCAGCTTGTAGCATTCTTGGTGCTTGTTCGGGCGTTGTTGCAATTTGATTGTAAACGGAACAGTCATCAAACAGTTTGATCGTATTGGTTTCCTGAAAATAGGAGGTCCCGAATTCTGAACTTTCACAAGTTGAAGCAATAGCCAAAACCGGAACGTTGCCACGGTTAGCTTCGTAAAGTCCGTTGATGAGATGAACGTGGCCTGGGCCAGAACTTCCTGCGCAAACGGCAAGACCTTCCAATTCGGCTTCGGCAGCGGCAGCGAAAGCGCCAACTTCCTCGTGTCTTACATGAATCCATTTGATAGAACCTTCACGTTTGATAGCGTCATTTAAAAAATTAAGGCTGTCACCAGTGACAGCATATATGCGTTTAACTCCTGTTTTTACAAGGATCTCAACGAATTGGTCAGCGATATTTTTTGACATAGTTTTATGAATTTAATTAAAAATGAAAATTCACAAAAGATGTTCCAATCAGCAATATCTACTTATAATTAAATGTTAATTAAATCAATGAAAATGTTTAGGGAAAGCTTCTTCTGGAGATTGTTTCAGAATGTTGATGAGAAACCAAGATTTCAGAAAACCATAACCGTAAGAAAACATTTGGATGTAAGTTGAGATGACAGCCATCGAAGCAATACTGATATTCCTTGTTACAACCATTGCATGGAAAAGAACAAGAAATGTGTAAAGTCCGTATAAAGCGAGGATCAATCCATTTCCCCAAACGAAATAGTGGATGATTCCAACCATATAGCCTAAGAGAAATACACTTGGAAACCAAAAAGTCAGTTTGGTATATTTTGGATGTCTATGATTCAAAATCGGTCTCGCACAACCGAATTGATAAACCTGTTTTGAGAATTTTCCAAAGTCTGTTCTGCGTTTGTGGTAAACACCAATGTTGTCGTAAAACATTGTCGTGTAGCCACTTTCCCAAAGCGTCATAGAAAGATCCGGATCTTCGCCAATTCGCATTTCTGAAAAGCCACCAACTTTTAGGAAAATCGCTTTGTTGACGCCCATATTGAAACTTCTCGGCTGAAATTTGGTAACTGCATTTTTCTTTCCTCGGATTCCGCCTGTTGTGAAAACCGAGGTCATAGAGTAGGAGATGGCCTTCTGCATTAGATTGAAACCCTTGTGCGCTTTGTCTGCACCACCAAAAGCATCGCAAGGATTTTCAATAAGATTTCTTTTGATATTTTCGATGTAATCTGTTTCAACAATCACATCGGAATCTACGAAGACCAACCAATCATTTTTTGCTCGTTTCGCTCCGTAATTTCGGGAAAGTCCAGGTCCTGAATTATCTTTTCGGAAGAATTTGATATCAAGCTGTTCTTCAAATAACTCTACTGTTGGCAGAAGCGCAATCTTGGAACCATCATCCACGATTATGACTTCGAAATCCTTGTCGGTTTGATGAGACAGAGAATTAAGAAGCTCGAACAATTCGTCTTTTCTGTTGAAGATGGCGATGATGATGGAGATTGTTGTCATTTTAGATTTTTGAAATGTTCTCTTGCTTCTTTGTCAGTATTGTTTTTCTCTTTTCCATTTCCGAACACATGAAAAATAGATACAAAATCAAATAAAAATTCAAGAAAATTCATTATTTATTCCTCCTCCTTATTCATGTATTTCCCTTTCTTAGATCCATCATACATTTCATATTGCAAAAATCTCGTTTCCAATTTTCCGTTGAACAATTTAATTCTTCTTGAAGGTCTTAATCCAATTTTCTTCGGCGCATCAAGGTCTGCAGAAATCAGCCAAGCTAAGGTGTTTGGATAATGTTGTTTGAACGTGTCGCCGATCTTTTTGTAGAAATCATCATCATTAATGGAGATTCTCTCGTCATAAGGCGGATTGAAAACCATCAATAACGGGAACAAATCTTTCTCAGATTCGAAGAAATTTTTGTTTCTTAGTGTGATGACATCATCCATTTCAGCTGCTTCTATATTAATGTGCGCAATGTCCAAAGCTTCAGAATCAATATCATAACCTACGATTTTTCCAGTGAATTCTCTCACACGATTCAATCGTACATCTTTGATGGTTTCGAATAATTCAGAGTCGTAGTTTTTCCAGTTCTGGAAACCGAAATTTCTTCTGAAAGTCTGTGCCGGAAGATCCATTGCGATCATCGCCGCTTCTATCAATAATGTTCCGGAACCACACATTGGATCGAGGAAATTTCCTTTTCCGTCCCAACCTGCGAGTTGCAACATTCCCGAAGCCAAAACTTCGTTGATTGGTGCAATGGTCTGCTCTTTTCTGTAACCACGCTTGAAAAGCGGATCACCAGAACTGTCGATAGAGATCGTTACCAATTCCCTGTCGATATGAAGGTGGAATTTGATGTCTGGATTGTCCTTGTTGACGCTTGGTCTCATCTTATATTTGTCTTGGAAATAATCGACGATGGCGTCTTTCATTTTCAAGGTCATAAATTGAGAATGGTGGAATCTTTCAGAATTTACAGTCGCATCGATGGCAAAGGTCTGGTTTTTGTCCAGGAACTCATCCCATTCAAACTTGAACAGTTTATCGTAATATTTGCTTTCGTTGTAAGCCTTGAATTCCATGATTGGAATGATGATCTTAACGGCTGTTCTGCAAGAATAATTAAGCTTGTAAAGAAACCCCAAATCGCCTTCGCAGGTGACTGCGCGGTTTTTGACCTCTACATTTTTGCCACCTAATTTCTTGATTTCTTCTGCCAAAATCTGTTCTAATCCGAAAAAAGTTTTGACCTGTATCTGAAGATTTTCTATATCCATTCTGCAAAATTAATGAATGATAATCGATAAATGATAATTGATTTGAAAAATCTATCATCTATATTCTATTTGTCTCACGTCTATTTTCACTATTTTTGCAAAATGCAATGGTTCGAAGAATGGTTTGATACGCCATATTATCACATACTTTACAAAAATCACGATTACAAGGAAGCGGAAGATTTTCTCAATCTTTTAACAGATTACGTGAAACTTGAGAAAAATTCAAAAATAATCGATCTGGCTTGCGGAAAAGGCAGACATTCTATTTATCTGAACAAATTAGGTTACGATGTTTTAGGTCTTGACCTTTCAGAACAAAGTATCAATTTTGATAGACAATTTGAGACCGAGACTTTGAAGTTTCAGGTTCACGATATGCGAAATAAAATTGAAAGCGAACCTGTGGATGCAGTTTTCAATCTGTTCACCAGTTTCGGTTATTTTGAGACGGAAGAAGAAGACAAGCGTGTATTTAGTTCTGTTTCATATGTGTTGAAAGATGAAGGTTATTTTGTCCTCGATTTTCTGAATGCAGAATATGTCAAAAGTGTTATTACACCAACAGCTTCTATTGAAAGAGAAAATATTGTCTTTAATATCAAGAAACATATTGAAGGGGAATACATCATGAAGGAAATTGATTTTGAAGATCAAGGCAAAAAGTTTCATTTCTTTGAAAGAGTAAAACTGACACGTCCAGAAAAAATATTGCAATATGCAAAAGAGTTTGGTTTTGAATTGGTCAAGAGATGGGGCGATTATCAATTGAATGATTTTGATGAGAATAGTTCACTGCGTTGTATTAATTTGTTTAAGATCAAAAAATGATTATAATTTTACTACTCATATTAAGCGTCTTAATCGGTGTTTTTCTCGGGAAATACTTCGGGAGCAAACAACAATTTGCTAAAAATCTTCTGATATTAAGTGCTGGTTTTCTGATCACGATCTGCCTTAATGAGGTTTTTCCAGAAGTCTACGAATTTGGTGGACATAATATTGGAATCTTTGTGATTCTGGGCGTGTTGATCCAGATGTTATTGGAGAATCTGACCAAAGGATTTGAACACGGGCACGTTCATCATCATTCCGATGACCATTCGATCATTCCGATTGCATTGATTGCTGGATTGTTTGTTCATGCTTTTATAGAAGGCATTCCTTTGTCTCACGAGAAAGAAACATTCTCGCCATATCTTTTGGGGATTTTGTTCCATAATATCCCGATTTCATTTGTTTTGGGAAGTTTCCTCGCGCATAGCAAGAATTTCTCAACCAAATTTTGGGTCATCGTTATGGTTTTTGCTTTGGCTTCACCACTTGGAATGTTATTAGGGAAATATTTTGATGAAGATCTGAAAGTCTATTTCTTAGCTGTTGTTGGTGGGATATTCCTGCATATTTCAAGCGTCATCATTTTTGAGAGCAATAAGAATCACAAGATGGATTGGCAAAAGATCATTCTTGTAATGGTTGGGGTCGCGCTTGCCTTGACAGGACATCTTTTTCATCATCATTAAAAAAGTATTTTCTAATCAATAAGAAAATCTTATTTTTACTCAAATTAATTTGATGGGATTTTTAGACCAATTATTCGGAAAGAAAGAAGAGCAAGATCAAACCAAAACGCTTTGGAAAAAGATCGAGACTCAGAAAGATCTTGACCTGGCTGTAGAAAAGTCATTTCAGCAAAAAGTATTGATATTCAAACATTCGACGCGGTGTTTTATCAGCAAGACGGTTTTGAAATCTTTCGAAAAGCAAATGGAGAATTCTGATAAAGACCAGACTTACTATTTCCTCGATTTGATCGCGCATCGTGATATTTCCAATGAAATTGAAAGCCGTTTTGATATCACACATCAAAGTCCGCAACTGATCGCTTTGGAAAATGGAAAAGCTTTTTACAATGCTTCGCACCAGAGTATTGATCTGGACAATATCAAATAACCTTTTTTCATTAAACACAATTAAAACAGATGGAATATCATAATTTCCGCAATCACCTTTCACAAATATTAGGCGTTCCTATCACCAGTCTCGAGTTCTGTTCTACTTTTTACGAAATAAAAGAAGTGAAAAAACATGAGATCATTCTAAGGGAAGGAGAGATCTCTGATTCTACATTTTTTGTGGAAAAAGGCTTGTTGCGAATGTATTCTATTGATAAAGCTGGCAAAGAGCACGTCATTCAATTTGCACCTGAAAATTGGATCATCTCTGATACAACAAGTCAATTGTTGAATGAAAAATCGAGGTTTTACATCGAAGCGATAGAGGAAAGTACCATCATTGTTACCAAAGAAGGTTTTTTTGAAAACTTGTCGAAGATCTATCCCGATGTTGCCGAGAAAAACCAGAGATTGATGTTCAATCATATCAAAAGTTTACAAAACCGTGTGAACGCTTTGATCAGTACAACTGCGGAAGAACGCTATATGGATTTCCTGAAAAAATATCCGAGTCTCATGCTTAGAGCGCCGCAATGGATGGTTGCTTCATATCTTGGAATAACACCTGAAAGTTTGAGCAGAGTACGAAAAGAATTGGCGAAGAAAAAATTTGAGATCTAATATTCTTAATGCGATACTTTCTTTTTCTAATTTTATTTTCTGCTCAGGTATTTTCGCAAACTCAACATTCAGAAAAGCTTTCCAATAGAACATTCTCAGCGAAAGTCATTGGCATTTCAGATGGCGACACGATGGAAATCCTTTATAAAAATGTTCCCATAAAAATCCGTTTAGCGCATATTGATTGTCCCGAAAAAAGAGGAAAACAGCCTTTTGGTAATAATGCGAAAGTGGCGTTGTCTGATCTTTGTTTTGGAAGAATCGTTACTGTCAAAGGTGAGAAATATGACCGATACAGACGATTGATCGCAGTCGTCATCAATGATAAAAATCAAAATGTCAATCAGGAAATGGTAAAGCTGGGAATGGCCTGGCATTTTACAAAATATTCCAAAGATCCTATTTATGCGAAACTGGAAAAAACTGCCAGAAAAAATAGAGTAGGACTTTGGCAAGATAAGAATCCGATTGCGCCTTGGCTTTGGCGAGAAAAAAAGAAAAAATGAACCACGAAATTATAAAATCAACGCTTTCCGATATTCCAGAATTGTCTCAAATGATGCGGGATTTCTACGCCATCGACTTTTATCCTTTTGATGAAAAAGTGACGAATGAAAACTTTGCTAAATTCATTAATGAAGAAAAATATGGCGGTTGTTTCAAGATTGTTTTTGAAGGTCAAATTGCTGGCTACATTATCCTAGTTAAATATTTCAGTTTTGAATTTGGTGGTGAGATTTTGTTTTTGGATGAGTTGTATGTCAAACCAGAATTTCAAGGGAAATCGCTGGGGAAAAAAGCTTTGGAATTTGTTAAGGATTATTCGGTTGAAAATAACTTCAAAGTTGTGCTTCTGGAAATCGAAAACCACAATGACAAAGCGAAAAAACTCTATGAACATTATGGTTTTCAAAATCATAAAAGGAGTTTGATGATCCTTAAAAATTAATTCCTAAATTTTTCAATTCTTCTCCAAGATCCGTTTCCGGCTTGATATGAATTGTTATAAAACCTAAAGATTTCGCGGTGGCAATATTTTTTGCATTGTCATCTATGAAAACAGATTCTTCAGCTTTCAGGTCATAACGCGACAGTAAAACCTCGAAGATCTCTTTGTCTGGTTTGATCAGTTTTTCTGTTCCTGACACCACGATCTTCCCTTCGAAAATTTTGAAGAAATCGTAGTTTTCCAAAGCAAAGGGAAATGTTTCCTCTGACCAATTCGTCAATCCGTAAAGATGGAACTTGCCTTCCAATTTTCTCAGAACTTCAACATTTTTTGGAATGTCACTTTTTAGCATTGTGGTCCAATTGTCGTAATATGCACGGATCTCTTTTTCCCATTCCGGATGTTGCTTGACAAGAATCTCTGTGCCGTCCTTCAAAGTTCTTCCACGGTCTTGTTCTATATTCCATTCGTCAACGGCGATGTTCTTTAGGAAAAACTCCATTTTCTCATCGTCATTGAAATAGGTTTTGAAGTAATATCTCGGATCCCAATCCATTACCACGCCTCCGAAATCGAAGATTATATTTTTGATTTTCATTCTTAACTATTAAATTCATTAACAACTTCATACACTTTTTCTAAATAAATTTTCTTCTGTTCATATGTGGCAAACGAATAATTGAAGGAGTTTTTTACTAAGGTTAAAATATCTTCTTTGGAAAGATTAAGAGCTTCCTGAACGGCGACGAAATTAGCATTCATGTAACCTCCAAAATAAGCTGGGTCATCAGAATTAACTGTTGCTTTGATACCTTTATCCAAAAGCTTTTTTAAAGGATGATTGGTCATCACATCCGTGTTTCTCAACTCAAGATTGGAAAGTGGACAAACAGTTAAAGCCAGATCTCTTTTGACGATTTCATTAACCAGATTTTCATCTTCCAAACATCTGTTTCCGTGATCGATCCTTGCAACCTTTAAAACGTCGATAGCTTCCCAAATATATTCTGTTGGACCCTCCTCGCCAGCATGAGCAACCGGAATGTAGCCTTCTTTGACAGACGCTTCAAACACATTTTTGAATTTGATTGGTGGATTTCCCATTTCGGAAGAATCTAAACCGACAGAAGTGATCAGATCTTTGTAAGGAAGTGATTGCTTCAAAGTTTCAAACGCTGATTCCTCGGACAAATGACGCAAATAACTCATGATGAATAAAGAATTGATTCCCCATTTTTCTTTAGCTTCAAGTCTCGCTTTTTGTAATCCATTGATCACGGTTTCGAATGCAATTCCACGTTCTGTATGAGTTTGCGGGTCGAACATGATCTCGGTGTGTATCACATTGTTCTCATAACATTTTTGATAATAGGCCATCGCCAGATCATAGAAATCTTGCTCGTGAATCAGAACGCCAGCTCCAGCGTAATAAATATCCAGAAAATCCTGAAGGCAAGAGAATTGATAGGCTTTTTTGACTTCGTCGATTGTTTTGTAAGGAATCTCGATCTGGTTTCTTTGGGCAATTTCGAACATCAATTCGGGTTCAAAACTTCCTTCGATATGGAGATGCAATTCTGCCTTTGGAAGTGCTGCGATAAAATCGTTCATAGTTTTTGATTTATTCAAATTTAATAAAAAAGGCTTTAGAAATGATTCTAAAGCCTCGATATACTATAAAAGTTAACTTTTATTTATCAATGGATCCCATTACTTTTTGAGCAAATGAGTTAAGCGCATCTTTTTCGCTCATTCCATTGTTGACGTTTGCGTGAACTTCTAGCGCACCGCAAATGTTGGTTATCAATTCTCCTGCAACATTCAGATCTTCTTCGGAAACATTACGGAATTCTGAAAAACTTTCCAAAACTTCCAAAGTCGCTTCCAGATTTTCTGGCGTTTGGTTTTGATAAAACTGTCTTATGATGGGTAATTTCATTTTGTATAAATTAAAAAATTAAATGATTAAAAAATTAATTAATTCTTAATTTCTGAAAATAATGTAGTCAAGCTGTCAGCCTTGTTGGTTTGAACTTGGCTCTTCAAAGTGCCGCCTTCAAATACTGCGAATGTTGGCAAATTGTCAACTGTCGCCAACTTTCTACTTTCCGGTAATTTTTCTGCATCTACATAATAGAAAGGAATCTCGTCATTTTCTGAAGCCAATTTCTTGAATTTCGGTTTCATGATTCTGCAGTTTCCACACCACGTTGCACCATACTGAACCATCACTTTATCATTTTCACTTACGATCTGTTGTAAGTTGTCTTCTGTAAGTTCTATGTACATAATTTCAATTTTTATAATGTATCAGTGTAACAGTTTAACAATGATTTGAAATATTGTTACACTGGTACATTGTTCAATTGTTAGATTAAAAAATATTAGTTTTTGCTGAAGTATTCTGCAACGCCAGTTCTGTTAGCGTTCATTGCTTCTTTACCTTCTTCCCAGTTTGCAGGACAAACTTCACCGTGTTTTTGAACGTGAGTATAAGCATCGATCAAACGAAGATATTCTTTCACATTTCTTCCAAGTGGCATATCATTTACAGACTCGTGGAACACTTTTCCAGTTTCGTCGATCAAATAAGTAGCTCTGTAAGTTACGTTTGAACCTGTGTAAACTTCGTTTCCTTCCTCATCGTAATCCAAATCTTGGTCTACAATTCCAAGGATGTTTGCCAATTGTCTGTGCGTGTCTGCAAGAATTGGGTAAGTTACACCTTCGATTCCGCCGTTGTCTTTTGGTGTGTTCAACCAAGCGAAATGAACCTCGTTCGTATCGCAAGATGCACCAATTACAATTGTATTTCTTTTTTGAAATTCTGGTAAAGCTTCTTGGAATGCGTGCAATTCTGTAGGGCAAACAAAAGTGAAATCTTTTGGATACCAGAACAAAATAACCTTTTGCTGATTGTTTAAAGCTTCTTCAAAAACATTGATCTTAAGGTCGTCACCCATTTCGCTCATTGCATCAATCGCAACATTTGGGAATAATTTACCTACTAATGACATAATATTTAAGTTTAAATTGTTATTTTTAATAGTGCGAAATTACAAAGATTTTGTGAATTGAATATTAATAATCGATTTATAAAATCTATCAATACGAAAGATTGGAAACTAACAGTGTTATCAAGGAACTATGACATGTTTGATTGCTAAATAAAATGATGACTTCCAAATTCTTCCAGAAATATGAATCAAATCTCAAACAAATCATTAACTAAAAAATAATTCTACTCAGACTTTTCTAAATAATTTCAAATGGAAAATTCTTAGTCAAGCTTTGATAGGTTTGCATTTTTTTTAATAATTTCGCTCAATTGAAAAGCATAAGCTAAAAAAAAACACGATGAGCGAAATATATTTGAAAACTAGAGACCAGAAGAATGCTTTTTAATTCTGTCAGTTTTGCGGTTTTTCTGCCTATCGTATTCGTTCTGTATTGGTTTTTCACCAACAGAAATTTAAAACTTCAAAATGGTTTGCTACTCGTCTCCAGCTATTTTTTCTATGCTTGCTGGGATTGGCGTTTTATGTTCTTGCTATTGTTTTCGACATTGCTTGATTATTTTACTGGTCTGAAGATGCAGGATTCACAAAATCAAAAGCATCGAAAAATCTGGTTTTGGCTGAGCATTATTATCAATCTTGGTTTTCTGGGCGTTTTCAAATATTATAATTTCTTCGCGGAATCATTTGCAGAAAGCGTTTCGCATTTTGGTTGGCAAGTGAGTCCGTTGATGTTGAGCGTAATTTTGCCAGTTGGAATATCGTTCTACACTTTCCATGGACTTTCTTACGTCATCGATATTTATAAAAACAGAATAAAGGCCGAACGCAATTTTGTGGATTATGCAGTTTTTGTCAGCTTTTTTCCATTGCTTGTTGCAGGTCCGATCGAGCGGGCGACGCATCTTTTACCTCACATCAAAAAGCAAAGAACCTTTGATTATGCAAAAGCTGCGGATGGTCTCAGGCAAATACTTTGGGGATTATTCAAAAAAATCGTGATTGCTGACAATTGTGCAGAATATGCCAATTATATATTCAACAATTCTGCGGATATGAACGGAAGCACTTTGGTTTTGGGCGCTTTGTTTTTCACATTCCAGATCTATGGGGATTTTTCGGGTTACTCGGACATCGCATTGGGAACTGCACGTTTATTTGGAATCGAATTATTAAGAAATTTTGCATTCCCATACTTCTCAAGAGATATTGCTGAGTTCTGGAGACGCTGGCATATCTCGCTTTCATCATGGTTCAAGGATTATTTGTACATTCCTCTTGGTGGCAGCAAAGGTGGAAATTGGATGAGGATCCGGAATACATTTATCATTTTTCTCGTCAGCGGATTCTGGCATGGTGCGAATTGGACATTTATCGTTTGGGGACTTTTGCACGCCTTATTTATATTACCGTCCATCATTATGAAAACCAATCGAAACAATTTGGAAATTGTTGCGCACGGTAGAATATTTCCAACACTGAAAGAATTTTTGCAAATTTTCATCACATTTTCTTTGGCCGTATTTGCATGGATATTTTTTCGAGCAGAGAATATAGAACACGCTATCAGTTATATTAATGGAATTTTTAGTCCTTCCATCTTTAGCTATCCAAAATTTGAGGGAATGGAAAATGCATGGACAAAGCTGGTATTGATTTTATTATTTTTATTGATTGAATGGCAAGGTCGTGAGAACCAGTACGCTTTGGAAGGCATGAAAAGGATCAGTTCAAAATCCGCGCGGTGGTTTAGTTACATCATCATTCTTTTGATCATCTATTTCTATGGCAATTTTGGTGAAACGGTGGAGTTTATCTATTTTCAATTTTAAAGATATCAGATATGAAAAAGTTTATTTCTAATCTCGTTATTTTTTTGATCATTGTATTCTTATTCAATGTTGTCGTGTTTGTGTTTGCGAATGATAACTATTACAAAGGGTACAAAGAGTTTCCCAATAAAAAATATCACTCATTCATCATGGCGGACTCACATGGAATGCCTCTTGATCAATTTGCGGAGAAATTTGAAGTTTACAATTTCTCGTCGAACAGTGATTCTTATTTTGACATGAAGAGGAAAATCAACTATCTGATAGAAAATGATTACAAGGTAAAAACGATTTACATCACGGTTGATGGTCATACGCTAAGTCCTTACAGAGATGCTAATAACAATACAGATAAAAGCATCATTTATACTTCGGAGATTAATCCTGATTATATCAAAGAGAAATATTTGAAATATTATTTTCCTATTTTCCAATTGAAGGTCAATCCATTATTCAGAAGTTATATGGAGCACAAGATCAAAAATATTTTTACTGATAAATCCGAAACTTCAACTGATATCATCTGGAGCAAATTACCGAAAAGTGAACAAGTAAAAAGGTCTGAAGAAAGAGTAATGGGACAATTCCCAACAAAAAATAAAAGTCTTAAGCTCGAAAAGACCTTATTGGAAATCATCGACCTGTGCAAAACGAATGGCATTGAATTGATAGGAATAAAATTTCCAGTGTCAGATACTTATCTAAAAATACTAGGCTGCAAAAATTACGGCGCCGACCAATTATTCATTTCCAATGGTTTGAAAGTCATTGACAATGAATCAACTTTTATCAAAAATGATGATTATTTTGGAGATCAGGACCATCTCAATCCAAAAGGTGGCGAAGCGTTTGTCGAAAAATTATTAAAATAAAAAAACACCACTTAAAAGTGATGTTTAATTTTATTTAATGTCTTCGAGAATCTCAGACTGACAATTTTAAAACTTCTCTACACAATCTTTAATTCGTTTCATAGCTTCTCTCAGGTCATCTTCAGACGCTGCATAAGAAAAACGGATACATTCAGGACTTCCAAAACTTACACCGCCAACGCAACCGACGTGTGCATTTTCCAAAAGGAACATTGCGAAGTCGTCAGCGTCTTTGATCTCGGTCCCGTTCAGATTTTTTCCGATGAAATATGAGATGTCCGGGAAGAAATAGAAAGCACTTTTCGGAAGGTTGCATTTGAAACCTTTGATGTCTTTCATCAATTCGAAAACCAGGTCACGTCTTTTATGGAACTCTGTGATCATATATTGCAGCTCCAATGGGTCCATTTGCAAAGCAGTGATAGAAGCACGCTGAGCAACTGTATTGGCACCGCTGGTCATTTGACCTTGAACTTTGTCGCAAGCACTTGCCAACCAATCTGGACAAGCAGAATAACCAATTCTCCAACCCGTCATCGCAAAAGCCTTGCTCATCCCGTTGATCACAGCTGTCTGCTCATAAACTTGTGGGAAACTAGCAATAGAAACGTGCTCACCTTCGTAATTGATGAATTCGTAGATCTCATCTGAGATGATGGTAACGTGAGGATATTTGGCCACCACATTTGCGATAGCTTCCAATTCTTCTTTCGTATAATAACTTCCGGAAGGATTACAAGGTGAACTGTAAAGTAGAGCTTTGGTTTTTGGCGTAATTGCTTTTTCTAATTGCTCGGCTGTGAATTTGAATTCTGTGTCAATAGAAGTTTCTATGAAGACTGAAGTTCCACCAACCAATTTTACCATCTCATCATAACTTACCCAGTAAGGAGCAGGCAAGATCACCTCGTCGCCGTCATTTACAATGGCAAGCAGGACATTCATTATAGATTGTTTGGCACCATTGGCAACACAGATCTGTGAAGGTTTATAATCAAGATCGTTATCTCTTTTCAGTTTTGCAGAAACGGCTTGCCTCAATTCTAGAAACCCAGGAACAGGCGAGTAGTGGCTGTAATTTTCATTGATGGCATCAAAAGCTGCCTGTTTGATCTTTTGAGGAACATCGAAGTCTGGTTCACCCAATGTCAAGCTGATGACATCTATGCCAGCGGCTTTCATATCGCGCGCCTTGTTACTCATTACAAAGGTTTGAGAATAACTCAGTCTGTTCAGCCTGTCGGAAATTTTACTCATGAAACTTAATTAAATTAGATTTAGACACAAATATAATTTTTTAATCTAAAATGAATGGTTTGTTTTTCAAATATTATTCAGGAATTTTTATTTAAAATAGACTTTTACTGAATTTGATGCATACAATTATACAAATAAGTATTTATACTCAATGATGTATCTCGATAATTGATTATTTTTGCACATCAATTTTTCTAGTAAAACATCATTTCAAAAAGTTATGGTTTTTCAAAAGAATTTTTTTGGATGCACTCATAAATAAAAATTTTACCCGTTACTTAACCTTAATTACATTAGTATCTATCAGTTTTCTTAACGCCAAAGGACTTAATCTTGAATCCCTGGAAAAGGAGATCGTTACCTATAATAGAGCGGGAAAGCACATGGTTTCCCAAAAGAAACTATCAGAAATTTTACTTACGAATGACCTCTCTGCCGAAGAGCGGGCCAACATACTTTATCTAATGGCCACAACTTATCGCAGTGTGAACGATTATCTGATGTGCATAGATTATCTGGAGCGTTCGCAGGCTATTGCCAAAAAATTGCCCAATGAGAATACATTGCTAATGCGAATCGATCATGAGTTTGCTTTTGTCTACTTCGATACCAAAGATTACGAAAAGTCTGGTGAGGCCATGAGACATATTGCTGAGCAAAATTATAAGACGATCGATCCTGAGGATAAAGCCTATATCCTGATGCAGGAGGGTTTTCTTCTACTAAAGGAGAATAGATACGGAGAAACCGAAAAAAAATACACCGAGGCACTTGCAATCATGGAAAAGGTAAGTCATTGTAATCTGCCTATGGCCTATGGTAAAATGATGGAACTTTACGGTCGTAAAAAAGAGATCAGTAAGGTTGAAGGTATATATGATCAGGCTTACAAAATTGCAGACGACTGTGGCATTTTGAAATACAAGGTCTTTTTGGCTGCCGAGTTGGAAAGTATCTACAAGGAAAATGATCTTTTCACTCAAGCTTATGAAATGGGTCTTAAAGCCGATTCTTTGAGAAAATTGGAAGATCAGGGCAACGTGATCTCGGAAATGCATATCATAGATAAAGCGTACATCGAAAAAGGAACCTTGCAGGAAGAAGAAGAAATTGTCGCCCATGAAAAAATTGGCGCAATAATTGTTGCTGCGATGCTGTTGTCATTTATCGTTTACTCTGTTCTACGAAGCAGAAGACTAAAAAAAGACAAGATAAGAATGGAAGAAGAAATAGAACAGATGAAGGAAGATCTACATTCTTATTCTCAAAATACTCATTCGAATGAAAAAAATGTAGATCCGGAAAATGAGATCTTCAATTCGGACAAACTTACGGAGCGTCAAAAAGAGCTTCTAAAACTGATGGCAGATGGGTCATCCAACCGAGAGATCGCAGAAAAACTATTCATTACTGAGAGTACAGTAAAATATCATATCAAAAATATTTATAGCGTTCTAGAGCTAAAAGACAGAAGGGACTTATTTAAAAAAATAAGCAACAGCTAGACCTTACATACCTACAACACCGCATGAACACTGACTATCCCGAGGGATAGTTTTTTCGTTTATATGTCTATACTATCCCGAAGGATAATTCTTTTTTATAATATTTGTAATAATATTGCCCTATCATTATTCAAATGACAATTGGTTTCTATTGAGGATCTTACAGGATCAAGGAGCCATTTTCGTAAATTCTTAAAAGCTTATGTACCGGTTTTCTTATCATATATCAAGATTTGATAGTTAAACAAGTGTTTAAATTTGCAATGTTAATTATTATAAGCAACAACTGATGAAAAAAAATTTTTATTTTCTATTTGCAATTTTCATTGCAAACATTTTCTCTGCGCAATCTGATTTGGTAACATGGGGTTTGACCTCAAATGGAGGTGTAAAGTACTCGGACAGTAGAATCGTTGCAACACCAATTACTACAAGTGAAAATCCAATCTCCTATGACGCACAAGGTATGAAGGTCACAGGTTGGAACAATGGGAATGTTGAACACTATCGTTATTTTGGATTCTCTGTAGGCTCGAGTGATGGAAATCCTGTTAACTTATCCAATTTAGCTTTCGAGCAAGAAAGTTTAAATGCTAGTGTCAAAAATTATACCGTTCGATATTATATAGCACCGGATGGCAATAATGTGGATGATTGGAACTTCTTTTACAGCGTCAATGCTCCAATCTTGGTGAATAACGAATCCATTAGCAGTAATTCTGTTAAGAACATACCTCTTAACGTCACCATTTCCGGAACCAAAAGACTGATCGTTAGATTCTACACATCTGGAAATGATTGGGGTGCAGGCTGGCGGATCAAAGTCAATTCTTTGAAGATTACCAATGCACAGCAAGTTGCACCCGTTGCCAACAACGATACTTTCACAGCATACAAAAACATCGAGACAGACCTTGACATATTTGCGAACGATGTCCCTTCAACAAACCTTAGTTCAGTCACTGTAACACAGCAGCCAAGCCACGGAACATTGACTATAAATGGCATGACAAATGTCACCTACAAACCTACAACAGGCTACACAGGCTCAGATAGTTTCAAATATAAGACCAGCAATGCTGTAGGGATTTCTAATGAGGCTACTGCTAATATCAATGTAGTGGAAAGTGTAAATGCACCTTTGGTAAGATGGAACAATTCCAATTATCAGCCTACAGCCTACAACAGCTATATTACCGTTGGCGATGTTACATCGACTGCGAATCTTTCATATACTGAAAATGTTTCAGTCAATGGCGTTAGTTACAACGCCTTTCAAACCACTGGATGGCCAGATAAAAATGCACAGACAATAGATACATCAAAATATGTACAATTCACGATCAGTCCAAAGGTTGGTTACAAACTTAATTTGTCAGAATTCAATTTTCTGTGTGCGATGCAGGGCGGCGATGCAAATATCAGAATCGATTACTCTTTGAAACCTGATTTCTCAGATCCAGTTACAATCCTTCCACAAACGACGATCAACGGTAACCTGTCGACAATTTCTCTTACAAATTTTTCCAAGCCAATAGCAACAGATGGTCAAGTCGTATTTTTGAGGGTGTATGTCTACAATACTTGGAATGCAATGCAAATTTTGCTTCGAAATGGACAAAGTGTAGGGCCGATATTCAATGGTACTGTGGAATATAGTAGTACGGTTCCTCTTGCATATAATGACACGATCACAAACATCGTAAATAATGATATCGATATCAATGTCCTAGTGAATGATGATTACAGTAATAAGATCACATCACTCACTTACACACAGCCTGCACATGGAACAACGCTGATCAATGCCGATAGAACGATTAACTATATTCCAGCAAAGGATTATGTGGGTTCAGACTCTTTCACTTACTATATTACAAACCAATATGGTGTGTCCAATGTAGCAATGGTTAATATCACTAATAATGTTAACAGTACCTCACCACTGGTGAGATGGGATAAGACAGATTTTACTCCAACCACCTTCCAATCATTCATTGGATCGACGCCTGTGACAACAAAAGGTGGTCTGAACATTAAAGTTGGTGGAGAAACCAATCCTAGAACTTACTATGTAGAGACCAATGGAAACAATACAACATTCAATAGTTCAAGATATGTCCAGTTTGTATTAGACAATACAAGTACCAAAAAGACTGTGGAACCAAAGACTTTCACCTATGTTGCCAAAGGAACTGCTGGTGCAAAATATGAGATCAGATATTCCAAGGATGCTAATTTTTCCAATGAAGTTGTACTTTCCAGTGGCTTGGTCCCAACGGACTATACGCTTCAAAGTTTCAATTTTGATGAGGGTCTCAAATTGGAACCTGGTGAAAAGGTTTATATCAGACTATTCCTTTACAACAGTTTCTACGTACAATTCGTAATGCAGTTCATTACTGGAGGCATGGGACCACAGACCGATGGTTTATATTACAACAGCGTGTACTCTCCAAACAGTACCATCTGGTTGAACCCTACCAATCCACATTGGAGCAACGGGATCCCAACAGCGACTAAAAATGCAATTGTCGATACCAATTATAACACTTCTGTATATGGCAACTTCGAAAGCAAAGATCTGACGATCAATGCTGGTGCTAGCATCACAATCAACGCGGGAGGCTCTGTTACAGTGAAGGGACAGGTCATCAACAATGCAAACGCTGCTGACTTCACTATCGAAAATGAAGGGAATCTATTACAAACTAGCAATAGTCCAAATACAGGGAAAATAACGGTCAAGAAGTCCGCAGTAATTCCAAAAATGGGTTACAACTATTGGTCATCACCAGTTTCTGGGCAAAATCTTTATCAATTCTCGGAAGGTTACAATCAAGCAACTACAACAGGTACAGGAACGCCTTGGAACAGATTCTATGTCTACAACGAGTCCAACGATTATTTCGTAACTTCGATAGCCAATGAGATTACTGTGAATTCTACATCTGTATTTCAACCAGCAAGAGGTTATGCGATCAGAGGTAAGAATAGTTTTCCAGACAAAATTACGAGCACTTCTCCAGCTTCAGTGTTTGAGTTTGTAGGAACGCCTCAGAATGGAGATTTCTCTTACACTTTGAAATATACGAACGCTGCACACGGATACAATATGGTGGGTAATCCTTATCCTTCAAATCTTAGTTTTGATGACCTCTTTGCAGTCAACAGTACAAAGATCAATGGTGTTGCATATTGCTGGACAAACAATGATGGTCAAGTAATAGCACAGCAAAGTAGCAACTATAAAGGTAACAACTATGCGATATACAATGGGTCTGGTGGAGTTTCTGCAACTTATTATGGCAGCAACAATAGAAAGCCTACTGGTGTCGTATCAGTTGGTCAGGGTTTTATAGTTCTTGCCAAAGCAGCAGGTAAGAACCAGCCTTTGATCTTCAACAACACAATGAGGTCTGGTGAGAAAGCCAACTTCTACAACAAAAGTAATAAGAAAGATAGATTTTGGTTAGAACTGAAATCGCCTACAGATGCCAATAATGAGATATTGCTAGGTTACATCGAGAATGCTACAAACAATTTCGAAACGAACTTTGACACAGAATTATTAGCCGTTGGAAATGATTCTTTCTGGAGTATCTTGGATACTAAAAAATTAGGCATCCAGGCAAGACAGGCACCTTTGTACAATGATGACGTTATCAAACTAGGCTTCAAAGCTTCAGTATCGGGTAATTATACAATCACTATCACAGATAAAGAAGGTGTTTTCTCAGAGTCACAAACGGTTTACTTAAAAGATAGATATTTAAATAAGGTTACAAATATTAGCACTGAATCCTATGTTTTTGCAACCAACGAAGGACAATATGAAGATAGATTCGAGATCATCTACAGGTTTACAGAAACTTTAGGAACAGATAATTCTGTTAAAAAAGGAATCGAGATCTACAAAGACACACAAAACTTCATTGTCAGGTCAGACGAAAACCTTGAAAATATAAGTGTTTATGATGCTGTTGGAAGATTGATATTCAATATAAAAAATGCCAAGAAAGAAGTTTTGATCAATAAAACAGATCTTTCAGAAGGCATGTATATCATAAAAGCGAATTCTAGAAATACAACGATGACAAAGAAAGTTTTAAAATAACACATTAAAACTTGGAAATTTCAAAACCATCAGAATTATTTTTGATGGTTTTTTGTTTATAATCTATTAAAATTCATAATTTCGCTCTATGTCATTAGAATTAGTTTTAAAATATTTTCCCGATATCACCAGCGAGCAAAAAGACCAGTTCGCCGAATTAGAAACCTTATACAAAGATTGGAATGAGAAGATCAACGTCATCTCCAGAAAAGATACAGACAGTCTCTATGAAAAGCACATTCTCCATTCTTTAGGCATTGCAAAGATCATGGAATTTGCAGACAACACAAAGGTCCTAGACATTGGTACTGGTGGCGGTTTTCCAGGAATTCCATTAGCGATTTTATTTCCAAATGCACAATTCACATTAGTCGATAGTATTGGTAAAAAGATCACCGTTGTAAAAGGTGTTGCAGAAAGTCTGGGCTTGAAGAATGTGACGGCGCATCATATGCGAGCGGAACAGTTGAAAGAGAAATTTCATTTTGTGGTAAGCAGAGCTGTGACGCAAATGCCGATTTTTCTGACTTGGTTGCGGGGAAAATTCGAGAAAGAGCAATTCAATCCAAAGCACAATGGCGTCATTTATCTCAAAGGTGGTGACCTTGGTGAAGAGCTAGCCGGAATCAAATGCGAGATCTTCCAACTGAAAAATTATTTCGAAGAGGAATTCTTTGACACCAAAAAAGTCGTATATCTATCAAAAGGTAATTTTAATAATTAAAAGAAACGATCATGAAGAAAGTATTTATCTTATCAATGATGGCGGTTTTTGCCAGAGCAGTTACATCTTGTAACGACAATGATGATTACACGCAGATCACAGAAGTGTATGCATCAAAGGTTGATAGCGTACAAATTCCATTGGATACGATGGCTGTAGGAGTTACTCAGGAATTGAGGGTTTATTCTACATTTACTAAAACTTGTGAAGGGATCTATAGCTATGATTACAACTACACCAATGACTCCGTGAGAACAGTGGCCAACTTTGGTTTCAAGACCAATGAAGCTTGTGGCGACGGAACTTATGTGGATGGCAGCCGTATCAATTTCAAACCAGTGAAGACAGGAACTTACACTTTCAAATTCTGGACAGGAAAAGATGCTGCAGGAGCCAATACCTATATTGAGAAGAAAGTAGCGGTATTGTAGGTTTCAATGAATTTTCAATTTCAAAAAAACAATTATAAGTGAGACTTCTTATTTCAATTTTATTAATGACAATTTTCTGTTCTTGTTCGGAATATGTCAAGCAGGAAAATTATATTAGCAAAGACATTGAAATTGATTTCCCTGTTGGTTGGAACATGACTGATAATGAAGATTTCGGTGCTGGAAAATACTTTGCGATCGAAAAAAGTGGATTAAGTTCCAGTGGCCTGGTAACAATTTCTTTCGTGGAAAAAGATTACGACCTGCAAGAGTAGATCAATCTTAATATTAAAGAGATACAGTCGAATCTTATCTTACAAAAAGCAGATGTGAAATTTGAAAAAATAGAAAAAAGTAAATTTCAAAATACAGATGCACTTTCTGCTAATTATAAAATGAAATTATTGGGTCTTGCACATAGCGGCAAAATATATGCATTTGCCAAAAATGGAAAAGTGTTTGCGTTTATACAACAAGGTGCTGACGAAGATAGTTCCGGAAATATAGAAGGTTTTGATCATCTTCAAAATAATCTAAAAATCAAATGACATATTGTCAAAAAAAATCATTGTAAACTTTGCGTTAAAAATTCAGATTCAACCAAAAAAATAATTAAATTGAGCCTTTACTTCAAAAGGCTTTTTTTATGCAGTTTCTCCACAGGATCATCTCAGAATTATTAGAAAATTACAAAGACCTTTCAGCGTTGGACATCGTCTTACCTGGAAAGCGTCCAATGGTCTTCATCAAAAGGATTTTGCAGGAAAAGCAGTACCAAGGCCTTCTTCCTAATTTCGTGACGATAGACGAACTCATCGCAGAACTTTCTGAAGATCTTGAAATCAAGGGAATCGCACTTTGGCTTTTCGCTTATCGAACTTATCAAAAAGTAGATTCTTCCGAAGATTTTTCCGGCTTCCTCAAATGGTTTCCAACCTTGCAAAAAGATTGGGACGATATGATGAAGTTCTCAGAAAATGACCAAAAGATCCTCGAATGGATGTTGGACGAAGAGCGCATCAAAAACTGGGGCGAAGACCTTGGCGACGAGGATAACGCTAGAAAGAGAAACCTCAATTTCTGGCGAAAAATGAACGAGTTTCTGCCACTTCTCAAATCAGACTTAAGGAAAGAAAATCTCGCAACTTCCGGAATGATCTATCAGGAAGCATTTTCAAAATTAGAAACTTTTGCAAAGTCAACTCAAAATCACTTTGTTTTCTGTGGTTTTAACGCATTATCTCGAGTTGAGGAACAGCTCGTCCGCAAACTTTTGCAATGGAACAAAGCTGAAACCTATTTCCAGGCAGACAAATATTACATTGATGATGCAAGACAGGAATCCGGAAAATTCCTCAGAGAAACCATCAAGTGGAAAGAATTCGACCTATACAGAAACTTCAACTGGATCGATGACCAATTCTCTCAACCAAAAAATATCAAAACCTACGAAGTTTCCGGAAACATCGTTCAGGCAAAGGTTTTACCAGAACTTCTGAAAAAAATTCCAAAAGAAGAATTGTCAGAAACAGCTTTGGTCTTGTTGGACGAAAATCTTCTGCCAGCCGTTCTGGACAGCTTGACTTCCGTGGAAAGCGTGAACATTACGATGGGATTTCCGTTGAAGAATCTGTCATTCAGCAACGCGATCAAAAAACTATTTTACCTTCAAAAACAACAAGAGAAAAAGTCGTCCAGCTACTATTACGCCGATGTTTTACCAATCCTGGAAGAACTTCCGAATGACGAGATAGATGGCGCAATCATTCAGGAATTCATTGCAAAGATCGAGGAACGGAATATCGTCTATATCTCAAAAAATCTCTTAGCAGAATTACTCGGAAACTTGAGTTATTTTCAGCTTCTTCAAAAACCAGAATCAACACAGGACTTTTTAGATCTGTTAATTAAATTCTGTTACGAATTGAAATTCAAAGAACTGGATGACATCCAATATGAGAATGTGGCACATTTTGAAAAGGTTTTCAAAGTCATCAAAAACCAGTTGTTGCCTTATAAAATTGAGATCAAGATCGAGACTTTGGAAGTCCTCATCAATCAATTGGTGAACACAGAAAGTATTGATTTCGTGGGCGAACCATTGGCAGGATTTCAAATTATGGGACTTTTGGAAACACGACTTTTGAACTTCAAAAACATCATTCTCCTTTCAGTCAACGAGGGGAAATTGCCATTAGGTAATACTCAAAATACTTACATACCATTCGATGTCCGCAAGAATTTTGGATTGAACACTTTCCTTGAAAATGACAGCATCTACGCTTATCATTTTTATAGATTAATTCGAGATTCTCAAAATGTCCATCTACTTTACAACGCTTTGAGTTCGGGCGTAAATACAGGCGAAAAAAGCCGATTCATCACTCAACTTGAAATGGAAAGTCCACACCGGATCGAACATATCATTATAGAAAATACCTCTGAACCTATCTCTCAAGAGTTGATGAAAATCGAGAAAAATGAAGCGGTGATACAACTTTTAAACGAATGGAAAAACCGCGTTTCTGCGTCGCATCTCGTCACTTATCTTTACAATCCAATTGATTTTTATCTCAATCAAATCCTTAAAACGAGAGAAACCAACGAGATCGAAGAAGAACTTTCGCAAAGAAATTACGGGAATCTCGTCCATTATGCCTTACAATTTTTGCACGAGCCAATCAAAGGTAGAATCCTATCAATTAAAGATTTGGAAGACTTACTTCAAAAAGTAGATGAATCGATAGAGGACGCCATCGAAAAGCTAAAACACCAATCCGAATTCTATGAACGCGGAATGAATTTCATTCACAAAGAAATTGCAAAAAGAGTAGTGCGAAACATAGTCGAATACGATTTGGAATTAGTCAAAAATGGTTCAGCTCTAGAAATCATCGACCTCGAAAAAGAGATCAACTGTGATTTTTATCTTGACGAAAATCGAGAAGACAAAATCAGTTTCTACGGTTTCATTGATAGGATTGACAAACTCGACGGAATCACGCGCGTCATTGATTATAAAACAGCGAAACCTAAAAATCTTACGGTTAATTTAGGAAAAAACAAAGAGGAAAAGTTGCCAGAATTATTCTTCCGAGACGATTACAAACAAGCTTTACAATTATCAATCTATAAGTTTTGCATCACCAATTCTTTAAACATCAAGCCAGAAAATGTGGAAACCGCAATCTGGTCTTTCGCAGAAGTGAAGAATGGTCCACAAAACCTTAATTTCATCGATATTGAAGATTCTGAAGTGGAAGATTCCATCAGAAATCTAATTGCGGAAATCTTGAATCCTGAAGTTCCTTTTGAGGAAAAAGAGAAAGTGAGTTGGTAATTTTTAGTAGCACTAAGACTTCGACTCCGCTCAGCCTGAAACTGTTAAAAATAAACGATTAGTATTAGAGTTGTCACACTGAGCGGAGTCAAAGTGTTCTGTATTCGCGATAAGTTCAGAATTTATGGCTGACTTTTCAATTTCAAATCCGTCACTTTCGCTCTCACTTTTTTCATAAAATCATCGCCTGGATCAGCTTTTCCAGTGAAATATTTCGGATCAGATTCCTTCCAAAGTTTTGAATTTCGGAAAACACCATATTCCGAATGTCCGATAAGATATTCAATCGGATATTTTTTGGTTAAATATCTTACCAGTTCGGCGTTGGCTTCCACTTGTTTGTCGGTCAACGGTTGCGCTTTGCTTCCGATATTCTCAACGCCAATGGCACAATAATTCAGGCCGATCGTGTGTCTGGCAAATAGTTCTGGGTCTACCAATTGATAAATCGTTCCGTCCCTGTCGATGATGAAGTGAGAAGAGACATTCAGTGAACTTTGCTTTTTCAGCGTGGATCTTTGATTCTCAAGATGCAGATTGTTAAAATATCTAAAGTTGGATTCGACTGTTCCACCAGCTGTGTAATGCAATACGATTATTTTCGGCGTGATTTTCGGGGTTTTCTGATTTAGACCATGATGTTCCTTCATGTAGTCCACACTCAGCTTGATCTTTTCTTTAGAATAATCGATCGGTTTCTGTATGATCTTTATATTCTGAGCCTGCAATAGAAAGCAAGAACTCAGAAATAATATTTGCAAAAGTTTAGTCATAAATATTTTAAATCACAAAAGTCACAATTTTTTTTAATTAATCAATTATCATTCATCGATTATCATTGATAAGAATAATGTCCAGTGATCGGCCAACTAAACAGACAATCCTGCAAAACCTGTCCAGCGCCGATGTTATGAACGATCATAAAACGTTTGCCATCGGGCGATTTTTGATTGACAACGATTCCAATATGTGTCAGATTTTTCGGCAGATTCCAAGTTACGATATCGCCGGGAACATAATCTTTTGCATCATTTGAAATTCCTTTGACTTTTCCAAATCTTGAGAAAAATACCTGCAGGTTCGGAACTCTGCGATGGTCGATATTGGAATCCGGTCTTTTCAGTCCCCATTTTTTAGGATATTTTGAGAAATTCTTCACCATATCTTCATGAACTTCCTTCTGCAGATCAATTCCTAATTTTCTGTAAGCACGAATCACAACATCGGTGCAGACACCTTTGTCAGCGGGAACATCGCCGTTTGGATATTTCAAAACGAAATAGGCTGGGTCATAAACCACTTTATCTTTAGTCAGGCTGATTGAAGCATTTGAAAGTTTGGTAGGGAAATTTTGGCTAAAACCTAAACCAGAAATTAGAATAAATAGGAAAAAATATTTTCTCATCTGAATATTTATATGTTATGAACGTAAAAACCTACGAAAATATTCCGTAGGTTTCTGTTAAAAATATATAAGATTGATTTGGTCTTATCCAAAGGCATTGATGCCTGTAATATCCATTCCTGTTATCAGTAAATGAATATCGTGTGTTCCTTCGTAAGTGATCACAGATTCCAGATTGGCGGCGTGGCGCATCATCGGGAATTCGCCCATGATCCCCATTCCACCAAGCATTTGTCTCGATTCTCTGGCAATCTCGATAGCCATTTTGACGTTATTTCTTTTCGCCATAGAGATCTGTGCTGGCGAAGCTTTATTTTCGTTTTTAAGATTTCCTAACTGGTAACAAAGCAATTGCGACTTGGTGATCTCTGTCAGGAATTCAGCTAATTTCTTTTGCTGAAGCTGGAATCCACCAATGGGTTTTCCAAATTGTTTTCTTTCTTTCGAATATTGAACACCTGTACAATAACAGTCAATCGCTGCGCCAATTACGCCCCAAGAAATGCCATATCTGGCAGAATTAAGACAAGAAAGTGGTCCTTTCAAACCTTCAACATTTGGAAGTAGATTTTCTTTCGGGACTTTCACATTATTGAAAACCAATTCTCCGGTTTTAGAAGCTCGTAAACTCCATTTGTTATGCGTAGTTGGTGTGGTGAAGCCTTCCATTCCGCGCTCAAGAATCATTCCTCGTACTTTTCCGTCTTCGCCTTTTGCCCAAACTACAGCAATGTCTGCAATAGGAGAATTCGTGATCCACATTTTGGCACCATTCAAAAGATAATGGTCGCCTTGGTCTGTGAATTTGGATTCCATGGATGAAGGATCAGAACCGTGGTTGGGCTCTGTCAATCCGAAACAGCCGATCAAATCGCCTGATGCTAATTTTGGTAGATATTTATGCTTTTGTTCTTCAGATCCGAATTCAAAAATAGGGAACATTACCAATGAAGATTGTACAGAAGCTGCTGAACGAACCGCCGAATCGCCTCTTTCCAATTCCTGCATGATCAATCCGTAAGAGATCTGATCCAATCCGGGTCCACCATATTCCTCGGGAATGTAAGGCCCCAAAGCGCCAATGTTGCCCAATTCCTTCATCAACCCCGGAATATCCGTATGATCTTGCGCTGCTTGATCAATTTTCGGCATGACGAAACTCTCGACCCAGCTACGCACAGATTCGCGGATAAGCTTGTGTTCTTCGGTTAACAGGGTGTCTATTGAGTAATAATCGGGTATGCTGGTGAGTGGATAATATGACATTGTTTTGTTTTGCCTAAAAATAAAGCTTTTCTTGAATTACCAAAAAGTTTTGTTCACAAATAATTCATTTTCTGATTTTATACATTGTTCTCATTTAGAACTTCGGAATAAATCGCTACAATGCTCATCAATACTCAGCATTCTTATAAATGCAAAATTCTGAGGGGGTGGTTCAGGAGGGGGGTACCCCCGGTTCCGAACCACCCTTTACCCGGTTTTGAAATGGTCGCAACTGGTTCGGAACTACCCTTAAGCCGGTTCTTAAATGGTCATAGCCCCTTAACCAACCACCTTTGGGTGGTCAAGGACCGCCCGAGACCACTTGGGTAACCGCCTGCGACCAGTTGGTGAAGTGGTCATAGGTGGTCCGGAACCGGTTTTGACCATTTGACCAACCAGTTTTTGCCAGTTCTGAATCAGGTGGTGGCGGTTTTTGTTGATGGTGTTGGAAATAATGTTACTTTTATGACTCAAAAATTGCATTTATTGAATAATGTGTAAAAAAATGAAATGAGAATATATTATGAAAACATCACAGACAGAAAAAATCTTTGATTATTTAATGGTTGAATTTCGTATAGATAAAACTCAAATCGTTAATTTTTGGGATGCTGATGATTGCGCTTTTGGTATTACTAATGTGGATAAAACAATTTTGATTTATATCTCTACCTTCAACAAGGAAGTTGATGAGTATTATTTAGAAATTGAATGTCAAAATCAAGAAAATCAAATCTTAGAAAATATAAATCTCGAATGCTTGGTAAATACTATTAAACCTATTTTATGTGCTTAAATTATGAGATTTAAATATTTAAACTATTTGATATTTTTTTTAATATTAAATAGTTGCCAAAAAAAAGATGCAGTTGTTAAAAGAGAAAATGAGCCAGATATTCATCTTCTTAAAAATGAAGATGAAGAAATGAATATTGCCATCGAAAATGCACAAAAATCACTTCATAAATTTAAAGAAGCAATAACAAGTGAGAATCCAAATTACTATAATTTCGCGCTAAAAGCAAGGTTTGCTGTTGATGATGGTGGAGGTGAGCATATTTGGATCAGTGATGTTCAATATGACGACAACAAATTTTATGGAGTTGTAGATGGAAAACCAATTTCTACACACGAAGTGAAATTTGGGGATACAATTGAAGTGAGATATGAAAATATAACGGACTGGATGTATTTTGATAAAAATATAGTAAAGGGAGCATTTACAACCAGGGTTTTACGAAAACGAATGTCTCAGGAAGAACGCAATGCAATGGATACAGAAAGTGGTGTGAAATTCGAGAATGAATAAGAATATCTATCCAAATATTTTAAAAATGCTCCAAACAAAAAAGATACGAGTGAGAGGCTCGCACTAACAACAAAAATAAAAGCTCCAATTATAACTGGAGCTTTCACTTTATTTCTCTTTCACATCTCTACTAACCTGCTTCTCCGCATTCTCAGCCTTCCTTTCCTGCGCACGTTTGTCTTTTCGTTGTTGCGCTCGGGATTTTTTCTCAGCCCGTTTTTCTTCACGGATGACTTTGTTGGATTTGGTATTGTAAAGCGCATCCATAATGCCTTGTCCGGTTTTGCTGAAGATTTTGATTTTCGGTTTCTCGTGTGTTCCTGTTACCACAACAGGGAAACCGATCCATCCGCCTGGTGGCAAACCAACTCTGATTCGGAAATCGAGCAGGCCGTTGAAACTGGTCGTCCCGCTAATTGACGGTCTCAAAACTGAGACTTTGAAAGTAAATGGATCCACGTGAATCAAATTGTTTTTGATGTTCGTTTTGATGTCAACCCCCTTCATATCGGGATTGTTGAAGGCATCTGCGCCAATACCGTTTCCGACTGCGGAAAGCATTTTTAGGTTTTTGACTTCGACATCTTTTAGATTGACGTTTCCGCCTCCTTCAAGAGATGGGTAGATCGGTTTCATATTCCCGTCAAAATCGCCTTTCAATTTATAATCAAGAGAAACAATTCCCTTCACATCTTTGGCTGCAGTTGCCATTTCGCGAATCATATCGATTTCTTTGTAAGCTCTCTGAACATCGAAGTTATCAACTTTCAAAGCGACATCGTAATTGGCCGTGATCGGTGACTCGTTTTGATATCTTGCATCTATTCCCATTCTGCTTCCGACAATGTCGAAGCTTGTATTCTTCAGGTAAACTTCGCCTTTGTTGACAGACGCCAATCCCACAAGATTATTCAATCCAAGTCCTTTGAATTCTACCTTTTTAGCATTCGCTTCCAGAGAAACATCCAGATTTGTTGGAACAATCACAACGCCGCTGCTTTTCGGATTTTCTTCTTTCGCATATTCTACAGCTAGCGATTTGTCTTTGTTGTCGCCTTCTTTCAACGCCATAAATTCATCAACCAAAATGTAATTAGATTTAAGATGGAATTTACCGTGCAAAGTTCCTTTTCTCTCGATGAAATAATTAATAGTATTTAAAAGATAGCCATTCAAGGCGAAATCAGATTTTCCATAAGTCGCATAGAATTTTCTAAACCACATTTTCTCATTTTCAAATTCGAAATTTCCTTCTTTGATAAAAAATGATTTTGGGAGATATTCAGTGGTGGCTTTGATATTTTTTAAGATTAAGTTTCCTCGGTTGTCCAATCTGCTGTATTGTCCTGTTGTCGCGTAACTTTGACGACCATTCAAAGATAAATCTGCCATTATCAGACCACTGACATCAAATCCTTCTTTCCTGAAAACCTGATAGATTCGGCCAATGTTCAAAACGCCTTTTGCTCTGATTTTATATAACAGATCTTCGAAGTTTTGAAGGTCTGCATTCACAAATACAGGATTTCCTTCAAAATCAAATTTGAACGGATCAAGTTTCACACCCAGACTTTTGAAGGTCCCATCTGTATTATAAATATTCGCTAAAATATTGATGTTCTGAATCGCATTCGGATAATATTTCGTTTTCAGCCAGCCATTTTTCAGATTAAAATAACCTTTCGTCTTTGGGAATAATTTTTTATCCAAATTGAAAATACCATTCGATTGAATATCCGTATTCATAAGACCTTTCAGTTCAATATCTTTCAATCCCAAAGCTGAATCCAAGGTGGCCAGATCAATTCCACCTTTGATGTTGGCATTGATTTTCATTTCGTCCATTCCCTGAGTTCTTACAACGGCTCGGAACTTATTATTTTTACCCAGATCAAAACTCAGATTTCGAAGGTCGAGTAGGAGTTTGTTGGTGTCCAATGATGGTAGATCCACATTCAGATCCATATTCAAATTGTTCATTGGAACTGGCGCATTGCTGTTGGAAACCGAACCATTATTGATTTTAAGACTGGCTTTCAAATCGGGTTTCTGGTTTTTCGGCTCACTGAATCTACCTTTTAAACTGAAGAACAAATCACTATTTCCCTCGATTTTCGTGTCTTTCACCCAACTTAAATATTGCGGTGGCAAAACGGACAACATATCTTTAATCGTCGTTTTTTCCGACGCCGCATTGATATTCAAATTATAACCATCCTTCAAAATACTCACAAAACCGGTGAATTTCAAAGGCAGTTCATTGATTCTCAACTCATTTTTTCTCAAAACAAAAGTCAAGGCATTGGTGTTGATTCTCGTAATCAAATCGGCGTGAAGTGACTTTTCTTTGGCGTACCAAATTCTATTTAATGCAAAATCAAGTTTGTCGATTCCAAGGTCGGTTTCGAGGTCGAAAATATCTTCGCTTAATCCGCCTTTTCCTGTATAGTTAAGACCTTTCGCATTTACCAAAACATTGGCTGCGTGGTCATTGTATTTGATGTTCCAGTTTTTCAGTTTAATTAAATCTAATTTGATTGAAGCGCCAGCTTCCGTCGTGTCTTTTGGTTTTTCCGAAGGTTTGGAAACGTAAACATTGTAATTTGCCTGACCTTTGGAATTGACGAAAACGTTTGCTACAGCATCATTCACATATATCTCATCAATTTTGATTTCTTGGTCAAAAATTAAATTTTTAAGATTGATTCCGACTGAAACGTCTTTTGCCGCGAGCAATGTATCTTGTTCAAATGGCTTGGAGCCTTTGAGTAAAAAATCGTCCACAGAAACCGTCAGAGAAGGGAAGTGGCGGAAAAATGTAAGGTGTGTTTTCTTATAATCGAGTTTGCCAGCCAAATGTTTGTTAGCAAATATCTTTACCTGATTCGAAATCTGTCCGGGAAAAAGAATCGGAATAATGAACATTAGAAATAGGATAGAAGCAATCGTAATTCCCAGCCATTTTAATATTTTCAGCAACACTGATGTTATATTTCCCGCACTCATAAATTTAGATTTTTATGATTAATTCAAAGACTGTGCTAAAAATCAATTCACAAAAAAACTTCCTCGTTTTGAGAAAGGTTTTGAAGCTTTATTTATGAATGTTTATAAATATTTTTCGATGATCGGAAGGGCGCTTTCAGCCATCATTTTGTAACCCTTTTCGTTGGGGTGAACGCCGTCTTTGGAAAGTAAAATCTCTTTGTTTTCTAAAAACGCGGAATGAAAATCGATGTAAGTTAAAACGTTTTCAGTTGCAATATCTTTAAGGATCTGATTGTATACCAAAACATCTTCGTTTGTTCTGATCTTTCCAGTTGCTGAGATCTTAGAATCAATTTTCTCAGAAATTGGAAGAATGCTGACCAAATAAATATCGTCTGAATAAAGCTTTGCATCTTGAATTGCAGTTTTAATATTTACCTTAAACTGTGATTGATTTACTATTTGATTTCCATCTTTTACAGCCAGATCATTGGCACCATAACCGATGAATACGATATTTCCGTCAGCTGAATTTCTGGCTTTCATCTCGTGCGGAATCCTTTTGACCAGACCTTCCGACGTTTCGCCACCAATTCCGAGATTGAAAAGAATCAGTTCATTCGAACTTCCTTCATTATATTTCTGTAGCGCATATCTTTTCAGAATATCTACCCAACCACCAAAAATACCATCATATTCTCCGTAAGTAATACTGTCACCGAAGAATAACCCGTAAATCATTTTCTTCATTTCCTTTTAAATCAATCTAAAATTAAAGTAATGTTCTGATGCGATTCTAGAATCTCAATTAAGATTTCGAATAAGGTTTGTCCGTTTCCATCAATCAAATCATCCAGTTTTTGTTGTATCAATTCAACATTAAAAGGCTTTCCTTGCTTGATTTTGTTTTCGTAAAAAATTTTGGTCGCTTCAAAACCCAGATCCTGCTTTGATTTCTCAGATTCTCTCCAAATAATTTCACCTTCAAATCCATAAAGAATATCATCAAAACCATCCAAAGTCCCGACTTTCCAATCCGCATCTTTCATCAAGACATCAGAAACTTCTTCATAGAATCCTAATAAATCAGAAAAATGGCTGCCATTGATGACAGCCGATTTCTTGTTATTTTTATTTGAAGTATTCGACTCCATTTTTAAAGATGTTGTGATAATTCGCAGTTGGAATATTTTTCATCAAACCTTCTGCAAAACGTTCAGGATGTCCCATTCTGCCATAGATTTTTCCACACGGACTTGTGATTCCTTCTATTCCGAACAAAGAATTATTAGGATTGAAAGGCATTCCGTGAGCAACGTTTCCGTCTAAATCTAAATATTGAGTCGCAATCTGTCCGTTCTCATACAACTTCTGAATTTCCGCTTCTGAAGCCATAAAACGACCTTCACCATGAGAAATTGGAATAGTATAAACCTGGTCTTTCATTCCTTTCAACCAAGGCGATTCGTCGTTTAGAACTTTCACGTTGACCATCTGAGAAATATGTCTTCTGATTGCGTTGTGAGCCAAGGTCGGAGAATTTTCGTCCAAGTCCTTAATTCTTCCGTAAGGCAACAATCCTGACTTGACCAAAGCCTGAAAACCGTTACAGATTCCGATGATCATTCCGTCTCTGTCGAGTAATTCGTGAACAGCATTTCGCATTTTTTCGTTCTTCAGAACATTCACGATGAATTTCGCAGAACCATCCGGCTCATCACCCGCAGAGAAACCTCCTGAGAATGCTAAAATCTGTGACGTTTTGATTTCTTCTACCCACGCATCAATACTTTCGTCCAATAATTGGTGGTTGATATTGATCAAAGGCAAACTGCTTACAATTGCGCCTTCTTTTTGGAAAGCGTTCAGCGTATCGTATTCGCAATTTGTTCCCGGAAAAATCGGTGCAAATACTTTTGGCTGAGCGATTCCGTGTTTCTTGATGATGATATTTCTTGGGTTGATTGAGTTCAGTTTTGAATCTAATTCAACCACTATTTTTTCTCTTTCTACTGTTGAGAAAAGGTTTTCAAATGTATTGGTATTGGCTGCTAATAATTTTTCAATTGCAAATTCAGAGTCATTGATTTTAAGAACATTAGAATCTTTAACTTCTCCGATGAATTGAAGTGTTACAGTGCTTAATTCTTCTTTGGATTCGATGATTAAGCTGCCGACATTTTTCGTTAATAATGATTTTTCTTCAACTGTAATCTCAGCACCCAATCTATTTCCGAAACTCATTTTAGCTAGAGCAACTGCAACACCGCCTTCTTTCACGGTCTTCACAGAAACAATTTTGCCGGCTTTGATATTTTCAAAAATCAATTCAAAAACACTCTTTAAATTATCATAGTTTGGAAGTCCGTTTTCCTGTGGAATATGATTGAAGAAATAGATTTTATTTCCTGCATGTTTAAATTCCGGAGAGATTACATTTTTCTTTTCTCCATTAGCACAAGCGAAAGAAATCAACGTTGGCGGAACATTCAGATCCTGATACGTTCCACTCATCGAATCCTTACCTCCGATGGCTGCTAAACCAAGGTTAATCTGCGCATCATAAGCTCCCAAAAGAGAAGCCAGAGGCTTGCCCCATTTCTCAGGATTCTGACCTAATTTCTCAAAATATTCCTGAAAACTTAATCTTACATTTTTATAATCGCCACCCATCGCAACGATTTTTGCAACGCTTTCAACGACGGCATAAGATGCTCCCAATAACGAGTTTTGCTTTGAAATTTCAGCATCAAATCCCCAACTTGCAAAAGAAACTGTTTCAATATTTTTTGCACCTAAAATCGGTAAGGTTTGAGCGCTTCCCTCCATCAAAGTCTGCTGATATTTTCCACCCAAAGGCATCGCAACCGTAGTCGCACCGATGGATGAATCAAACATTTCTAACAAACCTTTTTGAGAAGCAACGTTTTTATCTGCAAGAATTTTTAAGAAATTCTCTTCGTTGAAAGTCTGAGTTTCTTCTTTCAATTCATTAAGATGCGTAATCTTAACTTCCTGACTTTTAGAACAACCGTTGGTATCCAGGAATTCTCTTGAAAGATCAACAATTTTATCGCCTTTCCAGAACATCTGCATTCTTCCGGAATCTGTCACTTTCGCCACTTCAACAGCGACAATATTTTCAGCTTCACAGAATTTGATGAACTGCTCTTTATCTTTTGGTTCAACCACAACCGCCATTCTTTCCTGAGATTCAGAAATGGCAAGCTCAGTTCCGTTCAAACCTTCATATTTTAAAGGTAAAACATCCAGATTAACTTCCAAAGAATCAGCGATTTCACCGATGGCTACAGAAACACCTCCAGCCCCAAAATCATTTGATTTCTTGATTAGTCTCGTCACTTCAGGATTTCTGAATAATCTCTGGATTTTACGTTCTTCAACGGCGTTTCCTTTCTGAACTTCAGAACTCATTGTGTGAATCGAAGTTTCGTCCTGTTCTTTCGAACTTCCGCTTGCTCCACCAACACCATCACGACCCGTTGCACCACCTAAAATGATGATAGAATCGCCAGCTTCAGGCTTTTCACGTCTTACCCAATCCACTGGAACGGCACCGGTAACGAAACCAACTTCCATTCTTTTTGCTTTGTAGCCTTCATCGTAGATTTCAGAAACCATGGTAGTTGCCAAACCAATTTGGTTACCATAAGAAGAATATCCGTTTGCCGCCTGTTTTGTGATTGTTTTTTGAGGTAACTTACCAGGTAACGTTTTATCAACAGATTCCAAAACATCAGCAGCACCCGTCAATCTCATCGCCTGGAATACGAAAGAACGTCCGGACAAAGGATCTCTGATCGCACCACCTAAACACGTTGAAGCACCTCCAAAAGGTTCAATTTCAGTTGGGTGATTGTGCGTTTCATTTTTGAATAATAAATACCACGGTTCTTTTTTACCATCATATTCAGCTTCGATCTGGATCGTACAGGCGTTGATTTCATCAGAAACCACCAAGTTATCCAGGTTACCTGTTTTATGGAAATATCTTCCGCAAACCGTTGCCAAATCCATTAAAGAGATCGGTTTCAATTCGCGTCCTAAGAATTTTCTTTTTTCGATATAATCATTGAAAATGGTTTCCAATGTATGTTTAAACTGTCCTTCAAACTCTATATTTGATAGTTCCGTTTCAAAAGTTGTGTGACGGCAATGATCACTCCAATACGTGTCTAAAACTTTCAGTTCAGTTTCTGTAGGATTTCTCTTCTCAGTTTTAAAATAGTCCTGAATGAATTTTAAATCATCCAAACCTAATGCAAAACCGTGTGAATTGTAAAAATCGTTAAGCTGTGAATCTGTAAAATCGTTAAAACCTTCATGAATCAAAACTTGTGACGGCGTTTCTTCTGCTGGAATATTTAAAATTGATAAATCTTTTTCTTGAGATTCCACCTTGTTGATGAGAAGATCTTTGATTTTTGTCAAATCAGATTCAGAAACACCTTCAAACTCGATGAGTTTACCGCTTCTTACTTTAGATTTCTCATTTTCAGTCAGCAAAGCAATACACTGTTGCGCAGAATCTGCACGTTGGTCGTATTGTCCGGGCAAAAATTCTAATGCGAAATAAACTCCTACTGCAGGATTTTCTTCGATTAAAATATCAGTAACCGGATCCACGAAAGTACTGTTGACTACCTTTTCGAACTCACCATCGTTCAAATTGAAAATATCGTACACATTGTACACTTTTACATTTTTGACCGACGGAACCACCGCTTTTACTTCATCAAAAATCTTTGGACTTTCTACATCGAAAATTCCTCTTTTTTCTACGAAAATTCTTTTGTTTTGAGACATTAGATGTCGGATATTTATTAGATTTATTTTAATTTTTTCTGAAATTTATTTTGGCATCGAATCTCTGCAGCCCGACTTGAACGGAGCTCTTTTGCCGCAACGAAGTGGAGGCAAAAAGCGGGAGTGGAAGGCGGATTAAGCTGCCCAAAAAATTAAATTTCAATGATCAATACTTTATTCAAACATTAATTGAACAAAGTAAAAAATGCAGCCCAAAAGACTGCATATCATTTTATACTTTGAGGTCAGACTCCAAACCGATCAACTCGTTGTTCACATCCAAAATTGGCTGAACTTCATTGGCAATGAATTCCTCCGTTTGAATTGGTGCAAAACCGATGAAGTTTTTCGGGTCAAGAACTTCTTTTAATTTTGATTTATCTAGCTTTAATGAGTCGTCATTCAGGATTCTTTCGATAAGGTCGTTTTCTTTACCTTCCTCTTTCACTTTTTTAGACGCTTCCATAGAATGAACTCTGATTACTTCGTGGATTTCCTGACGGTCACCACCAGCTTTCACCTCTTCCATAATAATGTATTCTGTCGCCATAAAAGGAAGTTCTTCCATAATATGCTTGTTGATCCTGTTTGGATAAACCACGATTCCATTCATGATGTTATTCCAGATCAGTAAGATTGCATCAACGGCTAAAAATGCCTGTGGAATTGTTAATCTCTTGTTTGCAGAATCGTCCAATGTTCTTTCAAACCATTGTGTTGAAGCTACCATTGCAGAACTTGTCGTCAAAGACATTACGTATTTTGCCAATGCTCCGATTCTTTCGCTTCTCATTGGGTTACGTTTGTAAGCCATTGCAGATGATCCGATTTGGTTTTTCTCGAATGGTTCTTCAATTTCTTTAAGATTTTGAAGAAGACGTAAATCGTTCGTGAATTTATGTGCAGATTGTGCAATATTTCCTAATAAAGCAACTACTTTCGCATCGATTTTTCTGTCGTAAGTTTGACCTGAAACGCCGAAAACTTTTTCGAAACCGAATCTTTTTGACAATTCTTTATCGAGATGTTTTACTTTAGAATAATCGCCATCGAAAAGTTCAAGAAAACTTGCAGCAGTTCCTGTAGTTCCTTTTACACCTCTGAAACGTAGAGTTTCCAAGAAGAAATCAAGTTCCTCGATATCAAGAACCAAACTCTGTAACCAAAGTGTTGCTCTTTTTCCAACGGTTGTCAACTGAGCTGGTTGGAAATGTGTGAAGCCTAAAGTTGGAAGGTCTTTGTATTGTATTGAAAAATCAGCAAGATTCTTCATCACATTGACCAATTTTTTCTTTATAATTAAAAGTCCATCACGGATTTGAATTAAATCAGTGTTGTCTCCTACAAATGCCGAAGTTGCGCCCAAATGGATAATTCCTTTTGCTGAAGGCGCCACATCACCATAAGTGTGAACGTGGGCCATGACATCATGACGGAATTTTTTCTCATATTCTGCAGCTATTTCGTAATCGATGTTTTCAACATTGGCTTTCAGTTCAGCGATCTGCTCGTCCGAGATTTCCAGACCTAGGTCTTTTTCGATTTCAGCAAGGGCTACCCAAAGTTTTCTCCAAGTGCGGAACTTGTTGTTGTGGGAAAAATTAAACAGCATCTCTTCACTGGAATAGCGCTCTTCCAATGGGTTTTTGTAGGAATTCATTTCTTTCTTTTTACTTTTTTAGATTAGACAAAATTAAGAAAATTAACCGATTGAATAAAATGAAATTAAAGATAGAATAAGGATTTAACCAAATTGTATTTTTTTAATCAAATGTTCGGCGAGATATTTGTATCAAAAAATTAAATCTAATAAAATGGTCTCAAAAAATACTTCTGAAATTAAAGTGACAGTCACTACTGAGTATGATAATTTCAACAGTTATCCCTCTGAAAACCGATTCGTTTTCCGTTATAATATTGAAATCGAAAATCTTGGGATCATTCCTGTCAAATTACTTTCGAGAAGATGGATGATATACGATCTTGGATTCGGATTTACCGAAGTTGAAGGTGCTGGCGTGATTGGCTTGACACCAGTTATCGAGAGCGGTGAAAAATTCAGTTACTTTTCAAATGTGATATTGAAATCCGGAGTTGGGAATATGGAAGGGCATTACGTTTTTGAAAATCCTGAGAAAGAGACTTTCAATGTAGGAATTCCGAAGTTTAATTTGGTGTCTGAGGTGTTGAGTAACTAGATCTGAAACTTGATTTTACAGAAATTTGATCTTCTTACTGAAAACTTCTTTGATCTCGTCATTTCTGGAAATCATCAATCTTTCAAAACTTAATAACGAAATTTTCGCACAAACTTCTGCGTCGGCATCTGCCCTGTGGTGATTGAAGTTGATCTGATGTTGTTCCGCCAGACTTTTCAATCCATAACTTTTTAGATTTTTCCAAGCTTTCTTAGCAACTCCAATGCTGCATAAGTAATTTATTTTTGGCGTGAAGAATCCATAATGATCGAGGCAACCACGTAAAACGCCTGCATCAAAAGATGCGTTGTGAGCGATCATCAAATTTCCATACATCAAGTTTTCTATTTCGTGCCAAATATCTGCAAAAGTAGGAGAGTTGCGAACATCCTCAGGATTAATGCCGTGGACTGCAATATTGTGATAATTGAAATATGGATAAGAAGGTGGTTTTATAAGCCAAGATCTGGTTTCCTTTATCACACCATCTTCCACGATGCAAATCCCCAATTCGCAAGCTGAGTTTTTTTCGTGGGTCGCAGTTTCGAAATCTAAGGCGATGAAGTTCATTTATAATTATTTTTTCGAGCCTAAAAAATGTTTGAACATCAACCATTTGGTCTGATAATACGGATCTATCTGATGTTTTTGTCTTAGTTGAATCGACTTTGGAAGTTGGATGTAAAAATAAACGTGTGCTTTGAGAACTGCCCAAAGAAATCGCCATCCGTTTTTGTAAGCCAAATAAAATGCTGCATATCCATCGAGATGTAATCTGAAAAATAGAATGAAAAATACTTTTGATGACGGAAGGTTCTTCAGCATCATCGATAGATTATTTCTAAAATTGAGATATGTTTTCACCGGATTTTCTTTCTTCAAAGTTCCGCCACCAACATGATAAACGGTAGATTTTCCGGTATAATAGATTTTTCTTCCAGCATTTTTCAAGCGCCAGCAAAGGTCGATCTCTTCCTGATGCGCAAAGAATCTCTCATCAAAACCATTCATATTCCAAAAATCTTCAGAACGTATAAATAATGAACAACCTGAAGCCCAGAAAATCTCGGTCTCATCGTTATATTGTCCGTTATCAAATTCTATATTTTCGAAAATCCTTCCTCTGCAGTAAGGATAACCCAAATTATCTATCATTCCACCACCAGCACCCGCAAATTCGAATTTATCCTTATGATTGTAATCCAGAATTTTTGGTTGGATCGCAGCGATATCTTGATTCTCGGAAAATAGTTTTTTGATTGGAATGATCCAATTCTCCGTGACTTCCACATCAGAATTCAATAAACAAAAAATATCAGCTTTGATGGATTTCAAACCTTGATTATAACCTGCAGCAAAACCCGAATTATTTTGATTCTGAACGATTTTAACTTCAGGGAAATTTGATTTTAAAAATTGAATAGAATCGTCGGTTGACGCATTATCAATGACGTAAATCTCTGCTTCTTGGGAATATTGAATCACTGAAGGCAGAAATTTTTCCAGCCATTTTTTTCCATTCCAATTAAGTATAGCTATAGCAACTGTCATCTATGCCTCGTAGTTTTTGATAGAATCTTTGTACTTCCATCTTCTGTGTGACCAGAGCCAATTGTCTGGCCTTTTATTAATGGTGTTCTCTAATAATCTATGGAATTTTTTCACTACCTCGTGTTCTACAAATTTTTCGCCATCAGGATAGATCCTGTGGTAATTCACTTGGTAAAATCCGCGTTTTACTTTCTTCATCTCACAGTAGATAAAAACCATATCTATCCTCGTAGAAAGTTTATCATAGCCAACAAATGCAGGCGTCTTTTGATTCAAAAAATTAAGACCAAAGTTTACCGAATGCACATTTGGCGTTTGATCGGCGACAAACATATAAATAGAGTTACCATCATTAGGATTTCTGAAAATATGTTTGATGACCTCATTAGCTTCCAAAGATTGATTGTTGAACCTATTTCGAATCATTTTGATCTTCTTCTCCCAAAAAATATTACTCATCTTTCGATAAACAGGGAAGCTTTGATTCTGAGGTACAATTGTTGTCAGCGCGTTGAACCATTCCCAATTGAAAACATGACCAGAAAGTAATATGATATTTTTACCTTCCGCTTTTGCTTTATGAAAAAGATCTTGGTTCAGATGCTGCATTCTTACTCTAGACTCTGTTTCGCTTATGGTAAAAGCTTTTAACATCTCAGCTAGATAATCACAAAAATTGGAGAAGAATTTTTTAGAAATGTCTTTTATTTCCTGATCAGATTTATCCGGAAAAGAATTTTTCAGGTTTTCCAAAACCTCTTTTTTTCTATAACCGACAATATAATAATTAATGAAAAACATGATATCTGAAAATACATATAATATTTTCAGTGGTAATCTTGAAATAAGTAATAATATGCTGAATAGAAATTGATTCAAACTATTGTGTTTATTGGCAAATATACTGAAAATGGCGGGATATTTGCTTAAATTTGATGTTGTAAAATCAATATTTATTTGGAAATGAAAAGAACAATCATAAAGTCGTTTTTAGTAGGAAGCATTGTTGCATTTAATGCCGTGAATGCGCAAACCACGGAAACTCCACTTACGAAAGAACAACTTGAAGCAAAAAAGAAAGCGGCAAGAGAAGAAGTTGCCAAGTTACCAAAACCCTATCATCCTGAAGCTAATGCAAACATAGATATCCAAAATGTTGTAAAACTTGCTAAAAAGGAACACAAAAATGTTGTGATACAGGCAGGTGGCAACTGGTGTATCTGGTGTTTGAGATTCAATAATTATGTACAGCAAACGCCAGAACTTAAAAAGTTGGTGGACGACAATTACATCTATTACCACTTGAACTGGTCGCCAGAGAATAAGAATGAAAAGACTTTTGCCAGCTATGGAAATCCTGGAGAGAAATTTGGTTATCCTGTTTTCATCATTTTGGATGAGAATGGAAAACAGATCCACACACAAGACAGTTCAGTTTTGGAAGAGGGTAGCGGCTATAGCCTGGAGAAGCTAAAAGAATTCTTCAATGCTTGGAAGTCGAAGAAATCTTAGAAACAACTTGATTTAATAAAAAAAACCACTTCAAAATCGAAGTGGTTTTTTTATGTTTTTTGAAAACTTGTGATTAAGCTTCTTCAGAAGGAGTTTCTTCTTCAACTTTAGCTTTTGGAGCAGCCGGTTTAGGAGCTTCTACTGGAGCATCAGAAACGATAGCGAAATCGAAGTTGTACTCAACATTTCTGTGAAGTCTGATAAGAGCAGTTACTGTACCAGTTCTCTTGATCGTGTTTCCAGGAATTTTGATGTATTTTTTATCAACACTTACACCAGCTTTTGCTAAAGCAGCAGCAAGGTCAGCATTGTTGATAGAACCGAATAATCTGTCACCAGAACCTACTTTTGCAGGAATAGTGATAGAAGTCTTCTTCAACTGATCAACTACAGCGTTAGCAGCAGCAACCAATTTAGCTTCTTCTTCTTTTCTAGATTCCAAAGTAGCTTCTAGAGCTGCTTTGTTTTTAGGTGTTGCCAAAAGAGCAAAACCTTGAGGTAGTAAAAAGTTACGAGCGTAACCTGGTTTTACATTTACTGTATCGAACTCAAGTCCTAAGTTCTCTACGTCTTGTTTTAGGATAATTTCCATTGTTGTTGTCCGTTTTAGAGTTCCGAGTTCCGGGTTTTATGTTCCGGGTTTCTCATCACTTCGTTAGAATTTAATATTAATTCAGCAACAAAAGAAGCAGGCGGACCTACTTCCTTTATTTATTTTTGTCTTATTTCAAAAGATCTGCTACGTAAGGCATCAAAGAAAGATGTCTTGCTCTTTTGATAGCTGCAGATACTTTTCTCTGATATTTAAGAGAAGTTCCTGTATATCTTCTTGGTAAGATCTTACCTTGTTCGTTTACAAATTGTAAAAGGAAGTCAGCATCTTTGTAATCTACGTGCTTAATTCCAAATTTTTTGAATCTACAGTACTTTTTATCAGTTTTTGTGTTGATATCAAGTGGAGTAAGAAATTTTACTTCAGATTCACCTCCAGCAGAGGCTTGTTTTGCCATATCATCTATTGCCATGATTTTAAAATTTTAAAAGGTTAATAATTAAGCTTTAGCAGATTTGATTTTGCTTCTTCTTGTTACTGCATAATCGATAGCGTGTTTGTCAAGTTTAGTCGTTAGGTAACGAATCACTCTCTCATCACGTTTGAAAGCAGTTTCTAGGTCTGCAACTACAGTTCCTTCTCCTTTGAATTCGATCAGTGTGTAAAAACCATTCTTTTTCAATTGAATAGGATAAGCTAATTTCTTAAGTCCCCAATTTTCTTTGGCAACGATTTCGCAATTGTTTGAAGTCAATAGATCTTCAAATTTTTTCACTGCTTCCTCCACCTGAGCATCAGATAGAACGGGAGTTAAAATGAAAACAGTTTCGTAATTGTTCATAATGTTAATTTATTAATTAAAAATTCGAGTTGCAAAAGTACAACTTTTTTCTAAACTACAAACACTCAGTATAAAAAAAATCCCGTCAAATTATGACGGGATTAAATTTGATTTGTAAGAAAAATTATTTCTTGATCACTTTTGAAGAAGTGGTGGAGCCATCTTCCATTGTAGTAGTAACAATGTAAACTCCAGAATTAAATCTGCTGAAATCGATTTGAGATTTAGCTTCATTAATATCTTTTACGAATAGTTGCTTACCGGTAACATCATAAACTTTCACATTTTTGATTTTACCTTGAGCTTCGATATTATAAATGTCTCTCACTGGGTTAGGATATGCTTTGATACCATTTTTAGAAACATCAGAAACAGCTAGTGCGCCAATATTCAAGGTGTAATCCTCAACTTGTCCGTAAGAAGAAGTACCACAAGGCGTAAGGTTTGCCCCTAAAGAAGAATCGTGTAGTCTCACTCTCATTCTTGTAGAACCGATAGTCGCAGTTGCAGGGATAGTGATAGAGCCTGTCCAAGGTGACATTTGGGTTGGAGTCACTAATACTTGTTCTCCAGCATCATTGAAATCCTTATCACCGTTAAGGTCTATCCAAACTAGTACTTGGTCAGAGTTAAAAGATGTACCTGAGAATGTAGCTGTGAAGTTATAGGTCTGGCCTGCTGTAACGTTTCCTGTTACACTTGTGAAATCCTCATAACCTGCAGTAGTTGTAGAAGTGTTGTTGATATCTGCAAATGTCACAGCAGATATTTTTTCAAAACTAGTGGATGTTGCACCGGCTGTACAATATGTTGGAGCTGTAGTCGTGAAGGAGTAAACTGTACATCCTGTCGCAGAGCCAGCCGTATTTTTAGGAACAACCTTCCAATAGTAAGTGGATGATGGGTCTAAGTTTGTAGCTGTGTAACTTGTTGTAGTAACATTTGTCACCAACGTTGTCGGGTCTGGATTCTTATCTAAGTACACATCGTATGAATCCAAAGAGCTACCGCCTGCTGGTGCTGTCCAAGTAAGTGTATTGGTAAAGTAGGCGACATTGGTTGCGCCATTTGCAGGTGCAGTTAAAGTTGCGCAATCAGGAGCAGTGCTTGCTGGTTTTTGTACCTTAACATTGTCAAGGTATAGAGCGGCTCCATCTGCTCCAACATATTGGAAAGCAATTTTCACATTGGCATTTCCTGCGTAAGAAGATAAGTTTACACTTACAGGATTCATCACCCAATTGGTAAATGTTCCTAGGTCGACTTCTGACCAAACCTGGGTCCAAGTGACACCATTGTCTGTAGAGACTTTGATAAAAGCATCATAGTTGTCTTCCGGGTTTACAGACCAATAATAACTTAGCCCGATAGTGGCTGTCAGGGTGTAGGTTGTACTGGCGCTGAAATCAAGACTTGGCGTTATGAGCCACTCATCTTGAGCGGCTGTGGATTCATCATAATTCACAGTTGCCTTCAAGTCTGTCCCTGCAAGAGGATCTTCGACATGCCAAGTCTCAACTGCATTTGATTGATTGACTGTCCAAGAAGCTGGCAAGCTTCCACTTTGAAAGTCTTCCGAGAGCAAAACGTTACTTTGCGAAAACCCGAAAACGGGGATTGAAAGTAGCACTAATCTTAGTAGATTTTTTTTCATAAGACATAAAATTTTTTGGTTCATTTCAAAATTATAAAAAAAAACCAAACAAACGTTAAATATTTGCGATTTTAACACTTATTTATTGAAAAAAATATTTAATACGAATCTATTTGTGTTTTATTATGTCATTAATGAAATTCGTTTTGAGTGATTCGTAAAGAGAATTTCGGCTTATCAGAACAGAGAAGATCGAGGACATCATGCCGGCTAGCATCAGATGAAATATCAATGAATGTCTGTCCGTCATTTCCAAGACCAAAATAGCAGAGGTGAATGGCGCTCTCGTAATTCCTGTGAGAAAGGCGACCATTCCCGCAAGGATCAATACATTGGTTTCATTGTCCGTCAGATTCATAATGCCTGCAAATACACTTCCTATCGTTGCACCAGTCGATAATGCAGGAGCAAAGATGCCGCCTGCGCCACCAGATGTGAAAGCTAAAGCTGGCCCCAACATTCTTAGTATTGGAACATACCAGGCCTCGATCTTATCATCACTGAAAAGAACTCTTTCTATGATGTCTTTTCCTGAACCGAGAATATCCCTATTGATAAAGAACGCGATGGAAGCTATGATCAATGCGGAAATAACGAGGAAAATAATATTGGAGAGGTCACTTTTAAGTTTTTTCTTCAACCTATTGATCTTCAACATGGCAACAGAAAGCTGACTGCTAAGGATTCCCGAGATCCCTGAAACGAAAATTATTGGAAACATGATCCATAACGTGACGTCATTCGTTTTCGGATAAGCGAGATAGAGATAAGATCCCGCAAGAGACTGAGCGGTGAGTCCGGCGATAATAACTGCCGTGAACAAAGCTGTTTTGAAATAATTGATATGGGTTTTTGATAATTCCTCCACAGCGAAAACTATTCCGCCCAAAGGTGTGTTGAAAGCTGCAGAGAGACCAGCTGCAGCTCCGGTAAGTATCATGTTTTTCTTCGAAATCTTTGGCCACCATGCTGGTAAGAACTCATAGACCTTTCGGAAAATAGAGCCTGCAATCTGTATCGTTGGCCCTTCTCGCCCTATCGCGCCACCACTGGAAACTAAAACAAAACTTGAGACTATCTTGATAATGATGATCCGTAAACTCAACAATTTATGAATAAGATGATTGTCTTTAGGATTTGCAAGGTCTACCGCAGCCATCACTTGCGGGATTCCGCTACCTTTGGCATAAGGGGCGTATTTTTTGACCAGCCACCAGGAAAGTACAAAGCCCACTGGTGCTATGATGAAGATCATCCACAGATTCCAGTTTAGAATTCTATTTAATGTATGTTCGCCCAATGCGAAGATCTGGGCGTACAAAACTGCAACAATTCCTGTAATGATAGAGCCAATCCAAAAAGGAACGGCCTGAAGCAGGTTTTCTTTCAAGCGCTCATTTCTGATGTTGTCAAAAGACCTTTTTAAAATTTTCCTAATGAATAAGTAAACTTTTCTCATATTCAGAGCTTCAGGGTTTGTGGGTCGTGCAATCGGATAATGTTTGCGCCTTTTTCTATTAGTTTTAAATGCAGGTCCAATGTTTCTTTTTCGACTTCATTTGCCAATTTTCCAAGTGGCTTGTAGATGAATGATTTCTTAGAGATCCCTGCCAAAACTGGATATTTTCCAAATCCTACATATTCAAATTCATCGATCATTTTGTACTGATCTTCCACTGTTTTTCCGAAACCGAAACCAGGATCCAATATAATGTCTTTGATCCCCTTTTGTTTTAATTCCAATATTTTCTCAGAGAAAAATCGATTGATCGAGAGGATGATGTCATCAAACCTAATTTTCTCATGCATTGATCCATAAGTTGGATTGATGTGCATTAATATATAAGGCAAACCTGTTTCTGCAACCGTATTTAATAATTCAGGATCAAATTGTCCAGCAGAAATGTCATTCACGATATCAATTCCTTCATCATGACCAAATCTCACAACATCAGAATAAAAAGTGTCAAGCGAAATCAAACTTTCCGGAAATTCTTTTTTAATCAATGAAATAATGTTTCCAATTCTTCTGATCTCCTCATCCACTTTCAAATATTCGGAATTTGGTCGGGTAGATTGCGCGCCAATATCAATAATTGTTGCCCCGTTTTTTAATAAATTTTCAGCTTGTTGTAAAGCTGATTTTTCATTGTTAAATTTCCCACCGTCAGAAAAAGAATCTGGAGTCAGATTCAGGATTCCCATTAGTTTCGGCTTCGACAGATCAATCAATCGGCCGTTGCAATTGATAGAAAATAATTTGGAATTAGCGGAATTAGTAAAAGAAAAATTCATTGAACAAAAATAGATATTTCAATGATAAGTGGTGAGTGATAATTGACCCAGGAAAATCAAAAACTGAGAAGCATCAATTTTTAACTTTCAACTAAATTTGTATCTTTGAACCAATAGACAGATTTATGCCCAATACATCCGCGCAATTTGACAGCGTTATCACGATTTGCAGAGACTTATTTCAGAAAAAGATGAAGGATTATGGAACCGCGTGGCGCGTTCTACGTCCAAGTTCTATCACGGACCAGATCTACATCAAAGTCAATAGAATCCGTACTCTGCAGATGACCGATGTGAAAATGGTGGACGAAAGTGAGGAGGACGAGTTTATCGCAATCATCAATTATTCGATCATCGGGTTGATCCAGTTGGAGAAAGGTTTTTCTGATGAGATCAATGCTGATGAGGAAGAAACCATGAAACTTTACAATTTCTACGCTCAAAAAGCAAAGGAACTGATGGAACGCAAAAACCACGATTACGGTGAAGCTTGGCGTGAAATGAGAATCTCATCCATCACGGATCTGATCTATCAAAAAGTACTTAGAACCAAACAGATAGAAGATAACAATGGAGCAACTCTAGTATCAGAAGGATTGGATGCCAATTATTTTGATATGCTCAATTATGCGGTCTTTTGTTTGATTAAATTTAAACATTAATAGCTGAAAAAACTATGAAAACAATTTTACGCTACATCGTATCCATCATATTCATCGCTTCCGGATTTGTGAAAGCAGTGGACCTCAAGGGATTTTCTTTCAAGTTGGAAGAGTACTTTTCGCCTATCGTTTTTGATTTGCCTTTCCTCGAAAAATACGCTTTGACATTTTCAATCATTGTGGTTTTGCTGGAGCTTATTTTAGGTTTTATGTTATTAATGAAAATCAAACTGAAAGAAACGATTTATGCTTTGATCGCACTTTGTGTTTTCTTTGGATTTTTGACGTTTTATTCAGCTTATTTTGATGTGGTGACAGATTGTGGCTGTTTCGGAGATGCTTTGAAATTCACGCCTTGGCAATCGTTCTGGAAAGACATTACACTTTTAGTTTTATTAATAATCCTGGCAGTTCTATATAGAGAGAGAGAAGAGAATGAGGAAGTGAGATTTGGAAAATTACCGCTGTTGGGCGTTTTCATTTTGATCATGTTTTTCGTGATGTACCGAGGCATTTTCCACGAGCCAATGATAGATTTCCGTGCGTACGCCATCGGGACAGATCTGGCGGCTGAGAAAGTAAAGATCGCTAAAGATCCTTCTGAGTATAAGAGTTTTTATTCGTTGAAGAACAGTAAAACCAACGAGGTCAAAAAAGTAGACCAGGATGAATATATCAATAAAGAATATTGGAAAGATACCTCTTGGCAGATCGAAGAAGGAAAAACAACTACGGAGCTAACGAAGAAAGGTTATGAATCCGAAATTTCAAAATTCAAAATTGAAGATGCTAACGGAAATCCAATAACAGACGAGATACTAAAAGAACAAAGAGTTGTCATAGTCTTCACCTACAAACCGAAAGAAGCAGACTTGGAATTAGTCAAAAAAACCGAAACGAAGGCCTTGACAGAAAAAGCCAAAGTGATCGGTGTGAGCACACAACCCAATTTCTACAAACAGATCCCTAGTTATTTGATGGATGAGATCGCCATCAAAACCATTGCTAGAAGCAATCCTTTTGTTTTAGTTTTGGAAAAAGGAAAAGTGGTTGAGAAATCAAGTGCCAAAGATTACCTAGAAAAAGAATAATTTATATAATGAGAAAATCAAATAAACCAATCGCAGGTTATCATCTATTGATGATCTTGTCCGCCGTAGATGGAATCATAAAACCAGAAGAAGGACTTAAAGTTCAGGAATACATGACAGAGGAATTTCCGTTCCGTCTCAATCTGGACGACGAGTTGGAGATCATCGCGCAATTGACGTCTGACCAATGGCAAGACCACTTCGAGTTTCACGCCAAATGTTTCGAAGAAGATTCTACCGAAAAAGAAAGAAAAGACTTCATCCAATTTGCAAAATCACTTATCAAAGCTGATAATAAAGTGACTGATGACGAGCACAAATTTTACATCCTTCTAAAAAACCTTTGGAATATAAAATAATATAAAATGAGAAAAAACATTGTTGCAGGAAACTGGAAAATGAACAAGACGTATGCTGAAGCTCAGGAATTGATGGCTCAGCTGTTAGAGTACAAAAAAAATAACACGACGAACTGCGAGGTTTTCATCGCACCGCCAGCATTGTATCTTGCTGCTGCTAAGGAAGTCTTCAAAAATGGGGAAGTGGGTGTTTACGCTCAGGACGTTTCAGAATATGCGAGTGGCGCTTACACAGGCGAGATCTCTGTGGATATGCTGGCTTCTATCGATGCAGACGGAAGTTTGGTGTCGCACTCCGAGAGAAGAACTTTCCACGGCGAAACCGACAGCCACGCCAACAGAAAGGTAAAGGCTCTTTTGGACAAAGGCCTTACGCCAATCTATTGCAACGGTGAAAAGTTGGAAGAGAGAAAGTCCGGAAGACATTTCGAAGTGGTGAAAAACCAAACCGAAACCGCTCTTTTCACTTTATCCGCTGAGGAGATCAAAAAAGTAGTGATTGCTTATGAACCAGTTTGGGCGATTGGAACCGGCGAAACAGCCACTGCGGAGCAAGCGCAGGAAGTTCATGCCTACATCAGAAGCCTGATCGCTGACAAGTACGGGAAAGAAGTTGCGGATGAAATTTCCATCCTTTACGGTGGAAGTGTGAAGCCAGACAACGCCAAAGAGATCTTCTCCCAACCAGACGTTGACGGAGGTTTGATCGGCGGCGCAGCCCTTAAGATAGAAGACTTTGCAAAGATCATCGAAGGATTTAATTCTTAATCAAATAAAAATATGCTTTGTCAAAGTTCTGTTCACTACAGTTCTTTGACAAAGTTTTTTTTGGAGCTTGATCCCGCTATCCGTTGCAATCTTTTTTGCATCACGCTTAGTTATCTTAAAAGATAGGGAAGTCCACGCAAAAAAGGATTTCCACTACTATCGGGGCTAGGGATTTTTTCATCCAATCAAATTTTGTCAATTAAATTTTTATTTAGACAAATATTTTTTCAGAATTCAACCATACAATCATGAAAATAGAACACCTTGGCATCGCTGTGAAATCTCTTTCGGATTCAGATGATCTGTTTGCCCGCCTTTTGGGTAGATCAAATTACAAACAAGAATCTGTAGAGAGAGAAGGCGTCACCACCTCTTTTTACGAACTTGGAGAAAGCAAAATAGAACTTCTGGAAGCCACAAATCCCGAAAGTCCCATTGCCAAATTCCTCGATAAAAAAGGGGAAGGAATCCATCATATCGCGTTTGGTGTAGAAAATATCCAAACCGAGATAGAAAGATTGAAAAAAGAAGGATTTATTTTCATCTCCGAAGAACCCAAACAAGGTGCTGATAACAAATTAGTTGTCTTCCTCCACCCCAAATCCACCAATGGTGTCTTGGTAGAATTATGTCAAGAAAAACCCTTAAATGTTTTGTAGATAAAGAAATTTTGCTATTTTTGCACACACAAAATCTAACCAATTTTATGCGGTCCTATAGCTCAGCTGGTTAGAGTCCCTGACTCATAATCAGGTTGTCCCTGGTTCGAGCCCAGGTGGGACCACAACAAAACCCTTGAATACGCTGATATTCAAGGGTTTATTTTTTATAGGGGGCTGTAGTTTCATACTCAAATTGTGGTCATCAAACAACTTTAAATAAAAGTCTTAAACAAATATGCATTTTTTATAAATTGATGTCTGGTCTTGGACCCATAACCGAAGATATATCGAAACATTTGGTGGAAGATTTAGAAAGAATCTCACAATTATCAGTAATGAATAATTAAACCTTTTTTACATTTTTATACTTGCAGTTATCGGCAAAAAAATATGTTTTTTCCTATGTTATAAGTGATTTTTGGAGTTAAATAACATTATAATAATACATATCCTTTAATACATTCGTTTCTTCCTCAATCCATAGATCTTCTTTAATGAGTTTGGTTATTATTTCTTGTTCTTTGGATGAGAATACCTTTTTATCTAACCCAGAGAAAGGAACTTTGTAGTTCCATCTGCTATTGTGTTTAAAGGAATCTGATGGAAGGTATTGGTGTGGGAATGGAGGCGTCAGGATTTTGATTTCAACGTCTCGGTTTTTTAGTTTGCTCTTTATGCGTTGGAATATTTCCAATCCATGAAAATCCCAGTCGCAACTGTAATAAATGGGGTATGCTAGTTCCATTTCATCATTATCGTCTAAAATTGCAATGTTGTTTCCGCCTACATGCCATAGCTTCACTTCTAGTTCTTTAGCGTTCCACGGCTGTTTGAGGAAGGATTTATTTTCACAGAGTATAATGGCTTTTGGGGTGGGGTAATCAACAACTAGTCTGTACTGTAAATCTTTTGACGTTTGCGGGAATGCATCTATTTCCAGTATTTTCAGTACTGCGTTGCGAACGCTGTCTTTAAATTTCAAATATTTTGAGCCTGCATAGTCGAAAATTTTGCCTGAAAAGTCCTCTATGTTTGCGAGGTTACCTCTGAGCTCGTTTCTGCTTTCGTATATGACCATCAAGGTACGGATATCTTCTTCGGTGAAATTTTTACCACCGTCTGGTCGAATGCCTACCTTATTAAGAAAGTTGTAATAGTATTGGTAAGCGGATTGAAAATTGGCTTCGTAATATTCTTCATAACCTTCGCCTGCAACCAGAACATTGCTATTGCCTTTTTTTTGGGCAATCAGGTCAGTTTGTGTCATTAAGTAACGGATATAATCTACCTGCTGAATTTTTGCTGTTGATTTCTTTTTTTCATACAGATCATTTAACGCTTTTAATACGGGCCATGTAAAATCCTTACTCTGTAGTTTCTTCAAAGATTTCATTGATATTTTCTGTTAATTGTCCTCTGTTAAATATGCCTAATGGTGGCACATAGGTCAAGCCATTAGCATCTTTATTGTCGTGCATGATATAGATATATTGTCCTTCGTCATTAATGTCGCCTGCAGTTTCGATGGACATGGTAACGATTTGGTACTGTTCCTTTTTTGCTAGTTTATGCAGCATTTCGTAGTTGCTTCCCAAATCTTCCGCTTCATCAATCGGCATAATTCGTATTCCAGTGCGGTCTTCTTCTTCTATAAGCGATAGCCTGGCAAGGCAGAGCAGTGCATTAGCGGTATAGGTTTGTCCATTGCTTCCTGAGTTTTTTTGTCCGTCTTGCTTGATTTCAAAAAGGAGATCAAAATAGGAGCGTGGGTTGAGCAGGTCGTTTACGGTAGCTTCTCTTGTTCCGTTTGCTTCGCGGAATACACTAATCATGATGTCATCAATGTCTTGTTTGTTATTTATTGCAAACAGACCTGTCTCCTGCATTTCGTTAGTAAGTCTTTTTCTGAAAACCTTCATCCAATCGTCGGGATATCCAGTAGCCGGCGCATGTTGTAGTGTCGCATAATTTGCTCCTGTAATCTTATTTTTTGACAAGTAGTCGCTTATTTTATGGACTTTGGTCAGGTATCCGTTATAGATTGTATTTAACTCTTTAAAAGTGTTGTGTAGAATTTCTATTTTTCTGGAGCCAATACGTTGCAAATCGTTCGTAAGTTCGGTAAGTCTCTTTTCAATCTGTTCACCAGTAAGTTCTTCTTGTATTTGTTGCGTAGGGAAAACGGTTGGCAATAACTTGTTGGCGAGCACACCTACTGAATAGTCTTTTAAGATGGTCTTGTCTTCTATTTCTTCAGACGCGGCGTCGTAAGTGGCTTTGAACTTGCTGTAGGCATCCGTGCTCGGTGTTTCTGCAGGCTGTTGTTCTATTTTGATCAAATCCTGCTCGGCGATAAAATCACATTGGTGTTCTCCTGCAAATTTTATTTTTGCTTCATTGAGTTTTAAAATACTCGCATTGTGGTTGTTTTGGTACTGTTCAAATCGCGTTTTAGTTCCTGTGTGTTCCGTATCAATGGTGTTATGCATTTCGTAAAGCGTATTGATGGGCGGATTGGATTTAAACATGTCATCTTCTATTTTATGAATTTTTGGAAGAGCTATTTTTTCGGTAGTTAGAAGATTTTCTAAATCTGTCTCAAAATGAAGAAGCTGGCTTTCTCCAGTCTTTGTCAAATGGTCAAAGTCGATTGAACCATATTGTTTGGCCATATAGCTTTCAATCTGGTCAATTTTTTCCTGATTGCCACTGTTCAGCTGCTGGCTGTTGCTATCCTTGGCAAAAGCCTTATTATGGGCGTCGTTACGGTTTTTATAGTTTGTTAGATGTTGTTCGGCATCTTGAAAAATGGATAGGTATCTTTCCAGTTCTGTAGTTGTAAGTTCTGCAATTTCGTCGATTTTGGTAAACAGTTCCTCCTCACTGGTTTTGTAAAGGGAAATTACATTTTCTAATGCGGGATAGCTTTCCAGTTTTTCTTTTAGATTTTTTAGATTTTGTTCTTGTTGTTTTAGGTCTTGAAGCTTTTGGTTTAAGGCTTCGAGTGGTTCTCTACCGAGTTTGATCTGGTCAGCAGGTACGTTGAGATATTGTTTGGATACATTGCTTATAAATTCGTGGATGCCGTTTAATTCCAGCCAAAATCCATTGTCGTTTGCTTTGAAAGTAAGCGGTTCTTTGAATAGTTTTTTGGGAAAGGGGAGGTAGCGTTCTTTTGGCGGATTGGGCGTTGTTCGCGATAGGTGTTGAAAATGTATGAGCAGGCTTTCTTGCTCAATCGCAAGAGGCAAATCGAGGTGCTTTATTGCCCAATGGGCCAGTGACGCTGGATTGTCCAAATCCGAAAAAACAAGTTGTGTTTCCAGCTTGCTGATCTTTTCTTCAAAATCCGTCAATTTTTGCGATGTCATTTTTCCTGCGGTTGCATAGTCATTGTGCCAATCTGATTGTTCAAATTGCTGCTGCAGTTTGTTTTCTGTAAGGAACTTTTCGAATGCTTTTAGGTTATCTGTGTCTGTTACTTTAGAGCGTTCATCCTTATGCCATTGTCTGATGGCATCTGCATCTTCTCGGTCTTCGGCAAGCCAGCTTGTTACCTTATTTATGCTGTCTTTGTATTTGGTGCTTTCATCCAGCAGTTTTTTGGCTTGTTGCCATTCTATTTCGAATCCTTCTTTTTCCTGCTCTGTATTTTTGTTGTTTTTTTTTAATTCCGAATGGATTTTATGCTGGTCTTTGATGTCGGTTAGTTTAACATTGGTCAATTTCTTTTTGGTCAAGAGCCTTTTGATCAGAGTGATTTGGTAATCTTGTGCGGATTGTGCAAGTTTTCCAGCAATAAGCTCGTTTTCACGATACCAGAAGCTGACGTTTTCCAGACTGAATTGTTTCTTCAGCTGACTGCAGGTGTTGAATACATGCAACACCTGTTCTATTTTTTGCTCCTTGCTTCTAATGGTGGCTATTTCTTCCATTAGGCGGTGGTGCTGTTGCTGGTCTACATTAATGTTTTGTACTTCTTCTCGGTATTTGTCAACAAGCTGTTTGTGGTCGCTGTCTCCAAATAGGAATGTTTTGAGAACGTCTGAATCGGTAAAGAAGCCCTTTCCTCTGGAGAAGGCTCGTATAATTGCGGCATAGCTTTTCAGGCTTTGGTGGTTTTGGCTAAGGTCTACGGCGAGTATACCGTTGTTAAAAAGAGGTGGTGGTATTTTTTATTGTTTACTCCTTTGAGGTAGCCTTTTTCCGAAAATCTTTTTTCCAGATTTTCCAGCGTTTCGATTTGTCCATCGAGTAGCAGGTCTTTGTAGAATACGGGCTCATTCATGGGTAGGAGCGTTTCGTCAAAATCGTAGCCAGCCTGTATGATGAAAAACTGCATCTGGGAACTGGTAGTGTCCAGATAGCCTCCCAAGGTAATGTACTTGCGGGATTGTATTTCGATGTTGATGAAAATATATCCACGCCCGTATTTGCCACCGCCATTTTTTAGGACAAGACCGCTTGTATCCCTATTGCTTACGCCTTCTGTTCCCGATTTGAATACACGGGAGCCCACTAAAAGCAGTTGGATAAAGTCGGCAATAAGGATCTTTCCACTACCGCTTTCGCCACTAAAATCGGTACGGAAGTCATTAAATCGGTAGTCGCTGTTAAAGTGCTGCCTGATGTTGAGGGTCGATAAACTGTAGATCTTGGGTTGAAATTTAGCCATGTTCTTTTCGTTTTATGATTTCATCGATCGTTTCTATCTGCGGGTAGTATATTCTTCTTAGTCTTTCAAACTAGGGTTGGTAGGTAAAGTAGTCGCTGTCGTTTGTGTCTCTGGCAATCCAGCCCAGCTGCTCAAATTCGGCAAAGGCTTTATATACCAGATTTTTTAGTTTCTCTTCATTCAGGTCTGATCCTGCGTCAATTTCAATAGTTGATACGACACGCTGCATCTTGTTGAGCAGTTCATCGTATTCCTGATAGAGGAGGTTAATGAAATCGGATATTTTAGCGAGCTCGATATTGCCGTCCAGTTTATAGATTTTGAAAAAGATAAGGCCAATAAGGATGTATTCCGATTTGAGGTACGATCGGTATTGGTTGTCGGTAGGGATTTTGCCTCTTGAGCCTTCATGAAAGTCGATATAGAAGTAGGTGGCTCATCCTTCACCTTCTTTCTTGAGGAGCATTTCAAAGAAATCATCATAGTAGGCCTGTAGGCTTCGGTAATGCTTATCCAAAAAAGCATACATAGAAGCAGGTTTTGGAAAGTCCCGTTGTATGTGCATTCCCGATTTTAGAAGATAATCTAACTTAGCGAATGTGTTTTTAGCTGCTTTGTCTAACATAAAAGCATAACGTGCGTTTAGGTCTTTTTCAGTATCGTCATATTCCATAATGAAAGATTTTGATAGTTTGGATCGTGATATTCGTTTTGGTCTACCGTGATTTCATATTGCCAGCTATTGCATTGTTTTACCAGCCTTTGAGCTGTTCTTACGGCTATGTTCAGGTTGTGCTGTTCGTGGTTGAGGATGTTGAAAAAGAAGGGCGAAAAATTGAGTTTTCCTTCTTTGTCTATCTGGTTTAGGGCTTCTGTTGCCCAATATTGTATCCTTTTTTTTATTTCAAGCTTTTCTATGTTTTTGGCCATCATTTCCTTAGTCTGTTCTACATCTATTGACCTTACAGCAGGCGGGAGGGGTGCTTTTCTGGCAAAGTCTCTTTCAGTCAAAATATAGAAACGTGGCACGGATTCTGGAATCCTGATGCTAAAGGATTCAATTTCTTCGGGAAAAATTAATCTTTTGGGCTGGTTGTTCTCTCGGACATAGGTGGCATTGTCTAGCAGATAATGGAGAAAATCGTCTGTTTTTCTATCGAGTTCCCGTTGGTTAAATTCGAAGATAAATTCCCGTATGCGGGGCTTTATTTTGTCGATACGTGTGCTTACCTGGTCTAAATGATTGCGTACGTTTTCGTTGTATTTTAGTACATGGTTAATGCTGTCGAGAAGCTCAAAGTTGGCGGCGTTCTTGAGCATGTCCTGTACGATGTCATCTATGTCGTAAGTAATCTGAAATCCAGTGGTCAGTTCGTGTACGTGCTTTTTGATGTGGTCTAAACCTGTGCTGATGGTTTCGATTACTTGCAAGATGTTGGCCTGTGGTTGTTTGATCTGAAAACGGAAATCGTCTACCGATTCGCTTACCTGCTGGTCAAGGATTTCAATTTGCTGGGCCAATTCGGTACTTCGGCTGTTGAAATGGTCGCTCATCCAGAACAGCACTTCGGGAGGATTTTTTTCAAGACTTGTTTTTAGGGTGTCTAGCAGGTTTTTGAATAGGCGTTCTATTTTGGCAGGGTGATAGCTTTCAGACAGTCGTGTAAAGACTTTTTGGCAAAATTCTTCTCCATAGTTTTTAAAGCCATATACTTTTCTTTTCCTATCACGCCACAGAAAAAATTCTTGCAAACGTAGGATGATGTTGTTGTTTCGGTTGCCTTCATCTCTTATGTTGGTTCCTCGCAGGTCGCTAAGTACTTTATTGATGATTTGTATGATTTGGTCTTCAGTAAATTCCTGCTTTTGGTATTTTTGGTATAATGCAAGAAGTATCAGCCCATCCTCCCGATTTGGGATGAGCTGATAATAGCGCGGTTTTGCTTCGGAATAGAGATCGATTTCTTTCATGGTGAAGAAGATATATTAAAACCTTTTATTGCTGTAATTATCCAGTTGCTAGTTCCTTTAAATTAATACGTTGTTCTGATAGATTGTAATTTTTGAATTTGTACCTCATAAATGCTGACATCATGTCTTCGTGAGTAGACATAATAACTTGATTATCATTGAATTCATTTCTTAGTAAATCAATAAACCCGTAAAGATTTAATTCATCCATGGTTTGAACAGGATCGTCTATCAAAATTAATTTGTTTTGAGAATACTTTTTGTGAAGTGCTAGAGTGAAAGAAATAATTAATGCTGACAATTGTCCAGAGCTCATAGTAAAGACAGCATCATAGGTTTTTTTTGATCCAGTTTGGAAACGTATTCCTTCTTTTTCGGAAAAGATAAATAGACCTATTCCACCCTGAAAAGATTGCATAATCCTGCCTGAATAGATATGGAATACTGTTTCTATGTCTTTTATTATTTTTTTCTGATAAGATTTTAAGGATGAATTATATGTTCCTTTTAATTTATTAAATTTTTGAGAAACTTCTCTTGCTGTGTCTCTCTTTTTTGTCACTTCTAGTAATTGTGCCGACTTACTCTGTAAAATTTGATTTTGACTTAATGATAATTTGTGAGATAAGTATTTTTTCTTCGCTTCAATTTGTTCAACAGTCACAGAATCAGATTGACTATCTTCATTGTTGAAATATTCTCGAAAATATTCTAAAAAATACGTTTCTACTAATTCTGTATTACTCGTGTCTTTTAGAATGGAGATTTCGCTTTTAAATAGTTCTAATTTGTCAGATACATCTAGTATCTGTTCGCTACTTAGATATTTTGAATAATCAATTTCAAGAATAGTAAGAACTTTTATCAAATCATTAAAATGATTGTCTTCCAAATCAAGTAACTGTGTAGCAAATTCTTTATTATAATTAATAGAAATAATATGAGTATTTATCAGTTCTATTATTTGTTTAATTGTTTCAGATTTAAATTTTGTAAATGTTTCCTGAAGACGATTGTTTTTATCAGAGTTGATCTCCTTGATTTGTTCAGATTTATTTTCGATTTGAAGAAGGAATGCTTCAATGTTTTTCCAGTCATATCCACATAAAATACATTCGCCACTAGAAACTCCAGCTTCTCTTAGTTCTGTAAGTTCCTCTATTAAATCATTTCTGGATTTAGAAATGTCTGAATAAATTTTATCTAATCCAGAAAGCTCTTTATGACTAGATATAAGTGCCTGTTGAGTTGAAGAAAAAGTAGTTTTTAAATCACCTGAAATGAAATCATACAAATTCAAGTCTATTGATTCTTCCACTGCATTATGACTAAGAGATTCCAGTTTCTGAATGGTGTTTTGCAGACCTGTTACTTTAGCTTTTATCTCTCTAATCCCATCTTTTTCAGATAAAAAATTATGAAATTTAAAAAAGCTATTTACAAGGTTTTTATTTGCCAAAAGATAGTCAACAGTTCTATTTAAATGCAACAGGAAACAAGAATAGATTGGGATTTTCAACGTATATTTAGAATAAATTAAAAACAAAAAGCAAATATGGAAGTAGGATCTGTTAAAGAGATTTTTTTAAGATATCTTCTGATGCCAATTATTGCAGGGATTATGGTTTTCATTCTTGCAATGATTCGCAGAAGTCAACCTGCCATCAAGGTCAAGCATATTATTTTTTATGTTTTGATTGCGGGGTTATGTCTCTCTTTACCTGGTTTTTTAGGGTTTTCTGGTAATCTTTTCAATCCTTACTGGTATCTTTTTTCACAAGTGATTTATTTGGGATTAGGGATTTTTCACGTTAATCTGTTACATCATTATTTCAGAAAACATATTGATAAACTTTGGATGAGTATTTTGTTTGAAAGCATTCTGAGCATCACTTGTATTCTTTTTGGAGGTTATCTTTTTACCTTGATTTTCAAATGGATGAGCAAAGATCTCGGCAATGAATATATGGCAGCAACCAGTCTTTTGATTTTCTTTGTTCCGCTGGTTTTCTATTATTGTTATGTTCAGTTTGTCAGCATTCCTTTTGATATTTACAAAACCTGGAGATTCGATCCGGATCAGAAGCCTCATAACTTTCAAGGTGTTGATTTTGATAAATTAATGGTTCTGAATGTAGAGTTAAGCAAAAACTCAGAAGATCAGCAGAGATTCATTGTGAAAGCTAAAACACTTCCTACGGGAATTACTTTTGGAGATTGGTTTTATCGTGTAGTTGATGATTATAATTACAAAAACCCGACGACGACCATCAAATTGATGGATGGAAACAACGAACCTTTCTACTGGATTTTTTATATCAAAAAATCATTTTTCAGCTTCAGAAAATATATTGATTTTGAACAAGATATTTTAACTAATAAAATTACCGAAAACCAAACGATTATCTGTAAAAGAGTCATCAGACATCAGGAAGAAGGTAATATTGCAAACCAAATAACGACAACATTATGATACAGCCAATTAAACATTATGCCGTAAACTGGGTAGACGGAATGAAGATTTCTAAAGATCATCTTGTACAGCAGGAAGATTTTATGATAGACTCTATCCGGGATTCTAATTCTTTGCAAATCAATTCCTACAATTTTGGATTGCTTCCGATTTCTGAAAAATTCGGAGACAAAACCATTTACGAACTTCAAAGTACAGCAACCAATGATGCGCAGTTAATTATCAAAAAATGTACTGCTGTAACGCTTGCAGGTTATAGAATTGAGTTGTTTGATTACAAAGTTAATATCAGAAATCTGGCAAAAAATATGTCGCAGCAGCAGGAAGATGTGGATGGCGAATATTACATTTTGGCTTCGGTTAATCCTTTTGATCACGTATCTTTTGGAGATATTGATGCAGAAGAAATTCCGCCAAGACATCCTTTTACAAAACCTAATTACAGAATAGAATTGGTAGATGTTTCAATTCTTAACAGCAGTTATTCTGGAGGAAATTATCTCGTGCTTGGAAAGGTGGCGATGAAATCTGGAATGGCTCAGATTGATGCGCATTTTATTCCGCCTTGCAACTCGATAGAAAGCCATCCAAGGTTGGTAGAATATTACAACAGTTATTCTAATTCCTTGAGTAATCTTCGTCAATATGCTTTTAAAATTATCCAAAAAACGGCCCATAAAAACCAAAATGTGACTTTGGCTGAAAATGTAAAAATGCTTTGCAAAACGATTATTGCAAATATTGGAGAGAATTATTTCCAGTTTAAAAATATCGTAACAGAACAACCTCCGATTTTCTTGATTAATATCTTCTCAAAATTGGCACTTCAGCTTTATAATGACACGCAGATGATTGTGCAGTCTGAATTGGAAGAGATGCTGAATTACAGCTTAGAATGGAGCGAAATCACACCTCATTCTTTACTAAATCAATTGACGGTTTCTGCAGAAATCAATTACGATCATCATAATACGGGAGAATATTTCTACAATATCAATCAAATGCTGAAAAGCTTGGAATCAATTTTTGGAAAACTCAGCGAGCTGGATTATATCGGTCAAAGAAAAGAAAATATCATCGTGAACGAACAAGAAGTGAAATCAAACGACGATCCGAAGAAAGGTTGGAGTGTTATCAATTAATCGATTTTAATTCGAAAATTTAATGTAAAAATGATTTATCCCAAGGACAAAATCTTTGGGTTTTTCATTAAAAATAGAAATCGAGAATCGTAGAATTACTACACTTTTCAAAATAATCAGAAGGATCGATTATCAATCAAAATTTGTTTTATAATTTTAATAATCGCAAGATTGTGTTAAATAATGGTTTCAGAAGATAGTTATATCAAATTAAAAATCAATGGATTATTAGATTTGGAGGTCTTCTCAAAAGAGTATCATATTTCCAAAGAAGAGATTATCAAATTTCATAATCAGTATTGCGAGATAGGAGAGATTTTACCTTTACATCTACCGAAATATGTTCCTTTTCTTTACTTGCCGAGAAAGAACTTTGAGAACAGAAATTTGGAGTTTGTAAAGACCAATGATTTGCAATATCCGATTGGTGTAAGTCAAAAAAAATATGGCGTTGTTATAAATTATCTTCATAGTAATACTCAGATTCATTTTGATGTTAATGTTAAGCGAGATGGTAATTTGGTTGAGATTAATAAAGTATAAAATTATATCAATAATGCCGAAGTTGATAACATCATCGAAAAGTTATTTGATAAAGCAGAGCAAGCGATTTATCCTTTGAAGATAACGGTTGATAAAAAAGGAAGTTTTTCGACAATAGAAAACGAAAAGGAAATCCAGGAAAGATGGGAGCGAGAATATTTCCCAAAATTGAAAGAATATTATGTAGGAGAAACAGCAGAAGGAATTCTGAAAAAGATGGATTTAACCTTTAAGAATTTGAAGTCAAAACAGACTTATTTTTCTCAAAGTGTTTTTTATAAGCTTTTTTTTCTTCCAGTCTATCAATTGTATTCTAGTTATAGTAAAGACGGGAGTGTTGGTTTTTATTTTGCTAATTTACAAAGCAATATAGCTTTTAATGTAAAATATACTTTAGAAAAAGAATATACAAGAGGAAATAAAATTGCTTTACGAATTTCGGGTAATGAAGTTGATAATGAATGGAAGCAGAAAGCAGAAAAAGGAAGTATGGATTGGTTGTATAAATTTCAAAAAGATACACACGATTTATTTTCTATAACAGGTTCTGTTTCCACTTTTGACAGAGGTAAAGAACTGAAAATTGAAGTACAGATATTTGAAATTTAATATTTTGAATTAAGTGATAAAAAGTGTAAAAACAATATTATGAGTGAGAGACATCTTGTTTGCCAAGGCGCCATTTGCCGTTGCAACTTCGGGACAACTCCTGATAAATTGAAAGTCTTAACCCAAAGCAAACGCTACATCAATGATAAAGGTGGCGGTCAAAAACTGATGGCTACCAACAAAGATATCAGCAAAACTTTTGAAAAAAACATGTTCGGAAACTGTTCTAAACTTAATAATAATCCTTGCCAAGTTACGGTCACGCAATGGAGTGGTTTTTATGAAAAAATCACACTTGAAGAAAATAGTGGTAAAGCACTTTTGGAAAGCAGTAAGGCAACTTGCCCGATCGGAAGTACAGATTGTATCACAATTATCAATCACGGACAAACGGCTGAAGTTTCTCAGCAGAATGTGAAGAATGCGGATAAGGAAGTTTTGATGGAATTGTTTCCATTTACAACTGTAGGAAAGTATATCAGAAAAACAGATCAGTTAGAATTTTAAAATCATTAAAAATGGGACAGAATACTTTAACTGCAATTGTTTTAAAACCTGAGAATGCTGACTTTAATGAACAATATCGTGCACTCACAACTCAAGAAGGCCAAGGATTTACTATTGGGATTAAGGAATATGTTGATGGCAAAAAAGGAATTGATGATAGAATTGCAAACCTTGAAAATGAAAAGCGAAATATAGATACTGAGTTGCAAAATGAAGAGAAAAGATTATATGAACAAGCGCAGCAGAGATTCAAAGAGGGAGGAAAATGGACGGAAGCTGAAACTCATAATGGTGAAAGCGTAAGTCACGCTCAGGTAAGTTTGAACGAGAATGTCAGACTTGCTAAGAATAGAGCAGAAAGACTCAAAAGGGCAAAAGATAATCAACTAGAAGCTGTAAAAAATGAATTGAAAGAGTTTGATAAAAATTTTGAATCTGTTGTCTGGGCGTGGAATCTAGCTCACAAAAGAAGTGATAAACCCAATGGTAGAAATGAAATAATCCAAATCGGAACTAAGGAAGTAAGTTTGGTTTTAGGACAGCATTTGTATGGTGGTGGCTTTGCGTGGATTGAGCCGTTTTATGACGGATCACAGCCAACAGGGAATGCTAAAAGTGGCTTATTCATTCATACAGCGGGAGCTTCTATGCAAATCATTACTGCAGAATGGTATGGTTTTGACAAAGACCAAAATCCTGTGAAAATTGATAAATCTGTTGCTCCTGGTTCAAAAGTCCAATTACATATCTATACTAAAAGTATGTATGGCCACAATATCAGAGTTGAACTGAAATCTAATGGTAAAACACTCAAAGCCAATACCTACGGAACTTCAGTTGTCATTAATGCAAATAAAAAAGAAGAAGATCCAGCTACAGAATATGGGATTACGGATTCCAAAGATTTATTCTTGACCGAGGTTGAAATTCACGATTACTCTGATCCAAAGAGTGTTCAACCTCCTTCTGGAACACAGACTGGAACTATGGTAGGTTCTGATGGTAATGATCCTCCAATTCCGAATGTACAAAAAGCGATATTAGATGTCTATATAGATCCAGCTTGGTGCGCTGGTCAAGCACAAATTCTCATTAAACCAACTATTCATTTCAGCAATCAAAGGCAAGATTTGAATGTTGGACTAACAGTTAATTGCAGAGCAGCCGTAGATGTAAAAATTCCTGATACAGGTAATATGCCTGTGTTTGTAGATAACATCGAAACTAATATTGAATCATTTCATCCTTGCGGATACAGTAAATTTGAAATTAATGATGGATCACGGACGGTTGATTTATTAGGAGAAAAATCTCTTCCACCTTTGAATCTTTTTGAATTGGTTGCAGGACCAGAAAGTAATACTCAAGACATCACTATTGATCTTGATACCGATACTACAGAATGCTCCTTTGACGGCTCGGAAAATGATCACGAAAAACATGCATTATCCTTAATTGACTATCCCGAAAAACAAGTTGAAAATGATGCTGAAAAAGAAGAAGAAAGTAGTACTTCCAGAGATCATAAGATTAAAGTTCAAATAGGAGATAAGACCAATGTAAGCCATGAACAGCTTGTTGCTTTTAGCGGAAAGCTTGAAAAATATACAGCAGATGGTGATGATAAGCAACTGAAGTTTAAAGCACGTTATATCTATAATTATGCGCCTATCAATCTGGCAGGACATCCTGTACATCCCATTTTTCGATATTTTTGGTTAGGCAATGGCGTACCAACTAATACATATTTGGTGAAAACAAACACTTGCCGTTACCAACAAAATGTGGCGGTCAAAACTTATCCTGATGTGGGGTGGAGTTTAAAACTTTCGTATACCAATTCAACCGTTGAAAAAGAAATCTGGAAAAATAAAAGATTTGCGAACAGGAATGCTGCAAGATTCCAAAGAAGACCACAAAAATGGATTGCTGCCGGCGAGGATAAAAGCATCGGGATTTCTCTTGGAGCCAAATGGGATAAAGATAATGAGTTTGATGCTACAGCAGATATAACGGAACAGATCAAAGCGTTGTGCGAAAAATTCGGTGTTATCGGTCGATTTGTAAACTCAGTATTTCTTGGTCAGGAAAATAGTAATAACAGCAGTCAGGGACAACCCACCGCAGAAGACAGAGCAGCACTAGAGAGTGTGGCTGCGCAAAATAGAGGAAGAGAGGATCGTGCTTTGGAACAAACGCGGAATGATATGAATTCTGCTAGAGCTCAATTACGTAATGCGACCACAGAAGTACAGAAAAGAAACGCCCAGAGAAATATAGAGAGGGTACAACGAGATATGGATCGCCAATCTCGAGAATATAAACGTGGCTTAACAAGATCTATCGCTAGTGTCAGTGTCCAGTGGCCACAGATAGAAGCACAGTTTGAATGGAGTTTGGAAAACATAGATCAGGTCGGTCCACATCACAATCAGGTTGGGGTTGTTTTGCGAGGTGTCTTGGAGTTGACGCCATTAATTGGGATTACAGCTACCTTAGATTTTCTTGCACTGGCACAGCGTGCGCATCCCGTTGCATTAGCGGTAATAGCAGCAGCCGATATCACGATGGCTCTTATTGGGGATGGCAGTAAAATTACTTGCGAACTAAGTGCTGCAGGAAATTTTGGTGGAAAGTTACAAGGTTTTCTCAATACAAAAACAGGCGAAAATAGCTTTAATAAGAATGATAGAAATGCCAATGACAAACAAGTTACTGAACTGAAATGTGATTTGGAATTTAAACTCAAAATTGCAATTGACTTGGCAATTTCTACTAAAAAATTATTTGTTAAAGTAACTGTATCAGGTAAATTCGGTGCAGATGCAACAGCAAAATGGACAGGGAAAGCTCCAATAGATGCGGATGATTTTGGATGGTATCTAGCTCCTGAAATGACTTTTGAAGGATTAGAGGTTAAGGGTTATGCTAATATTAGCGCAAAAGCAGAAACAGGAAGTGGGACACCAATGGGGTCTGTTGGGACTACCAACGAATTTACCTGGCAAGCCATTGATGCTTGGAAAGAGCCAAAGAAATGGGATAAAATGTATCTATGTAAATCGGAATAAAAAAATAAAATGTACAAGTATTTAATTTTAATTATCAGTTTAATAAGCCTACAAAGTTGTGGTCAAAACAATAAAGCTATGGATGAGAAAGTAAATGAATTATGGGGCAATCTGTATAAAGATGTCAAGTATAAAGAAGCAAAAGTAAATTATCAGGCTTTGGTTTTTATAGGAGGCTGTAATTATGAGCTCTTAATTAATGATTTTCCTGTTGATAGATATTTTGGGGAAGGTAATGGAGCTGCCAGTGGAAGTGTTCCCATTAATACTGCAATTCTCAATAAAGGAGAACAAACTTGGAAAATCCGAGTGTATCCTGTTCACGATAGCAAAGATGTAAATGGTAAAGTAACGATGGTGCCGAGACCATTTTTACAACCAGGAGCAAGAGTGGAACTATCTATTGAAGGAATGAGGTTTAAAGATAATGGAGATATAGAAAATAAATTGGGGAAAGTGGTTGATTTCGCAGCTCCTCTTAAAAAAGATGATAACAGCGGACAAAATATTTTGGCAGATGCAGGAAAACCATATGTAGAATATACAGGAACATTTCAAGCTGATGTTCCTTACAATTTGAAAGGTTGGAAAGAGGGGGGAGATCTATCTAAAATGGATCCGAAAAAACTTGAGCAACAAGTTCTAAATCAATTTAAAACCTTCGGTGGATGGATTCAGAATGGAAATCTAGATAAAATAGCTGAGGCTAAATTGAATGCTGAGAAAGAAGAAGCACAAGCCCTATTTTTTACTAAATCTTTGAATGATCAATATATCAATGATTTTATCACTTCTTGGGGTAGAAAAAATCTAAAAGTAGAGCCTATTGAAAATTATTCATTACAATTTTATGGTGACGGTAAAATAGTTTCTTTAGTAAGTAATGCTTATAAAAAGTCACCACTCTGGGCTAGTTTTAAGAATGAAAATGATGAAGCTAACTATACGATTTACAGTCTCTATTTTTACATTCCTAAAGGGAAAACAGAGTTGGAGGTCATAAGATAGCATTCTAAATTTAATATCAATAAAATTAATTCAGGATTTAATATTTTTCCAAATCGGAGAATGTTAGATCTTGAATTTTAGGTAGTGGTTTAGGTGTAGTTTTTTGTTTGAGTTTATATTTTTTGGTTGGTATCTCGCTCCAGAATTAAGTTTTGAAGGTTTGGAAGTAACGGCTCATGCTAATTTTGAAGGACAAATTGGAGATAAAGATGATACTTGGGGTTCAGCAAAAAGTACAAACGAATTTGCTTGGCAAGCGATAGACGCTTGGAAAGAACCAAAACAATGGGGAAAATTCTATTTCTCTAAAAAAGATTAAAAATTATAAAAAATGATTAAGTATTTTATTGTAATAATCAGTTTAATAGGTCTACAAAGTTGTGGGCAAAATAAAGAAACTATGGATGCAAAAGCAACAGAAAAGTTAGGAAATTTATATAAAGATGTTGAATTTAAAGAACAAGAAATCAATTACCATGCAGACATTTTTATTGGTGGCTGTAATTATGAAGTTTTGATTAATGATTTTCCTGTAGATTCTTATTACGGACCAGGCAATGGCTCTATGAATACCAGTATTCCCATCAATACAGCTATTCTAAATAAAGGCGAACAAACTTGGAAAATAAGAGTTTATCCTGTCCATGATAACAAAGAAGTAAATGGCGTTGCTACTTTAGTTCCTAGACCAGTTATTCAAGATGGTGCAAGAGTTGAAATCAAAATAGAAGGTTTTAAGTTTTCCGACAATGGTGATATCGAAAAGAGTTTCGGAAGAATTGTAGATTTCAAGGCACCTACAAAAAAGGATGAAAATTCCGGTAAAAATATTTTGGCTGATGAAGGTAAGCCTTATGTTGAATATACCGGAAAATTTACAACCGATACACCATATAATTTAGAAGGCTGGAAAAATGGTCAGGATCTTACAAAATTGGACTCATCCGTTCTTCAGCAAAATTTGATTAAAGAATATGAGAAGTTGCGTCAGTGGATCAAAGATGGCAATATGGATGCGATTGCCAATGCTACTTCAAAAGAGAAAAAGGAATATGCTCAGGCTCTTTTCTTTGATGAAAAAGATAATAAAGCTTTAGTCAAAAGTTTTGAAAATGGCTGGGGACAAAAAGGTTTGACGATGTATCCTTTGGAAAATTACAAAATGAAATTCTATGGTGATGGAAAATTAGTCACTCTGGAGAGAACAGATCACGTTGGAGATCCGGTTTTGGCAGGTTGGTATATGAACGACAATGACCAGCGTAAAATGAAAACCTTTACACTGTATTTCCAGATTCCGAAAGGTAAAACTGATTTAGAAATAACTAGATAAACTCGTAGTGCATTATTAA
>NZ_LSHB01000002.1 GCF_001643375.1 Chryseobacterium sp. FP211-J200
AATCTTCCGACCATGACTACGAATTTCTTCAGCCTTTAATCTTTTTATTTATACTAAAAGCCAACTGCAAAAAGCAATAAGCCAAAAGCTATTTATAACATTTTCAAATTGTTCACCTCCAATTCTGTAAGAATTCTCCAGTGTCCTCTTTTGATATTTTTCTTGGTAAGTCCGGCGAACATTACTCTGTCCAACGCTTCCACTTCGTAACCCAGTTTTTGGAAAATTCTGCGGACTACTCTATTCCATCCGATGTGGATTTCGATGCCGACTTCATTTTTCGGTTTTCCTTCGATGAAAGAAATACTGTCAACTTCTGCAACGCCTTCCTCCAAACGGATTCCTTCGCCGATCAATTTCATATCGTCATTCGTCAATTTTCTATCCAAAACTACGTGGTAGATCTTTCTCATTGCGAAAGATGGGTGCGTAAGTTTCTTTGTGATGTGACCGTCGTTTGTCAAAAGAATAACACCAGTTGTTTGTCTGTCCAATCTTCCAACAGGGAAAATTCTGTACGGCGATGCGTTTGCTGTCAGATCCATCACCGTCTTTCTCGCTTTTTCGTCTTTGGTAGTTGAGATGTAACCTTTTGGCTTGTTCAATAGAACATAAACTGGCTTTTCTGGTGTGATATTTTGGCTATCGAAAACAACTCTATCTGTTTTCTGAACCTGATACCCCATTTCTGTTACCACAGCTCCATTGACCTCCACAAGACCTTGCGCGATCAATTCGTCCGCTTCTCTTCTACTGCAAATCCCAGAATTGGCAATATATTTATTAAGTCTGATGGTATCTTTGTGAACTTCCTTACTGATCTTCTCCAACCTTCTTCTTTGGATGAAAGATTTGGTTTTATCTTCAGCCGTTTCTGGTCGGATGTATGGTTTTTTATTTGAAGGCTTTTTGCTGAATGGTTTTTTATCGCCATTTTCGTATTTGTCTCTACTGTCAAAATTACGGTCGCCACCTCTTGTCGTCTTAGGTTTACGCGCACCTCCTGCAGAAGGCCTGCTTTTGGACGTTCTTTCGCCAGAGCTACGGGAGTTTCCAGAAGGTCTGCTACTACCTGCACTTCTAGGTTTTTTGTCTCTTTCTGGTCTTTTTCCGTCTTCGCTCATTTCTAAAAATTTTTGCAAAGATAGTGAATTAGTTAAGAGTTACGAATTCTGAGTTTAAGAATTCCGAAAATTGAGAATAATGTAATTATAATTTTAAAATTAATCAAAACCTTTTGTAGAATATATAATCAGTGTTCAAAGGTTCTAATCCAGCTTCTTTCATCAGCAATGCAATTTGTCCGCGATGATAAGTTGAATGATTGATAAAATGAAAGAAAATTTCCTGAACCGAATTTTCAAATCGATTCCCTTTGGAATTTTTATAATTGATTATTTCTGTAATGTCTCTTTCAGCAAGGATTTTGGAACTATTGATGAAATTTTCAGAATTGATTTCTATTAAAGAATTGTCAGCATTGATTTGCCATACTTCAAATTGATTTTGATTAAGGATTCTAGCATTCCAGATTTGATGGGCATTAAGAATATGATTGAGAAGGCTTTTACTTTTTTCGCCCCAAACCAATTTATTTTCAAGATAATTCTGAATCAATGATTGATTGAAATGTTGGTTGTATTTTAATAGGTCTTTAAAATGTTCTATCATCATTCAAACATTTCAGCCAAACGGACTTGTTTAATTTCAGCAGAATCATAAAGTTCAGAAACCGATTTTTTAACCTCCAATTTCGGATAAAGATTGACACCGATGATTTTGATTTTCCCCTCTTCTACCCAACTTTGCTCTTTCGTGGCTTGTTCGAAAATGATTTTTTGGATTTCTCCTGATTTCAATTGTTCTAGATAACCGCCTTTTTCCTCGATGTCAAGAAATAGTTTCCAGGATTTTTCAGCGAATTGTTGCGTGATATCTTCCACAAAATAACTTCCGGAAGTCGCGTCTTCAAAAACATTGATGATGCTTTCATAAGCCAAAACGATTTGTTGTTTGAAGGAAATCTCTTTGGATAGTTCTGTTGGATTTTCGATTTTATAATTGTTGCAAAAAACCGCGTCAGCTCCACCGATCATTGCAGAAGCCAATTCCAAAGTAGAGCGGATCAGATTGTTGTCTTGGTCGTTTTTCGATTTATTTCTTAACGAAGTTTCAACGAAAATATACGGAATTATATCTTTCTCAAACTCTTTAGAAAGCTGGTTGAACAAATATTTAAAAGCTCGAATTTTTGCAATTTCAAAGAAGTACTGACTTCCAACTGCAAACTTGAAAATCAATTTATCTAAAATTTCAGGGCTAAATTTCTCAACCAATTCTTTCGATTTCGCCAAAGCAAAACTTAACTGTTGAATGATGGAAGCGCCGGAGTTTTGATGTAAACTAACATCAATACAAATATTTTTTTCAAATGATTTTGACAATAATTCACCAGCAAGATGTTCATTGATTTCAGCTTTCTGGTCATCAGAAAAAATATCGATCAAAGAAAAATACCGGTTGGATTCTTCTGTCAAGATATGTTCTAAAAGCTTGGCATTGTTAATGAAAATCGATTTCTCATCCAGGTTTTGGACATTTTCATTGAGGAGAAAAGCAAAAGCCTGATCTTCCAAACCTTCCTGATATTCTGCTACAAGATGTGTACTTTCTTCTACTTTCGGAAGGAGTTTGTATTCAGAATTGTTTTGGTAATAAGGTTTTACATCAATATTTTCCAAATTCTCTTTTTGAAGAATTGCGTAGATGTCATCCGTTTTGAGTTGCTTTTTTACGAGCTGTTCCCAATTTTCCAATGTACTCATTCTGAAAGTTTTTTTTTACTTCTTAGCGATCTTTGAACTGTCCACTACCAAGATGAAAATCTCTTCATTTGGTTTTTTCATAAAGTAGTTTTCGCGGGCATACTTCTCTTTTTCTTCTTTGTTGTTCATCAGTTTACGGTAGAATTTGTCATTCTTTTCGTATTCGGTTCTGTAGAAATCGAGTTGTTTTTCGTAGCGTTTTATTTCGCCATTCAGCTCGTTGATCACCAGAAATGATGTACTGTCGAAGAATATCATCCAGACCAAAAACCCGATAAGCGTCAACAGATATTTGTTGAACACATAAGTTTGAAAAAACTTCAGTGTTGGCGATTTTTTCTTGATTTCTTTTATCAGTTCTTTCATGGTAAAATCATTATACTTTGTTACAAATCTGCAGCCCGGCTTGAGTGGAAATCCTTTTTTGCGGCTGGAAAAGCTTTGGCAAAAAGATTGGGAACGGAAGACGGAAATAGCTGCCCTAAAAATTACTATTCTATTAATGAACTTTTTTAAGCGAGTTATTGATGACAGTCGTCAGAAAATCGATCGCAACTGAGTTTTGTCTCATATTTGGAACAATCAGGTCGGCTTCGTTTTTTGAAGGCTCGATGAATTCCTGATGCATCGGTTTCAAAGTTGTCTGGTAACGGTGAAGAACTTCTTGAAGATCTCTTCCTCTTTCCTGCGTATCTCTACGGATCCTTCTAATTAATCTTTCGTCTGAATCTGCGTGGACAAAGACTTTAAGATTAAATTCTTTCAGCAATTCCTTATTGGTCAAAACCAAGATCCCTTCAACGATCAAAACGTTTTTCGGTTCCACGGTTACATGATCTCCAGTTCTCGAGTGTGTTACAAAAGAATAGATCGGCTGCTCTATACTTTGTTGGTTTTTCAAATCTTTTACGTGCTGAAGCATCAATTCAAAATCGATGGATTTCGGATGGTCGTAATTGAGAACTTCTCTTTCGGACAAAGTAAGATTTGGATTGTCGTGATAATAATTATCTTGAGAAAGCACATTAACACCTTCTATATTAAGTTGTTGCAATATTTTGTTTACAACAGTAGTTTTTCCGGAACCTGTTCCACCGGCAATTCCAATCACGAGCATTTTTACAATTTTTACAAAAATAATATAATTTTTATTTACACTCGTTTTTAATCTTTAAAATTTGAAATTTAGAATCAAAAAAAGCTAGTTAAAAACTAGCTTTCTGATTATCTTCTTCCACTGGATCTTTGGGAATTGTTTTCCTGTGGAACTTTAGGTAGAACCCGTGTATTATTTTGCGGTATTGTTCTACTATTGTTTTTAGGCTGTACACGGTTGTTGTTTCGAGATTGGTTTCGCATTCCACTATTTACATTCGGCTGTACTCTATTATTTTGAGATTGATTTCTAATGCCGCTATTGCCATTGGGCTGGACTCTGATATTATTTTGATTTCTACCAATATTATTTTGGCCTCGAGTGGTCGTTTCAGATCTAGACCTCGTTCCACTGGAAATACTATTTTGTAAAGAGCTTCTCTTTGGAGAAATAATGATATTTCCACGGTTTCTATTACTCGAACTGTAAACAGCTCCATTTCTGTAATAATTGTTGTTGTAGTCAAGATAAACAGCGTTTGGCGCATACCAATAGCCGTCCGGTGACTGGTAATAACCATCTCTGTAACCATCAGAATAGCCCTGAGAATATGGGTCATTGTTGTATGCGTAAGGATTTGAAGTCGTCATACAGGAAACCATTGTAAAAGCAATGATAGTTGGCAATATTATTTTAAATAGATTTTTCATTTTTGTAAGTTTTAATTACTATTCACATTAATAGTAACGGTATAATTACAAAGAATCTGCCAAGTCGGTTTTTGGTAGATCTTCCTCGAAAATATGGTTGATTGATGAAAACTATTCCTCGGGCGAAATCCCAAGAATATAATAGAAAACAGCCAGATCTCTGGCAAGAAATTCGCGCGTGTGATTTCTGTAGAAACTTTCGTTTTTGGTGACGTCTTGCGCATCAAATCCCAAGGCGTTCATTCCATTATTTCGGGCAAAAAACAGAGCTCGGAGATTGTGAAAACCTTGCGAAACAATGATGACATTTTTTTGATTGTAAGTATTTTTGCAATTCAAAATACTCTTGTGGGTGTTGAAACCTTTCGGATCTTTGATGATGATATTTTCTGGTACACCTTCGTTATAGACCAAGAACTTCTTCATTGCTTCGGTTTCGTCGTAATTTTTACTTTTCTCTCCGCTCACGATGATCTTTTTGATTTTTCCATGATGATAAAGCGTTCCAACCGCGTCCATCCTAGCTGTGAAATAAGGATTGGCGACGCCTGAACGCATCTTTGGAGATGTTCCCAATACCAAGGCACAATCTCTTGGTGGCACTTTGCTGATCTTTGTGTAAGTTCTACCACTGGTAAGCGCATACACCCAGAAATTTGCCAAAATCATCAGCAAAAATCCGAATTCCAAAAGCACGAACGCTATTTTGAAAAAGTTTGTAAACGCCTTGAACATATTAAATCATATCAAAATCTAAATAAATCTCCTTGCTCATCGCAATGGCTGTACAAGGTAAGATTTTTCCCTGATGTTTTTCGCTGTCTGTCAAATATTCGTCTTCCGTCATATCCACTTCTCCACTTTTTAGGTAGCAAAGACAACTTCCACAAATTCCGGATTTGCAGGAATAAGGCAGTTTGTAACCCAAATCCAATAACTGCTGAAGGATCTTCCTTTCGTTATTTTTAAGGATGATTCCGTCTTTTTCGATGTGATTGAATTTGATTTTAATTTCAACATTTTCAATGAGAGGAAATTCTTTTTCGGTTGGATAGATGTCTTCATTGTAAGCTTCGAACAACTCAAAATGAATATTTTTTTTCGGAATTCCGTGGTTGTAGCACGCATTTGCGACAGATTTTATCATTGCGCCGGGACCACAGATCAAAACTTTGTCTGTACTGTCCCAGATTGTAGATTCCTCGTCATCCTCGTCCAGATGAAGGATTTGATTAATGATAAGCGAGACTTTCTTCTCATCAATTCTACCTTGAAATAACTTGTCTTTCACAGGTTCTTGTGAAATGAAATAGAAACTTTCCAATCTTCCGGCAGATTCTATTTGAAGCTTTTCCAGTTCATCCTTCAGAATAATATCTTCGTAACTTTTGTTGCCGTAAAAGAGAAAAATTCGGGAGCTTTTCTCCTCAATCAAAATATTTTTGATGTGACTTAGGATTGGCGTGATTCCAATTCCTGAGGCAAAAGCAATGATTGTGCGTTTTTCATTCGGTCTTGAAGGCAAGAAAAATCTTCCCAAAGGTTCGCTCACAGAGATTTCGTCGCCAACTTTATAATGATCGAAAAGAAATTGTGTAGAACTATTTTCGCCATTGATTTTGATAGCCAAGGCCAATTTTTCTTCAGAAGGTGCTGATGTAAAGGAATAATCGTTCTGAATTTCCTTTTCATAAAAGTGATATTTCAGTGTCACATATTGCCCTGCACGAAATTGAAATAGGGATTTCAACGCCTCGGGAATCTCTAATTCCAAAGCAAAAGCTTGTTTGGTCAGTTGTTGTTTTTTAGCTATTTTTAGCCTGTGAAACTGAGGTTGGTTGGCTACTGTTAATTGATTCTCCATTGTCAAGAATCAAATTTAATGAAAATTGACAGAAGAAAAAATCTAAATTCAAGACAAGCTCGTAAATTCATGTAAATTAAAATTCTATGAAAAAGATAATATTATATTCACTTCTGTCGATCAGCTTCTTAGCTTGTAAAAATAATGATGAAAAAGTTGCGGAGAATCAAGTAAAAGAAGATTCTATAAAAATTGAACCTGCAAAATCCGAAGCCGATGTTGCAGAATTGGTAGAATTTTCGCCTGAAAAAATGTCAGCTTACATTCAAAATAAAAACCCTGACACTTTATATGTGACCAATTTTTTCGCCACTTGGTGCGGTCCGTGTATGCACGAGATTCCGTTTTTCCACAAAAAGATGGAGGAGTTGCAAGGTCAACCTGTAAAATTCACATTTGTAAGTCTTGACAACAAAACCGATTGGCCAACCGAAGTAAGCGATTTTGCAGATGAATTTAATATCAGAAAAAATGTAACATTGCTGGACGGAAGTCTTTTGACAGCTGAGTTTTTCAAACAGAATTTCAAAACTTGGGACGGCAGCGCAATTCCTTTTACATTGATTAAAAAAGGCGATAAAGTGGATGAAACCTTGGGTTCTATGACGGAAGAGGCTTTGAATCAGAAATTATCTCAGTTCTTATCTGCAAAATAAAAAAGTAACAATCAATGATGAAAATAAAACTAAAAGATAAATCTTGAAAAACAAGTTCGGAATTCTCTGCTTTTCTATCATTGTCGGAATCATCATTTCGTTCCTTATCAATTTGAATGTTGGTTATGCAAAACTCAACTTCTCTGACTTTTTAAATTCTGAAAGAGAAAACTTTGAAATCGCAGGATTCAGAATCAATCGTGCTTTAGCGATGATTTTAGCTGGAATCGCCATTCCAACGAGTGGTTTTCTTTTACAGGAATATTTCAAAAATCCTTTGGCTGGTCCTGATGTTTTGGGAATCACGTCGGTTTCCAGTTTGTTTGTGGCCTTTTATATTTTCTTTTCGCAAGATATTTTGATTCCAGATTTTATTCAGAATAGTTTTATCACCTTATCTTCGATTTTGGGAAGTGTAGTTTTGATGATGATTTTGTTATTATTTTCGAATCGGTTTCGGGATAGAAGTTTCATCATTATTTTCGGATTTTTGATTTCAGCTTTGGCTGGAGCAGTTGTTTCATTTCTTCAGTTTTATGTGGAAAGTCAAAGTCTGAAAAACTATATTTTATGGACTTTCGGCGCAAATAATCAAGCTAATTTTTCTCAAATTTCAATCTTAACCATTTTAATAATTATAGGTTTGTTTTTTACTTTCAAATCCATAAAACCTTTGATCGGAAATTCTTTGGGTTCAGCTTATGCACAGAGTTTTGGCATTAGTCAATCGAAACTGAAAATCAGTATTATTGTTGCTTCATCTGTTCTATCGGCTTCTGTGACAGCTTTTTTAGGTCCAATTTTATTTATTGGCGTTGTGGTTCCACACTTTTGCAGAATGCTTTGGAATCCCGCTCAACTTTGGCATCAATGGATTTTGAATATTATTCTGGGAATTTTTATCATGCAGATTTTCTCTATTATTTCAGAAATGAGTCAGTTTCCGATTAATATTATTACAACGTTTTTTGGCATTCCGGTCATTTTATTGATGCTGGTTAAAAAGAAATAGTTTGTCAAATCTTATAAGAAATAATAAAACATAATTTTGTCATTCTGAAAGAATCTCAACAACTTAGATTCCTACTGAAGGACAATGGCAATTCATAAAAATGAGTTTCTTAGAAATAGATAATACATCGATCGGTTATTCAGAACCATTAATTTCTGATATCAATACTTCCTTAGAGTTAGGCGAAGTTTGCCTTTTGATGGGAAATAATGGCATCGGAAAAACGACTTTGATCAAATCAATTCTTGGACAAAATAAACTTTTAAGTGGCGAAATTTCATTAAATGGAAAATCAATTCAGAAATTGAATCCGAACGAAATTGCTTCACAAATTGCCATCGTTTTTTCGAAAGCTGAAATTCCGGATAATTATACGGTTACAGATTTAATTTCATTAGGCAAATACATTCATTATCCTTATTATTTTAAATTAAATGAGGCCGATAAAAAGGAAATCGATGATATTATAGATAGATTGAATCTAACTCAATTTCGAAATAAAAAACTCACAGAACTCTCTGACGGTAATCTTCAAAAAGTCTTTATTGGAAGAGCTTTGGCGCAGAATTCGCCTTTCATTATTTTGGATGAACCAACAACGCATTTGGATGAAGAAAACAAATTGATGATTCTTTCTTTGATTCGTAATTTAGCAAAAAATGAAAAAAAACTGATTCTGTTCTCTTCCCACGACTGGCGATTGGCAAAGGAATTTTCGGACAAAATCTGGTGGTTGAAAGATAAAAAACTCATCAGCGGAATCTCCGAGGAAATCATCCTAAACAATCCTGAATTAATTACACCAAAGATTTTAGATTTTAATCACAACTTTTATCCGCCAGAAATTGATGCGCCAAAATTGGAAAAGGAAATGATGTTCTCTTTCCTTCAAAAAAACTTTGCCTCAGATTTGAGAAAATTTAAATTGACGTTTAAAAATGACAAATGGGAACTGAAAACGGATGATTTTCATGACAATTATCATGCATTGACCGAAATTAAACAATCTCTTCAAAAGCTGATTAATACTGACAATTTGAGTTAAATAAAGATTTCTGATTTTTATTTATTAAGATTTGCATAACAATTAACCACTTGTAAATCAATTAATTAAATATTATAAACTATAAATACTATGCATGCATAGTATTTTTTTTATATTTGTATAAAGCACTTCAATATGCCAGTTATGGAAAAGAAAAACTCAGATAAAGTCGAAAGTGTTGACTTGATGTTAAAATCGGCTTGGTTAGCGGTCTCGAAAATGTATTCGGATCAGGCTTACCTGTATAATTCAACTGCTGTTCAAGCACTTACATTACTTAAAATTGACCCAAAAGAAGGAACAAGAAGCACAAACCTTGGTCCTAAAATGGCGATAGAACCTACTTCTCTTACAAGAATTATCAAACTTCTTGAAGATAACGGTTACATCTACAAAGAAAAAACTACGACGGATAAACGCGAAGTCATTATAAAACTGACTGAAAAAGGTATCAACTCGCGAAATCTATCAAAAGAAGTTGTCGTTAATTTTAATAAAAAAGTTTTGGAAAGAATTGCTCCCGAGAAGTTTGAAATTTTCAGGGAAGTAATGACAGATATTCTAAAAATTGCAAACGAACTAAATCATAAAAAATAAATCTCATATAAATGAACAGAAAAATTAAACACGTTACAGTGCTTGGTTCCGGCGTTATGGGTTCCGGCATCGCCTGCCATTTGGCAGGAAACGGCATTCAGGTTTTGATGTTGGATATGCCTCCGAAAGATTCGGAAAATGCCGACAAAAAAACAAGAAACAGCGTTGCGCAAGGTCATCTTAACAACGCTTTGAAAAGTAATCCTTCACCAATCTATGACAAATCCTTCGCTTCTAGAATTACCGTTGGAAACTTCGAAGATGATTTGGAAAAAATCAAAAATTCGGATTGGGTTATTGAAGTCATTGTCGAAAGATTGGACATCAAACAATCGATGTTCGAAAAAGTAGACAAACTGCGCAAACCAGGAACTTTGATTACTTCCAACACGTCTGGAATTCCAATTCACTTGATGTCAGAAGGAAGGTCAGAAGATTTCCAAAAGCATTTCTGTGGAACGCATTTCTTCAATCCGCCAAGATATTTGAAGTTGTTTGAAGTGATTCCAGGTCCGAAAACAGATCAATCTGTTGTGGATTTCTTTATGTCTTATGGCGAGAAATTCCTGGGAAAAACGACGGTTCTTTGTAAAGATACCCCAGGATTTATCGGAAACAGAATCGGTGTTTATTCGATGGCAAAAATTATGGAATTGACAGAGGAAGTCGGTTTGACCATTGAAGAAGCGGATTCCTTAACAGGTGATTTGCTGCATCGCCCAAAAACAGGAACTTTCAAATTGGGAGATTTGGTTGGTTTAGATACAGCTTTCAACGTCACGAAAGGTCTTCAAGCCAATTTGAAAGACGACGAAATGGTTCAGGCTTTGAAAGATTCCAAAACTTTGAATCATTTAATTGAAAATAAATTCCTTGGCGATAAAGCGAAAAAAGGATTCTATTATAAAGAAAAAGACGCTGGCGGAAATGTAAATCGTTTCGTTCTTAATTATGAAACGCTTGGTTACGAACCAACGAAACAGCCAAAACTTCCCATCGTGAAAGCGGCGAAAGAAGCAGGAAGTTTGAAAAACCGTTTGCCAATTTTGTTGAAAGACCAAACCAAAGCTGGCGAATTGATTAGAAAACATTACGCTTCACTTTTCGCGTATGTTTCTCAGCGCGTTCCGGAAATCACCGATGTGTTCTACTCCATCGATGATGCGATGAAAACCGGTTATGCGTGGAAATATGGACCATTTGAAAATTGGGATTTCTTAGGAATTCAGAAAGGAATCGATTTGGTGGAAAGCGAAGGCTATAAAGTGGCTGATTGGGTTAAGGAAATGCTGGCTTCCGGAAACGAATCTTTCTACAAATTGGAAAACGGAAAGCAGTTATTCTACAATCAAAATACAAAAACTTACGAACCAATTCCAGGTTTGGATGCTTTCATTATTCTTGATAATATCAGAAAAGAAAAAACCATCTGGTCTAATTCTGAATCTGCCTTAATCGATCTTGGCGACGGCATTTTGAACTTCGAATTCCGTTCAAAAATGAACTCTTTAGGCGGAGGCGTTTTGGAAGGTCTTAATAAATCCATCGACATTGTTGAAAAAGATTACAGAGGTTTGGTTATAGGAAATCAGTCTGATAATTTCTCTGTAGGAGCAAACCTTGCAATGGTAATGATGATGGCCGTTGAACAAGATTGGTACGAACTGAATATGGCCATAAACCTATTCCAACAAACATCAATGAAACTGAGATATTCATCAATACCAGTTATTGCGGCACCTTTCGGAATGACGCTTGGTGGCGGTTGCGAATTCTCGATGCATTCAGACAAAATCGTTGCTGCGGCAGAAACTTATATCGGTTTGGTGGAAGTTGGCGTTGGTTTGATTCCAGGCGGTGGCGGAACGAAAGAGTTCGCTTTACGAGCTTTGAAAGGCGCTCTTCCTGATGATGTTAAAACGAATCATCTCCGTAATTACTTTATGAACATTGCAACCGCGAAAGTGGCAACTTCTGCTCACGAAGCTAAGCAAATGGGAATTTTGACCGATAAAGATATCATCGTTGTTAACAAAGACCGACAAATTGCAGAAGCAAAACGTCAGGCGATTGTTTTGGACGAATTAGGATATACTGCGCCAGTTCCGGAAAAAATTAAAGTCCTCGGAAAAGAATCAATGGGAATGTTCTACGTTGGAACAGACCAAATGGTTGCCGGCGGTTACGCTTCAGAACACGACAGATTGATTGCCAACAAAATCGGTTACGTAATGACCGGCGGAAATCTCTCCGAACCAACAGAAGTTTCCGAACAATATCTTTTAGACCTCGAAAGAGAAGCATTCCTTTCACTTTGTGGCGAAAGAAAAACGCTTGAGAGAATTCAGACAATGTTAACTACTGGTAAGCCACTTAGAAACTAATTTTTTTGTAAAATGTAAAAAGTATTAATGTATTAACGATGCACAATTTTAGAGATTTAGAAGTTTGGACAAAATCAATGAAACTTTGTAAAGTATTTTACTTGGCTTCTAACAATTTTCCAAAAGATGAATTGTTCGGATTAACTTCTCAAGCAAGAAGAAGTTTAATTTCAATTCCGTCTAACATTGCTGAAGGCGCTGGTCGTGATACAAATGCTCAATTTTCTCATTTTCTGAATATTGCTTTAGGTTCATCATTCGAATTTGAAACTCAAATATTAATTGCTAATGATTTGGGATACTTTAAAAATGATGATTTTAATAACATCTACTCTGAAATCAAACACATCCAAAATATGTTAGCAAAATTGAAGCAGAAATTTAATACTCAAACATTTTAAAATCATTAATACATTTTACATTAATACGTAAATACAACAAAAAACAATGGAAGCATATATAGTAACAGGATACAGAACAGCAGTTGGTAAAGCGCCGAAAGGTTCTTTGCGTTTTACACGCCCGGATGATATGGCGGCAACTGTGATACAACATCTGATGAAAGATGTTCCAAATCTTGACCCGGCTCGCATCGACGATTTGATTGTCGGTTGTGCAATGCCGGAAGCAGAACAAGGACTAAACGTCGCAAGATTGATTTCATTAATGGGATTGGATACCGACAAAGTTCCAGGCGTGACAGTGAACAGATACTGCGCATCAGGTTCGGAAGCGATTGCGATTGCGGCGGCGAAAATCAAAGCCGGAATGGCGGAATGCATTATTGCTGGTGGTGCAGAAAGTATGTCATATATTCCGATGGGCGGTTACAAACCGATTCCAGATACGGATTTGGCAAAGAAACATCCCGATTATTATTGGGGGATGGGATTGACGGCGGAAGCAGTTGCCAACGAATTCAAAGTAAGTCGTGAGGAGCAGGACCAATTTGCTTACAACTCGCACCAGAAGGCAATGAAAGCCATCAAGGAAGGAAAATTTGAAAGCCAGATTGTTCCGATTGATGTAGCATATAATTTCCTTGACGAAAAGGAAAAAATCCAGACCAAAGAATACGCCTTCAAACAAGACGAAGGTCCAAGGGCTGATACTTCAGTAGAAGCGCTAGCGAAACTTCGTCCCGTTTTCGCAGCGAATGGTTCTGTAACTGCAGGTAATTCTTCTCAAACATCTGACGGTGCAGCTTTCACAATGGTAATGTCCGAAAGAATGGTAAAAGAATTAAACTTAACTCCAGTTGCGAGACTTCTCTCCTATTCGACTGTCGGCGTTCCGCCAAGAATTATGGGAATCGGGCCGATGTTCGCCATTCCAAAAGCGTTGGAACAAGCTGGACTTAAACAATCCGACATCGATTTGTTTGAATTGAATGAAGCTTTTGCTTCTCAGTCTGTTGCCATCTTAAGAGAATTGAATATCAATCCAGACATTGTCAACGTAAACGGAGGAGCCATCGCACTTGGACATCCACTTGGCTGTACAGGAACAAAATTGACAGTCCAACTTCTTGACGAAATGAAACGCAGAAACAGCAAATACGGTGTTGTGACAATGTGCGTGGGAACTGGTCAGGGCGCGGCGAGTGTTTTTGAATTACTTTAATATAATTTAAACCTTAAAGGTTACCTGAATTTGAAAATTATTCTTTAAAATATGTTATCCAATTCATCATTAATTTCCGAAATCAAAAACATTATTTCTCAATCTAGAGATAATGCGATTCGGTCGGTGGATTATCAGCGAACAGTGATGTATTGGCATATCGGACAAAGAATTTTTGAAGAAGAGCAAAACGGAAAAGAACGTGCAGAATACGGAACTTATCTTATAAAGTATCTTTCTGAGCAACTTCAGCCGGAATTTGGAAGTGGATTTTCTTACAGACAATTGAATTGGTATCGGCAATTTTATAAAACATTTCCAATTATGTCCGCACTGCGGACACAATTGAACTGGACTCAATATAAGCTGCTTACGTCTATAGATGATGAGCACAAAAGAGAATATTACATCGCTGAATCTGTCAAAAACAATTGGTCTGCAAGGCAATTAGAAAGACAAATCAATAGTAGTCTTTATGAAAGATTATTGTTGAGCAACGATAAAGAAAGCGTTTTAGCAATCGCAAAAGGCGAAATGATTCCCAACGAGCCTTCTCAAATTATCAAGGACCCAATGGTTTTGGAATTTTTGGGTTTGAAAAAAGAATCCGCTTATTACGAAAAAGACTTTGAACAGGCGATTATCACCAATTTACAGGATTTCCTTTTAGAACTTGGCAATGGGTTTTCATTTGTTGCGAGACAAAAAAGAATTCATTTGGAAGGTGATGACTTTTTCATTGATTTGGTCTTTTACAACCGATTGATGCAATGTTTCGTCATCTTCGAAATCAAAACCCACAAGTTGACGCACGAGGATTTGGGACAGTTGCAAATGTATGTCAATTACTACGACAGAAAAGAAAAGCTGGCTCACGAGAACAAAACCATTGGAATTTTACTTTGTGCAGAAAAGAATAATGCATTGGTGAAATTTACTTTGCCAGAAAAGAATGAAAGTATTGTAGCCAGCAAATATCAATTGTATCTCCCAACAGAAAGTCAAATTTTAGAAGCCCTGAAAATCGACCTTGATGAATTTAATAATCAAAAAAATTAAAAAAACAACAATAAAATGAGTACTGAAACCCAAACATTAAACGGCGGAGAATTCCTTGTAAAGGACATCACTGCTCAGGAAATCTTCAGCATCGAGGAACTTTCCGAAGAACAAAAAATGCTTCGCGATTCTGCAAAAGAATTCATAGATAAAGAAGTGGTTCCAAACAAAGAACGCTTCGAGAAAAAAGATTACGCTTACACGGAAGAAGTGATGCGTAAAATCGGAGAAATGGGATTCTTGGGAATAGCAGTTCCGGAAGCTTACGGCGGATTGGGAATGGGATTCGTGACCACAATGCTGGCCTGCGATTACATCTCTGGAACAACTGGTTCATTAGCAACCGCTTACGGCGCGCACACAGGAATTGGAACTTTACCAATCCTACTTTACGGAAGCGAATATCTGAAAAACAAATACCTTCCGGACTTAGCGGCTGGAACTAAATTCGGTGCTTATTGCTTGACTGAGCCAGACGCTGGTTCCGATGCCAACAGCGGAAAAACAAGAGCCAAACTTTCTGAAGACGGAAAACATTACATCATCAACGGACAAAAAATGTGGATTTCGAATGCAGGTTTTGCAGACACTTTTACATTGTTCGCCAAGATTGACGATGACAAAAACATCACAGGATTTGTTATCAACCGTTCGGAATTGGAAAATCCAGAGAGTCTGACTTTCGGAGAAGAGGAACACAAATTGGGAATCCGTGCGTCTTCTACGCGTCAGGTTTTCTTCAATGATATGAAAGTTCCGGTGGAAAATCTTTTGGGCGAAAGAAACAACGGTTTCAAAATCGCTCTTAATGCCCTAAACGTTGGCCGAATCAAATTGGCGGCAGCGTGTCTGGATGCACAAAGAAGAATCCTGAACCATTCATTGACTTATTCTACGGAGAGAAAGCAGTTTGGCGTTTCTATAAACACTTTCGGAGCGATTCGCAAGAAGTTGGCAGAGATGGCGACTGGCGCTTTCGTGAGTGAGGCTGGTTCTTACCGTGGTGCAAAAGATGTCGAAAATAAAATCGAGGAACTGGTTGCCGGCGGAATGAACCATGAAGAAGCGGAACTGAAAGGTGTTGAGGAATTCGCTGTAGAATGTTCTATCCTGAAAGTTTTCGTATCAGATTTAGCACAACATTCAGCGGATGAAGGGATTCAAATCTTCGGTGGAATGGGCTTCTCAGAAGATACACCAATGGAATCTGCCTGGAGAGATAGCAGGATTTCCAGAATTTACGAAGGAACAAACGAAATCAACAGACTTCTTGCCGTTGGAATGCTTATCAAGCGTACAATGCAAGGGAAAATCGACCTTTTGACGCCTGCAAAAAACGTAGGAAAAGAATTGATGGGAATCCCGTCTTTCGACATTCCGGATTACTCGGAATATATGTCTGAGGAAAAAGAAGTCATCAAAAACCTGAAGAAAGTATTCCTGATGGTTTCCGGTTCTGCCCTTCAAAAATATATGATGGACATCGAGAAACAACAGCATCTTCTCCTGAACGCTTCCGAAATTCTGAACCAAATCTATATGGCAGAATCAGCAATCCTGAGAGCTGAGAAACATTTCGACACAGATTCTGTAGAAGCTTCAATGGCAAGACTGAATCTTTACAAAGCAACAGACATCATCGCAACCAACGCCAAAGAAGGCATCGTGTCTTTCTCCGAAGGCGACGAGCAAAGAATGATGCTTGCCGGACTAAGACGTTTCACAAAATACGTGAACACTCCAAATCCAATTGCTTTGACGGAAAAGATTGCTTCTCATTTTATTGGGAAAGGTTATTACTAAATAATTAATTTGATTGAAATAATAAACCCTCTGAAATTTTTCGGAGGGTTTGTTTATTTTCTTTATTATCAAGAAATATAAGGTAATCCCTATATTATTTAACTTTAAAATTTTTTATTCAATTTTAATTATGACTGGGGGTCAAAAGGATATCCATTTTTATAAAGTTTTATAACATATTTTTCACTATTTTTTTCAATGTCAATATTTGGATATTGTGGTGTTTCTAATTGAGAAGATTTAATCTCAATTTTTGTTAATCCTTCTTTGATATCTCTGTCAACAATTTCAAATTGTTGAATGATATCTTCAAATTCATCATCATTTGAAAGTGATATTTTTCCATAGCCAACTATTTTAACCCAAATAACCTCTTTCTCAAAATCGTGTGAAAAAGGTAATTCTAAACTTTCAATTTTTCCTTTATAAATTTCTTCCATTTCAATTTTTTTTTAATTCTTACTAAAATACCAAAAATTTGAGACTTCAATTTTTTTCACATTAACTATATAATCTTGTTTAGGAATTATTTTAATTATTTCTTCATTTTTATCCTTAATAATTATAGATTGATTGTCTACTTCAAGTTTACCAACAAAATATAATCTTTCATTTTGTGAAGAATTCATTTTCATAATGTCAATTTCTGAAAAATTATATTTAGAAGCGTCTTTCAAATGTTTTAGTTTTATTTTGAGTTTTTCATTAAATGAATATCTACAATTTTCAGGTACCCATTTTTTTTTATATTTTCCGTCATTCAATATTTTAATTAAATATTGAGTAAATTCGTAAATATAATTTTCTTCAATTTCAATTATTTTATAAGTTGGAAGACCTGTTCCTATTATGTCTAAATTTTTTTTAATTTCATTCATTAATTCAGAAAAGGAAAAAAAATCCTTCTTAAATTCTCAAGGACTATCTCCGACATATCCACTAAAATCAAGAATATATTTATCTGATTGTTCTCTATAAATTGAAATATTTATATCATACGATTCGTACTGTCCTCGTAATGAATTGTGTGTTAATTCTAAAATCTTCATATCTTTAAAATCATTGATAAAATTAAATTTTAATACTCAATTCCAAACGTCCTCCAAAACCAAGTTCAACAATCTTTTGAAGCGTCGATATTCTGGTTTCTTTTAGATTATTTTCAATTTTGGAAATATAGGATTTAGTCGTTCCAACTTTTTCCGCTAATTCTTCTTGTGTCATTCCCAATTCCAAACGTGTATAGTGGATGAGTGCACCTATTTTAAAATTGTTGTAACCATCCTCAAGTTCGTCACGTTCTTTTGTTCCACGTTTGCCGAAGTTTTTCTCTTTGAATGCATCAAGAGTTGTTAGATTTTTTGCTGTCATATTTATTTCATCAATATTTATTTCAAAGTCCAAACATTAGCAACTTCAAAATGTTTGTAAAATAATATCCAATTTGTTTTTTCTGAAGTTATAGTTACATCGTCAGAACCTGCATATAGAAAATCAGTCCAATATTTTAAAAATATTTCTTTCGTTGTTTTTAAAACAGTTTTACGTTGCCAAGAAATAAGAATATCTTCATTCCAAGGTTTCAGAATTAGCTCCAATTGATTTCGAAATCTTTCAACTTTTTCCTGATTTTCTGAATTTGCACTCATCCAATCAGTTTCAGAATATTTATCTTTTAAATAATTCTCATTTTCAAAAAAGTCAATGATTTTATTTAATCTTTTAGATTCATCTTCTGATAAGGCTTGAATCAATTCTCTCTCGGACGCAGAAATATCGGAATGAGTTTTATCAAATCTCCATCCCAATTCAAAGTCTTCTAATGGAATTATTTCTCTAATATCAATTTTAATATTCACTTAGTAATTTTTAAATAAGTAATTATAGCAGGAACTTAATAAAATTTTAAAATCAAAACAAACTCAACTGAATCCCACCATTCGGTTTCCCCGGCTTCGCATCGCCAAAAACAGTTTTTCCACCAAACCGCCACGAGTTTTGTCGCTCCTCTTCTATTACTTTTTCAAGACTAAAATCTGGTGTGAATTGCTCTTCGGTTCTCACAGCAATTTCGTGAAGTTTCTTGATGGCTTGACTCTTATCCGTGTTTCCCAACTTAGATTTCTCGATGCCGGTTCGCAGGATAGAAATGGTTTCGTCATAGGTTTTGGTAGGCACAGGAAACGGATGACCGTCTTTCCCGCCGTGCGCAAAAGAAAACCGCGCTGGGTCAGAAAATCTCGATGGCGCACCGTGAATTACTTCACTCACAAGTGCCAGAGACTGCATCGTTCTGGGACCAACGCCTTTCAGCATCAGCAATTCCTCAAAATTCTCAGGCTGATTTTCTCTCGCAAGCCAAAGAATATTTCCCAGCTTTTTCATATCCACATCACTCGCCAAAACCTCGTGATGCGCCGGCAAAATCAAGCGTTGGAAATCCTGCATCCATTTCTCAGAATCGGTTTTTGTGATGTCAACAATACCATTTCTGCTTTGTTCCGCCTGTGAAGAAGTCAGATTGAGAATATTACCACGATTCACACCGGAAATTCCCGTATGAGGCTCATTGACAAAAGAACTGACATTCTCAGAAAGCCAATGATAACGCCTCGCAGTTCCGTCGGAATCGTGCATTCCCTGCTGAACAACCGCCCAATTTCCCTGATCCGACAAAATAAAATTATGAAGATAAAGCTGATAACCATCCTGGATTGCCGTGTTATCAACCTTCGCAGAAAGCTTACTGCATCGTACAAGTTCATTTCCATTAAGTCCGGTGGAATCTGCAATTTTCAGAAGTTCGTTTGGTGTTTCTTTGGAGAATCTTCCCTTTCCGCCAGCGATGTAGATTCCCAGCGATTTAGAATTCGGATTGATGGAACGTTTTAAAGCGCCCATCACAGAGGTCGTAATTCCGGACGAATGCCAATCCATTCCCATCACCGCCCCAAAACTTTGAAACCAAAACGGGTCTGCAAGTCTTCTTAGAACTTCATCTTTACCATAATCCGCGAGAATCACTTCCACGATGGCGAGCCCAAGTTTGGACATTCGTTCATAAAGCCAAGGCGGAACCTGACCGTAATGTAAAGGCAAATCTGCAGTTCCGGAACGTTTCATTGTGTGAAATTACGACTTAAATTTCTTTTTGTAAAAATCTTTGAACCACAAAAGTCACAAAATAAAATTATCAAAAAAAAATTCTTTCCAAGAACAAAAAAGTTAATATTTATAGGACATTATCTTTTTTAAACTTACGATAAACTTAAAGAAACCCTTTGCTTTTGTGACTTTTGTGGTTATCAAAAAAATTCCGAAACGATTATCGCTCCGGATTGATTTACTGTACAAATTTTATGGCTTAATTTTCTTTCTTAGAAAGGAAATAATCTTTTAATTTACCAAGGTTGATCTTGTCACTGCCTACGAAAATCTCTTCTTCCGTCAAGAAAACCGGACGTTTCAAAAACGTATAGTGGTCCAGTAGCAATTCTTTGTAATCTTTTTCCTGTAGGGTCTTTGGGTCAAGTTCCTGCAGTTTTATCTGGTTGGATTTCTTATTGAAAAGGGCTTCATAAGAACCCGCCAATTTGTACATATCTTCCACTTCTTCCTCAGTAATTGGGTTTGTTTTTATTTCACGTAGTTCCCAATCCCTTGTATCATATTGTCCTAATATTTTTCTACAAGTATCGCAAGTTTTAAGATAAAATACTTTTTTCATTTTGCAAAAATACATTTTATTTTTCACATGTTGGCTATGTCGTTTAGTTATCTTATATTACGCCCCGACGCAAGGTCTCATCTTGTGCATTTTACATCCATAACTTTAACGTTCGTTAAGGATTTAAGTTTCATATTTTGGGCAACTTATCCGTCCTCCACTCCCGCTTTTTTTGTCATGGCGAACAACGGTAAGCAATCAATAGAACCAGTCAGAAATCGCAATGACAAAAAAGAGCTCCGTTCAGGCCGGGTTGCAGATTCGTCTTCGAAACAAGATTTTTTATTAAAATTGAAATTTCCATTTCTATTCAAAAGCCTTACATTTGAATTTAATTATCAAAAAAAAATGGACAACAAACCAATTACTTTTCAGTTTATCTCAGAACCTACAGACGTCAATTTTGGAGGCAATGTCCATGGTGGAAGCGTGATGAAGTGGATAGACCAGGTCGGATACGCCTGTGCAAGCAATTGGTCATCCAGCTATTGCGTTACCGTTTACGTCGGCGGAATCCGGTTTTATCAACCCATCAAAATTGGGGAAATTGTCAAGCTGGAATCTCACGTGATTTACACGGGAACTTCCAGTATGCACATCGCCATCGATGTCTATTCCAGAAATATCAAAGAAAAAACCTTCGAGAAGAAAACGCATTGTATTATTGTTTTTGTAGCCGTGGACGAAAAAGGAAAATCTGTCCAAGTTCCAAAATGGACGCCAACCACAGAACAGGAAAAACAAATGCAGGAATACGCCATCAAACTAATGAATCTCCGCCGCGACATCGAGGATGAGATGAAACCTTTTCTTTAATTAATTTCAAATTAAACAATCTATAATTGAAAAATAACAATTAATAACGATTATAAATTGAACAACCTTTAACAATTCGAATGATTCAATACGAATATCAATATTTAATTTTGCTCCGAATTAAAAATATATTCAAATTGAATAAAAAAATTATCAGTTTATTGGCCTTATCATTATTGGTCAGTATCAATGCGCAGGTTTTCAATGCAGGTTTCGAGAACAACAATGGAACACCTTTATCACAATTCAAAACCATCAATGCGGATGGAAATTTGGTTCCATTCTTTGCACAAGTTCAGGATTTCAATACAGAAGCGTGGATTCAGTATTATGATGCCTATGATAATAAGATTGCTTTCAGCACATCATATTATGACCCGGAAGGCCAGTCAAATGACTTGTTGATCACGCCTTCCATTACAATCCCTCAAGACGGTAATCCGACACTTTATTGGAAAGGAAAATCCTATGATTTTGACTTCCCGGATTCTTACGCGATCAAAGTTTCCGAAACCAACAACAATCTGGAATCTTTCACTACCACATTAGTTCAAATCGATAACGAGCAGGCTTTTGACTTTGCAGAACATACTTTGGATTTGTCCGCCTACAAAGGAAAAACAATCTATTTGGCTTTTGTAAATAATACGAATAGCGGAACTTATTTGGCTTTAGATGATTTGTATATCAGTCAATCTTCCGATTGCGTAATGCCATCTTTGAACGGATTTGCAGTTTCAAATCTAAAACCAAATTCTGTAACCATCGATTGGTCTACAACAACCGGAATTACCAATTACGATACAGGTTTAACCACCTTTGACACCTCAGTTTCATCAAAAGGAATTACTTCTTCTACGACTAAAAGTTTTGATAATCTACAATCTGGAAAAAGATACCAATTCTTCCTAAAAAATGCAGATTGCGGCTCTGGTTGGGCTGGACCAAAGTCAGTTTGGACACCTTCAGAACTTCCTTATGCATACGACTTCGAAAAAACAGCAGAAAATTACGGCGAATATGATTCTGACGGTTGGGCTTCCAATTCTTGGATAAACGGTGATAATGAAACTGTTGCCCAAAATGGAAGTGGTTACGTTTACAACAATACCAGCACCAGCACGACTGCAGTTAAGAATGACTGGATTTTCTCCTATCCAATTTATCTGAAAAAAGATGAAACGGTCACTGTAAAATATTATTCCGGAATCGGGAGTGATGAAGCAAATCCGGCTACTCTAAAACTTGCTGTAGCAACCAGCCAAGACAGGAATGATATTATTGAGACGCTAAGCACAAACGTAATCTGTACAAGTGCCTACACAGAATTTACGAAAACTTACACAGCAACCGCAGACAATGTTTATTATTTCGGATTTGGAAATACAACGGCCCCAGTCACAACGACGACATCTTTACGAGTTGACAATGTTACTCTTACGAAGAATATTTTAGCTGTTAATGATGTAAATAAAACTTCAATCAAAGTTTATCCAAATCCCGTCGTTGACCAATTGACTATCAAAACTGATGAGACTTTAAAATTAGTTCAAGTATATTCCATAGATGGAAAACTACTTAGAACCATCGAAGGAAATAATAACAAAGTTGACTTTAGAAATTATCCAAAAGGAACTTACTTGGTAAAAATCGAAACCAACAAATCGGTTACTTCGCAGAAAGTGATAAAATAGTTATAAAAATTAGTTTAGAATTTTTTCAATAAAATAGTTGTGGAATTAAAAATCATTTCTAAATTTGCTGTAATGAAAACAATGAACAATATCTGGTGGTGGCTTTCTAACTCTTTGTCGGGTCTGAAAGGCTTATCGGTGTTCTAAATTCTGAACTAACTATAACGCAATCATAATAAGACTTCGACATTTTTGTTGAAGTCTTTTTTTATTTAAATTTTAAAATTAATCTGATGAAATTCAGTAAAACCATAAAAGTAAAAACTACTGTCAAATCCCAATTAGCAGACCTTTTCACGCCAATCGGAATTTACCTTCGACTTCGCGACAACTTTCGAGATACGATCCTCCTCGAAAATGCAGGAAATCAAAACTCTGAAAATTCATATTCTTTCATTTGTGTGAACGCCATTGCTGGAATTGAAATCAGAGATTATCACGAAGCTGAATTCAAGTTCCCTTTGGAAAATCCAGAAAAAATTCAGTTAGAAAATGAAAAATTATCAGATTTGCTTCAGGAGTTTTCCAGCACTTTTGAATGTGAAAAACCAAACCACGAGATAGGGAAAAGTGCACAGGGATTTTTCGGATATACCAGTTATGATGCAATTCCGTTCTTCGAAAATATAAAATTCAAGGAACTTTCTGAGGAAAATAAAATCCCGTTGATGCGTTACAGATTGTATCAATATGTCATCGCCATCAACCATCACAATGATGAAATGTTTTTAATTGAAAATAAGATAGATGGTTTGAAATCTGAACTTTCCACGCTAGAGAATTTCATCAATCAAAAAAACGCGCCTGTTTTTCCATTTGAGATCACGGCAGAAGAAACTTCGAATTTAAAAGATGAAGAGTTTTTGGAATCCGTAGAATTTGCAAAGAAACATTGTTTCCGCGGCGACGTTTTCCAATTGGTTTTGAGCCGAAGATTTGAACAAAAATTCCAAGGTGATGAGTTCAATGTTTACCGTGCTTTGAGGAATATCAATCCTTCTCCTTATTTATTCTTCTTCGATTATGGTGATTATAAATTAATTGGTTCAAGTCCGGAAAGCCAGTTGATTATCAAAAACGGAAAAGCCATCATTCATCCAATCGCCGGAACTTTCAAACGAACCGGAAATATCGAAAAAGATCTGGAATCTGCCGAAGAACTCAAAAAAGACCCAAAAGAAAACGCTGAACACACGATGTTGGTGGATCTTGCAAGAAACGATTTGAGCATTCACGGGAAAAATACAACGGTTTCGAAATTGAAGGAAATTCATTTCTTTTCCCATGTGATACATATGGTTTCCGAAGTGGTTGCTGACGTGAAAGAAAATCAAAATCCTTACGAAATGATCGCCACCACTTTCCCACAAGGCACTTTGAGTGGCGCACCAAAATACAGAGCGATGCAACTTATCGATGAACATGAAAAAACTTCAAGAAGTTATTATGCCGGTTGTATTGGTTTTGTAGGTTTCGACGGAAGTTGTAATCAAGCGATTATGATAAGAACTTTCTTGAGTAAAAACAATACATTATTCTATCAAGCTGGCGCTGGAATCACAGCCAAATCCGTTGCAGAGAGTGAGTTGCAGGAAGTGAACAACAAATTAGGAGCTTTGAAAAAAGCCGTTTTAAAAGCAGAGAAATTATGAAAATATTAGTCTTCGATAATTACGACAGTTTTACTTACAATTTGGTTCAAATCATAGAACAGATTGTCGGTTCAGAAGTAGACGTTTTCCGCAACGATAAAATCGCCTTGGAAGACATCAACAAATACGATAAGATCATTCTTTCTCCAGGCCCAGGAATTCCAGAAGAAGCAGGGATTTTGTTAGAATTAATAAAGAAATACGCGCCAACGAAATCGATATTCGGTGTTTGTCTTGGACAACAAGCTATTGCAGAAGCTTTTGGTGGAAGTTTGATCAATCTTTCCGAGATCTATCACGGTGTTGCAACGGAATCTATTCAAATCAATGCGCACCAGATTTTCAATGGTTTACCAGAAACTTTGGAAGTGGGTAGATATCATTCCTGGGCAGTTAATACAGAAGATCTTCCTTCAGAATTAGAAATCACAAGCGTTGACAAAAATGGAATGATCATGAGTTTGAAACACAAAACGTATGATGTACACGCTGTTCAGTATCATCCGGAAAGTATCTTGACACCCGATGGTAGAAAGATTTTAGAGAATTTTTTAACGAATTAAAATGAAAATTTTAAGCTGGAATATTGAGCGATTGAAAATCAATGAAAATACTGAACTGGATTTTATAAAAAAATTAATTTCAGAGGAAAATCCTGATTTGTTTTTTTTGACAGAAACCAATTTAACAATAGATTTTGGAACTGAATATTTTAGCATACATTCAAAAGAATTACCACATTTTCACGATGGTCAAAAATATAATGAAAAGGAAAATCGAGTCAGCATTTTTTCAAAGTATTCTTTCAGGGAAATAATAGGAACTTATGATAAATACACCGCAATTTGTGGAAAAATCAATACAGAATTTGGAGAACTAACTTTATATGGAAGTATCATCGGAAGTCTCGGCGGACGAGGTTTTCATTTTGAAAATGACTTAGAAAATCAAAAAAAAAGAAATTAGAAAAATAGAAGGAAATGTCTGTTATTCAGGAGATTTCAATATTTCATTTTCGGGTTTTAAATATCCTAGCAAAAAAGTAATTGATGAAACAAAATTATTTTTCGAAAATGAAAATTTGAAGATTTTAACAAAGGAAAATGCAGATTGTGCTATCCATATTGTTATGGACAAAAGTTTTTTGAATGATAAAAAGGTTACAAGCAAAATGATAAAAATCGACAGAAAAATCTCTGACCACAATGCTGTAATTTGTAAAATTGAATAGTTGGAAAATTAAAACAAATGAAAAAAAACTTCCATCCTAAAAATTAAAAAATGAAACAAATACTACAATATCTTTTCAACCATCAGACTTTGACAAGAGCCGAAGCAAAGGCGATTTTGACTGAGATTTCACAGAATAAATTCAATGAAAGCGAGGTTACGGCCTTCGTCACCGTTTTCTTGATGAGAAGCATTACTTTGGAAGAACTCACTGGTTTTCGAGAAGCATTACTTCAATTGGCAAAACCTATCGATTTGGGAACGAACGATTTGGTTGATATTGTCGGAACTGGTGGCGACGGAAAAAACACGTTCAACATTTCGACTTTGGCGAGTTTCATCGTTGCAGGAACCGGACAAAAAGTCGCTAAACAAGGTAACTACGGCGCATCATCAATCTCTGGTTCGTCCAATGTTCTGGAAGAATTGGGTTACAAATTCAAAGATAATTCTGAGGATCTTAAAGCTGATCTGGAAAAAGGAAACATCTGTTTCATTCACGCACCACTCTTCCATCCAGCTTTGAAATCTGTGGCGCCTTTGAGAAAACAATTGGGACTCAAAACATTCTTCAATATTTTAGGGCCGTTGGTAAATCCGGCGAAACCAAAATATTCTATGATTGGCGTTGCAAATCTTGAAATCGCCAGAGTTTATCAATACCTTTTGCAACAGCAGAAAAGCGACTTTATGCTCGTTCACGCTTTGGATGGTTATGATGAGATTTCATTGACTGGAGATACAAAGATTATCAATAAATTTGGCGAAAAAATATATTCGGCAGAAGATTTGAAATTCAAAAACATAGAAGCGGAAAGTATTTTTGGAGGTAATACCAAAGAAGAAGCTGCGAAGATTTTCATCAATATTTTGGAAGGGAAAGGAACTGAGGAACAGAATTCTGTAGTTTTGGCAAACGCTGCAGTCGCACTTTTAAACACTAATAAATATGGAAATTACGACGATTGTCTGGCACTTGCAAAGGAAAGTTTGGAGAGCGGAAAAGCATTAAATTGTCTAAAGCAATTAGTCGATAATTAAATGTAAAATTTAATAAAGCACAAATGAAGAATCTACTCTTATTTTTGATCATATCTTTTGCATTCCAATCTTGCAAAGACAAGACGGCTGAGAAGAAAACAATTCCAACTCCAGAGATCCAACAAAAAATTGTGGAACTTCCGAAAGTGGAAAGCGAAAAAATAATAGAAATCATTAAAAATGGTGATGTTAAAGGCATTCAAGATCTCTTAAAAAAAGGAGTTGATATCGATTCCAGATTCGAAGGATTTTTCAGAGGTGGACGTCAGGAAAATGCGAACGATTTTTCCAATAAAGACTGGACAATGCTGATGGTAGCAACTTTTTACAACCAAGGAAGAATTGCAGAATTACTACTTAAAAACAAGGCAAACATCGATGCTCAAAACAAAGCTAGCCATACCGCACTTTTTTTAGCGTGTGCTAACAGAGGTGAAGAAATGGCAAAATTTTTACTTGAAAACAATGCCGATGCAACAATTGACAGCAAAGATTCGGATGGAACTTCTACTTTACAATGGGCGATAGCTTATGAATGGAATGATGTTGCTCAAAAAATGTTGGAACAAAATGTAGACGTCAATAGTTCCAGTAAAGAAACAGGAAGAAATGTACTGTTAGACGCTTTATACAGCGAAACTATTTCTGAGGATTTGATTTCAAAAATCATCGAGAAAGGCGCGAATATCAATTACATCAATCCAAAGGACGGAGAAAACGCTTTGATGATGGCTTGCAGAAGAGATTTTTCCGACATTGCAAAAATGATTTTTAGCAAGGGTGGAAATGTAAATTCTGTTTCCCAAAGCGGGACAACGCCACTTTCTTGTGCTTCAGGAAAAAATTCCTGTTCAACAGAACTTATGCAGTTTTTAATTGAAAAAGGAGCAAAAATAAATCCCAACAACAAATATGGAAGAACACCACTGATAGAAGCTGTTTCATCGAACTGCATAGAAAAAGTGAAATTTTTGGTGGAAAAAGGAGCCAACGTCAACCAAAAAAGTGACGGTGCTGGAGGTGTTTCTCCACTCTCGGAAGCAGTTTGGGAAACCAATTTCGAAATCACAAAATATCTTGTGGAAAACGGTGCAGATGTCAACATCCAGAAAGACAATGGTGATACAGCATTGCTGGAGGCAGTTTGGAATGAGAAGAATTATAACGCAGTCAACTTATTAATACAAAAAGGTGCGGATGTTAACAAAACGAATGATGACAAGCAAACGCCCCTTCTAAAAGCCATTCAATATAATCATTACGATATTGCGGTATTACTTTTAAAAAACGGAGCAGGAACTGATGTTACAGATTTTTATGGACATACAATCCAAAGTACACTCAAAGAAACCGTCGATAGAACTGGAAACAAAAAATGGCTCGGTTTGAAATTGTAATTAATTGAAAACGACTTTTAAAATACTTAAACAATATAATTAGAAAGAATGAACATCCTCGATAAAATCATAGAACGGAAAAAACAGGAAGTTGCAGGTTCAAAATCTAAAATTACTGTCGAGCAGCTGAAAGATTCAGAATTCTTTGGAAGGGCAACTTTTTCGTTGAAAGAAACTTTGAAATCCAAATCCGGGATTATTACGGAATTTAAAAGGCAATCACCTAGCAAAGGAATCATCAATAATAAAGTTTCGCCTTTGGAAGTGGTTTCTCAATACGAAAAATTTGGAGCAAGCGCAGTGTCTATTTTAACTGATAAGGATTTTTTCGGCGGAAGTTTTGAAGATATTTTGAGCGTCAGAGATCACATCAACATTCCAATTTTGAGAAAAGATTTTATGGTCGATGAATATCAATTCTACGAGGCAAAATCAATTGGAGCCGATGTCATTTTGTTGATTGCATCTTGCCTTTCACCGACTCAGGTTTCGGAATTTACAGAATTGGCTCATCAATTGAATCTTGAAGTTCTATTGGAAATCCATTCCGACGAAGAACTTGTTCATATCAATAAAAACGTTGATTTTGTCGGCATCAACAACAGAAATTTGAAGGATTTTAAAGTTGATTTGCAACATTCTGTCAATTTGAAAAACCAACTCCCAAACGATATTTTATCAGTTGCAGAAAGTGGGATTTATAATGAAGAAGATTTCAGATTCCTTAAAGAAAAAGGGTTTGATGGATTTTTGATGGGAGAATATTTTATGAAGAATCAAGATCCAGGGAAGAAATTTGGGGAACTTATTCAAGAAGTTAGAAATTAGATTTTAGAAGTTAGAAATGGAAAACCAACTAAAACTTAAAGTTTGTGGACTCACAAAACTTGATCAGATTCAAGAATTAATTGATTTAAAGGCTGATTTCCTAGGCTTTATCTTTTATGATAAATCGCCGAGATTTGTCTTGAATCATTTAAGTTTAGAACATATTTCAAACATTGAACATTCAGGAAAAGTTGGTGTTTTTGTGAATGAAGATTTGGAGAATATAATTGAAATTGCAGAAAAGGCAAACTTAAATTTCATCCAACTTCACGGCGACGAGACAGACAATTTCATTTCAGAATTAAGAGAAAAACTGAACCCAGAAATTAAAATAATAAAAGTCATCAGAATCGGAAATCAAACGCCTGACGAATTACAAAAAACCATCAACGAACAACCAAAAACCATCAACTATCTCCTGTTTGATACGGACTCAAAAGCTTTTGGAGGAACAGGACAAACCTTCGACTGGAATATTTTAAATGAGATTGAAATTCCAATTCCTTATCTTTTAAGTGGTGGAATTTCGCCCGAGAATAACCATCAAATTACAACCATCAACCATCAACCAATCGCGCTCGACATCAATTCGAAATTCGAAATCGAACCGGGACATAAAGATTTAGAAAAAATTAAAAATCTTTTACCATTATTAAAATGAAGAATCATCAATATAAAAGCAAAATCCTTTGGACCGGAAATACTGCAGAATCAACAAAAAATTATCGTTCTTACACAAGAAATTACACGATTTCTATTGATGGAAAAACTGATATTTTAGGTTCATCTGACCCAGCTTTTTTAGGAGATACGCAATTGCATAATCCTGAAGACCTTTTGTTGGCTTCGGTTTCTTCGTGTCATTTGTTATGGTATCTTCATCTTTGTTCCGTGAACAAAATTCTGGTTTTGGAATATGAAGATCTTGCCGAAGGAACAATGATCGAGAATGAGAACGGAAGTGGAAAATTCAGTGAAATTACTTTAAAACCAAAGATTGTGGTTGCTGAAAAAGAAATGATACAAAAAGCGGTTGAACTACATCAGAAAGCCAATGAATATTGCTTTATAGCCAATTCATTAAACTTCGAAGTGAAACATCAACCAGAAATAACATATAAAGAAAATTAAAATGAACTTTCAAAACCCAGATAAAAATGGCTACTACGGCAATTTCGGAGGTGCTTTCGTTCCTGAAATGCTTTACCCGAACGTTGCCGAATTACAGGAAAAATACATCCAGATCATCGAATCTGAAGAATTCCAAACTGAGTTTCAGGACTTGCTGAAAAACTATGTCGGACGCGCTACGCCGCTCTATTTCGCAAAAAATCTGAGCGAAAAATATCAGACGCAGATCTATCTGAAAAGAGAAGATTTGAATCACACTGGAGCACACAAGATCAACAATGCTTTGGGACAAGCTTTGTTAGCTAAAAAATTGGGGAAACACAGGATCATTGCAGAAACCGGCGCCGGTCAACACGGCGTTGCAACTGCGACTGCTTGTGCGTTGTTAGGTCTTGAATGCATCGTTTACATGGGCGAAGTCGACATTGCAAGACAATCTCCTAATGTTGCCCGAATGAAAATGCTTGGTGCAACCGTAATTCCCGCAACTTCCGGTTCCAAAACCTTGAAAGATGCGGTGAATGAAGCCTTGAGAGATTGGATCAACAATCCGGAATCTACACATTACATCATCGGAAGCGTGGTTGGCCCGCATCCTTTTCCAGATCTTGTCGCAAGATTCCAAAGTGTGATCTCGAAGGAGATCAAAGAACAACTGAATGAGAAGATAGGTAGAGAAAATCCAGATTACCTGATTGCCTGCGTTGGCGGCGGTAGTAATGCGGCAGGGACTTTTTACCATTATGTGAATGAAGAAAGTGTGAAGATCATTGCGGCTGAAGCTGGTGGTTTTGGCGTCGATTCAGGAAAATCTGCAGCCACCACTTTTCTTGGAACTTTAGGAATTCTGCACGGAAGCCAAAGTCTTGTAATGCAGACGGAAGACGGTCAAGTCATCGAACCTCATTCTATTTCCGCAGGTTTGGATTATCCTGGAATTGGACCAATGCACGCCAATCTTTTCAGAGAGAATCGCGCTGAGTTTTTCAGTATCAATGACGATGAAGCTTTGAAATCTGCTTTTGAACTGACAAAGATAGAAGGCATCATTCCAGCTCTAGAAAGCGCGCACGCTTTGGCGGTTTTGGATAAAAAGAAATTCGAGAAGGATGATGTGGTGGTGATCTGTCTTAGCGGTCGAGGTGATAAGGATATGGAGACTTATTTGAAACATCTGTAAAATGTAAAACGTATTAATGTATTTATGACCTCAGAATCGTTAATACATTTTACGTCAATACTTTAATACAACAAAAATGAAAAAACTAAACATATACTTCACAGCCGGAGTACCCGAGCTGGAATACACAGGAAAAATAGCCAAACTGATCCAAGATTCTGGAGCGGATATGATGGAAATTGGGATTCCGTATTCTGATCCTGTTGCGGATGGACCTGTGATCCAGGATGCGCATTCTTTGGCTTTGAAAAACGGAATGAGCATCAAAAAACTATTCGAACAATTAGGAGAAGTCAAGGATTCTGTGACGATTCCTAAGATCTTAATGGGATATTTAAATCCAGTTCTGCAATTTGGGTTCGAGAACTTTTGTCAGAAATGTGCGGAAGTGGGCGTTTCGGGACTGATCATTCCAGATCTTCCGCCAATTGCCTTTGAAAATCAATATGGTGAGATCCTTAAGAAGTACAATCTGAATTTTACTTTTCTCGTAACGCCGGAAACTTCGGAAGAACGCATCCAATATTTGGATTCTTTGAGTTCTGGATTTTTGTACGCAGTAAGTTCATCTTCCACCACAGGCAATGCAAACGCTGTTTTGAAGAACGAAGATTACCTGAACAGATTAGCTTCTTTGAACTTAACAAATCCAGTTTTCATCGGATTCGGGATCAAGGATAAATCGGATTTTGAAAATGTGACCGAGAAAGCTCAAGGCGGAATTATCGGGACGGCTTTCGTCAAGATCTTGTTGGAAAATAATGATTGGGAAGCGAAAGGGAAAGCGTTTATTGAAGGTGTGAAAAATTAGTCACTTCCCTAGAATGAAAATTTTTACAATCATATTATTCTCCTGTTTCTCAACATTCATATCTGCTCAAATTTGCAGTTGTTCAGAGACACCATATCTTGACGATCTAATTTCTTGCAAGACCACAGCGTTTCAAAACGGTACAAAAATCTATTGGGAGTTTGATTGTAACTCATCTTGGATCACGTTTCAAAATGGTGCGTTGAAAAAGAAAATATTTGAACTGGACAAAGATGAAATGGAATTCAGTGGACGATTAGGTTATAAGAGTTGGACAGAATTTGGCAATTCTTTTTTAATTGAAAACAGTGTTGTTTCAGGTTGTTGTCAACCAGATGAGTATATTCTTTACGATAAAATTACGGGTGATAAAATATCAGATCTTGGAACATTGGTCTTCATTGAGAAAATTGGAGAGAAGCCATTTGTCTTAACAATAAAAAACAATGATGATCTGATTTTTACGAACCTGAACGATAATAAGTCTTATGTAGTGAAAATCCCAAAAGATAAGATCGCAAAGACGTTGGAAAACTCAAATGAATTATATGCTGAAAATCTGTTCGGTAATGTTCAAATAAAAAACGGATTGTTATCAATAGAATTGAAATATAAAATTTCAAAGAAACGCAAATGGAAAAAGGAAATTATAACATTTGATGTGAACAAAGCTGAAAATAATCATCGACAGTCTGCATTGCAATAGGGATAGAAGTGGTTATCCTTTTTGTTTTTTGCGTGGGGAAAAGCTTCGGGAAAAACAAAAAGATAGTAACGGATAGCCCGGCCCGAGCGGCGGCCTTAGTGTTGGCGAGGGATTGCCCAAATGATGCTATAAAAAAAAGAGTTTCAATTGACTGAAACTCTTTTTTATTTTTAATCCTCGTTGCTTTCGAAGATGGTTGAGAAAGCTGATGTGACCAGTGAGAGCAAAATACTGAACAAAAGTGCCCACCAGAAACCCGCAACTTCCATACTGTCCATCAGATAATCGGCCAATAAGATGATCAACGCGTTGATGACAAATGAAAATAGACCTAATGTCAAGATCGTGATCGGCAATGACAGGATCGATAGGATCGGTCTTACGATCAGGTTGAGAAGTCCCAAAACAATGGCGAAAATAACAGTGGACATAAAGCCGTCGAAATGGACGCCTGTAAGGACTTTGCTAAGGATAAACGCTGATATTGCGGTGATCAGCAAACGGATAATGAAGTTCATAGTTCTGAATTTTATAGGTTAAAACTTTCTATTCAAAAACCAGACCTAATTGGCTTTTAGCGTCCAGATAGCGCCGTTTTTGGTCGTTGTTTTCTCCAGTTTTCCTTGGGAAGTGAGTTCGTTCAACATTCTTTCGCTTTCCTTTCTGTTGTTACCAGACAGCTCGTTGAACTCCTTAGCCGTCATAGAACTGTACTTTTTGAAGAGTGATTCCCAATCTTTTGCGTACTCGCTCTTTGTCGCTTTTGGATTGGCAGTTAGGATCGCCGTTTCGTAGAACGGATATGGTTTTGTGCCGTAAACCGTTTGAGATTCACCATTGGCATCCACGAAAAATAAAGTAGGAAATCCTCTCACGCCTAGCTTCCTGGCCAACTTCAGATCATCTTCGAAAAGCGTTTTGGCTTTGCCTTCGAAATCTGACTTCAACTGATCCACATCCAAACCAACTTTCTCTGCTGCCAAAGCGATGTTTTCCCATTTGGCAATGTTTTTCTTTTTCAAGAAGACCAATTCCCTTAGTTCTCTCATAAAGATGATCGCCTTTTCTCCACTCTGCAACTGTGCTGCTTTGAAAGCTATGGACGGCGGATACGAAGAATCCAATGGATCTTCCAGCCAAACATCGCCATCAATCGGCATATCGTAATGGCCGCTGACCTCGTCCCAATGGTGCGCAACGTCCGAAGGTTTGCTGATCCCGCCACTGTTGTAATTCCAGTCAGGAAGTAGTCCTCCCATGTGATATTCCAATTCGATTTCCTGGCCATACTCCAGTTTCATCTTTCTCAATTGCGACTCTATACCCCAACAGGACGAGCAGATCGGATCGGTGAAATAGATCACCTTGATGGATCGTTCTTTGTTATCGATTTTGACATTGTTGTTATTCCCAACTTCAGGAACGCCGCATACGCCAGTTTCTGCGTCGCAAAGCAGTGGATTGTTGTTTGTTGTAGATTGGTTCATCGTTTTTTTAGTTTTCTTGGTCTGTCCGTTCAAGGAGAAAGACAACAGACATAAGCATATCAGGATTAGTTTTTTAGTGTTCATCAATTCGAAATTATCTTGTCACCGAGCTGCTTTTCTTGTAAAACTGCAAGGTCTTGTAAGATTCATTTCTTTCTTTTTCCAATTTATCCGAAATCAGGACTCCAAACAAATGGTCGATCTCGTGTTGGAAGATCACAGCCGTGAAACCTTCCACCATCTCGTCATGTTTCTTATTTTCGAGGTCATAATATTCCAAGCGGATGCTGTAGCTTCTGTAAAACTCGCTGCGGAAAGTTTCTATGGACAGGTCGCCTTCCGGACCTTTGTTCAGAATTTCGGACCACCAGGTGATCTTCGGATTGATAAAATATTCTACCGGCGCATTCGGTTTATCGAAGCGTTGCACCAGCACCACTCTCCTATTGATCCCGACCTGAGGCGCCGCGATCCCAACACCACCGTCTGTTGCAGCAAGAGCCAACCTCATCCTTTCTATCAGGACTGGCAGGTTTTTATCTTTGGGCGATATCTCTTCGGACTGGTTCAGCAGGACTTTGTGTTGGTCCTCCTGGTCGGTCTGGTAGATCGGTAAAGCCGTTTTGATATCTCCGGCGAGGATCAGTTCCTTTTCTTCCTTTGAGAATTTCTGAGAAAAAGCAAAAGTTCCCAGACACAATAACATTAAAACCGTAAAATTCCGCATCGTTTATTTTTATTTCAAAGATAATAATTTGGGCACCTTATCCGCCTTCCGATTCTGCTTTTTTCTTTTTGGTGCCTTCTGCTACGCTCAGGCACCAAAAAGAAAAAAGACTGCGCTCATAGAGTTTATGCTGAGCGAAGTCGAAGCAGGGTGCGCTTCGCAAGGTTGACACGTTCAGATCTGCTTGATATTGATATCAAATTTCATAATTTTTTAAAGCTGGAAAATGCCCATTGCCAAGTACGATGGATAGAGCATCTGCAGAGGTCATCCAAAACAACTTGATGTTTTCCTAAAAAGGTCAAGTTGTTTTGATGAAAAGGTCTTGATGTTTTTGATCAAACCTCAAGATGTTTTTCAATTTAAAACAAAATGAGACATAAAAACGTTCCCCCAAAATGATCCGGGAGAACGTCAACTAGAGAGAAACTAACAACATACATCGGGTTTCGCCCGACGCTACTCATATTCAGCCACTTCGTGGCTACTTATAAATATGACTACTATTATAATAGGAACTTCAGAATTCCTTGATGATCAATTGATGACTTCATTTTTTCTTCTGTTGAAGATCCAGAAGATGATCGGGAAGATCAGCAAGGTCAATATCGTTGCGGTGATCAGTCCACCAATGATGACGATTGCCAAAGGTTTCTGGGACTCAGAACCAATACCTGTGGAAAGTGCAGCTGGCAAAAGTCCGATAGAGGCCATCAAAGCGGTCATCACCACAGGTCTTGTTCTCACCTTCACGCCTTCCATAATGGATGAATCCAAGGATAACCCGTTCTTCACATTTTGATGGAATTCGGAGATCAGGATCACACCATTCTGGATACAGATCCCAATCAAGGCGATCATCCCGACTCCGGCAGAGATCCCGAAATTCATATTGGTCAAATGCAGTGCGATGATAGCACCGATCAAGGCAAAGGGAACATTCGCCAAGACTAAAAGTGAATCTTTCATATTCCCAAATAAGATAAACAACAGGAAGAAGATGCCTATGATACTGATCGGAACCACCTGTGTCAAACGATTGGTAGCTCTCTGCTGATTCTCAAACTGCCCGGTCCATCCGATCGAGTAACCATCAGGTAATTTGATCTTGTCCACTTTCTTCTGCGCATCGGCAATCGTTCCGCCAAGGTCACGGTCACGGATAGAGAACTTGACCCCAATGTAACGTTTGATATCATCTCTGTAAATGAAAGCCGCCCCATTTTCTTTCTCAATTGTACTGATCTCTTTCAATGGGATCTTCGCACCGTCTTGTGTTGGAACCATTAGAGAAGCAATATCGGTTTCATTCTTTCTGTATTCCTGAGCGTAACGCAATCTGATCGGAAATTTTCTTTCGCCATCGAACATCTCGGAACCGGTCTTTCCACCAAAAGCCATTTCCAGAACCGCCTGTGCATCTGCTGGCAATACGCCATAGGCCGCCATTTTGCTTCTGTCCAGAACCACACTGATCTCGGGCTGACCAATGTTCTTGATAATCCCTGGCTCTTTCACACCATCTACATCTTTGATAGAAGCCAGAACTTCGTCCGCCAATCTGTCCAAAGTGTGAAGATTGTCGCCATAGATCTTGATCCCATTTTCTGCTTTGAAACCTGCCACTGCTTCCGCAACGTTATCAGAAATGGGTTGAGAATAGTTGAAGGTGATACCTTGGTAATTCTTCAGTTTTTTATCGATTTGCTCGATGAGTTCTTCATAAGTGATCTTCCGTTTCCAATCTTCCTTCGGTTGAAGACTCACCGCGAACTGTACGAAACCAAATCCGTTCGGGTCGGTTCCGTCGTTACTTCTACCGGTTTGCGCCAGAACATCTGTCACTTCCGGAAAACTCATAATGTCTTTTTTGAGGTCGTTGGCTGTGACAAGAGATTTGTCTAAGGACGAGCTCATCGGCATCTCGGCTGTGATCCAAAGGGATCCTTCATTTAATTGTGGTAAGAATTCGGTTCCCAGGAATGTTGCTGAAAATAAAGTGATCGCCAAAACTGCAGTCGAAAACAAAAGGCTGACTTTCTTATATCTGAAGGTGAACTTCAAATCTTTCATCACATATTTATCCCAGAATTCTACGAATGGGTTGTGTCTTTCCTTCACATTTTTCTTTAATAGCAAATGCGACATCACAGGCACCAAAGTCAACGTGAATATCAATGCGCCTACCAAGGCAAAACCTAATGTGAATGCCAATGGAGAGAACATTTTACCCTCAACCTTTTGGAAAGAAAAGATTGGTAAAAGTGAGGTGATGATAATTAATTTTGAAAAGAAGATCGCCTTTCCTAGTCCAGTTCAGGTCTGTTTGATCCAACCCGCTTTTGCCATTTTGTTGAAACGTTCCATGCCGTATTTCTTCGCTTTGTGGTCGAGCATGACGAATAATCCTTCGACCATCACGACGGCGCCATCAATGATGATCCCGAAATCTACTGCTCCCAATGATAATAGATTAGCGCTCATTCCAGCCATCTTCAGACAGAAAAAGGCAAACAATAGGGATAATGGAATGATGATGGAAACAATCAAGGTTGTTCGCCAATCTGCCATAAAGATCAATACGATAACCTTTACGAGAATGATCCCTTCCAAGAGGTTATGCATTACATATTCGTGGTAAAATCCATCAGGTTCTGGCGGTCATAGAAGGTTCTCATTTTGACATCCTTCGGGAGAATTTTGGTATTTAGTTCATCGATTTTGGCTTTCACCAGTTTCAGAACTTCCTGCGCATTCTCGCCTTTTCTCATCACGACGATCCCTTCCACCGTGTCGTTCTCATTATTAAGCGAAGCCTGTCCAACTCTCGGCATCGAACCTTCGTGAACATCGGCCACATACTTGACAAGGATTGGATTTCCGCTGTCGTTATGAACGGTGATGTTTTCGATATCAGCAATGGATTTAACTAACCCAATTCCACGAACCACATAAGCCTGTCCGCTTTTCTCGATGACATCACCGCCGACATTCAGGTTACTGTTGGTGACGGCTTCCAGAACTTCGGTTGGTGTCAGGTTGTATTTATCTAATTTTCTGGGATCGATACTCAATTCAAAAACTTTGTCCTGACCTCCGAAAACATTGACGTCCGCAACGCCGGGAACACTTCGCAAGGCTCTGTCTACTACCCAGGTTTGAAGCGTGAGAAGGTCTCTGGAATCGCGGTCTTTGCTTTCTAAAGTATAACGGTAGATTTCTCCAGTTGGTCCGTAAGGCGGCTGAACTTTAGGGTCTATTTCGTCTGGTAAACTAACTGTTCGTAGTTGATTATTGACCATATTCCGTGCGAAAATATCGTCTACGCCGTCCTCAAACAGGATCTTAACGATTGAAAGTCCGAACATGGTGGTACTTCGGACGCTTGTCTTTTTCTGGACCGGACTCATTGCCAGCTCAATCGGTGTGGTGACGAATCGTTCTACTTCTTCTGCACTTCGTCCGTTCCATTGTGTGATGATGACGATCTGTGTATTCGTAACATCTGGGAAAGCTTCAATCGGCATATTTTTGAAACTGATGAATCCGGCAACCGCCAGGATCGCAACCCAAATGAATGTGAAGGCTTTATTTTTAAGGGAAAATCCTATGATACTTTTTATGAATTTGTTCATATTTTATATTTTGAATCACAATTTTATTTATGATTATTCATATTGATATTGACCACAGATCAAATCTGCAGCGATTCGTATTAACCATAGGTTTCACCTACGGCTACTTATATTGAACCCTTCGGGTTTTATTGAAATCTCTTAGTTATTCAGAGAGCGATAGATCAATAATTGATTGTTGGTTACGACCGTTTCTCCTTCTGCAAGGCCGCTTGCGACGTAGGTGTTTTCTGTGTTCTGTTTGAGGATTTTGATTTCTTTGACCTTAATGTCGGTTTGGGATTTATAAACCACTACAAAATATCGGTTGTCGTCAAAGATCACAGCACCGGACGGAATGGCCAAAGCGGTTTCGTTTTCTGCAGAAGAAACTCGGATGGTCGCTTTACTTTCCGGGATCAATAAGCCTTGAGAATTATCCAAAACCACCCTAGCCTGCATCGAATTGGTACCAGGGTCGATGATCTTGAAGACCTTATCGATCTTACCAAAAAATACTTTATCGGGATAGGACAATGTGGAAACCTGGGCTTTCATTCCTAGGTTGATCTTATCAATATACGCTTCGTTGACATTCATAATGGCCCAGACATTTTTGGTATTTGCGACATCGAAAATATTCTCGCTTCGGTCACTTCTGAGTTCCATATCTTTATTGATGTCTTTGTGAACGATGTAGCCATTGATCGGCGAGATCACGCTGTAGATATTGCCTCTTTTCACATTGTAAACGGTGCTCACGGCATTGGATCGGTGCAAAGCGTCTTTGGCTTTTTGAACTTCACCCTGTGTTTCCAAGATATCTTTTTCGGTATTTAATTTTCCGGCGTACATTTCTTTGGAAACACGAAGATTGTTCTCAGCGACCAGCAAATCTGTTTTTGCATCGCTGACATCTTTCTGAACTTCGGCAAGCTCTGTACTTCTGATGGTTGCCAGAACCTGACCTTTGTGGACGTAATCTCCAAGTTCAACATTCACACTCAAAACATTACCGCCAACCAAAGGGAAAATATCGATGTACGTATTTTTGTCGGCAGAGATCTTTCCGTAGAAACTGTATTCGTCTTCGATGAATTTCTTCTCCACTTTTGCGAATGTTGTAGACTTCAGCATCGTTTGGCTCAATTCAAAACCTTTTGTCTCTTCCTTCACGGTTTCTTCCTTTTTGGAGCAGGAAATCAAACTGATGGCGAAGATAATGGGAATAATGATTTTTTGCATTAATAAAAGATTTTGGTTTGTACTAATTGATTGAGCTGTTCTGCGGAGATCATGATTTGCTTTTTCATCTCGTAGATCTGCAGAACCGTTTGTCTGTAGCTTTCAAGAAAGTCTGTGAAATCCATCAGGCTGATGTTTCCGCTTCGAAAGTTTTTGAGAATGCCGTTGTAAACTGTATTAAGGTTTTCAACATCCACAGGTTTCAGTTCAAAATATTGGTCGTATTGATTTTTCCACGTTTGATAGGCGGACTCTACTTGTGTTTCGAGATTGAGTTTTTGATATTCTGAGTTTTTCTCATTTTGTTGAATGGCGTATTTTGCTTTTTCAACATTTCCTTTGTTCACTTTCCAAAGTGGAATCGGGATTCCAACCTTCAAATTTATCTCATTCCTGAATGTTCCAGAGTTTTGATCATACTCTGCTCCGAGATTCAGATCAGGTGTGTTCAATGATCTTTGCCATTGGGCGAAGAGTTTGCTGTTCTCCATCAACCTAAGATTATACAGATAATCGGCATTGTTGACCAAAGCTTTTTCTTTAAGGATTTCCAGATTTCCGAAAGGTTGAGAGATCAAAATATCATTCTCGTCGAGTTTGGAAATGTTGGGAAGAATGTTGTCTGAAATACCTGTCAGGATCTTCATATTTTGTTGGAACGCCAAAATATTATTGTTGATCTCGATCTTATCATTGTTCAACTGGATGACGATGCTTTGAAGTCTTACGTAATCCTTTAGCGAGATATTTCCTTTATCCGTCTGGATTTTATAGGCTGCCAAAAGCTCATTCATATACTTCAGTTGCCCATCGATGCTGATCTGCTTTTTTTGTTCGTAGATCAGATTGTAATAAGTCTCCCGAAGTTGAGATCTAAGGTCAACCAACAACTGATTGAATTGCAATTGAGAAAGCTCCTTGTTAGACTTTGCAAATTGGATTTCATTTTTCTTTTTTCCACCGAGATAGATCAGCTGTGTAATCTCCGCACCTTTTGCCCTTCCAACATCGAAAGCACGTTTGTCCTCGGGATTATAAGCATTCACGTAACCGCTAATTTGTGGCAATTCCCAGATCTTGGCCTGCATAATATCGGCGTCTGCCATATTGATATTGTACTGCGCGGCGAGAACTTGAAGGTTGTTTTTTTGAAATGCTAATTCGCAATCCTGAAGAGACATCTGCTGCTGTCCGGATAGACAGACAAATGCCGAAACGGATAACACCAGCGTTGTTATTTTATTCATTTTATCTCGTTTTGGTTTTGCAAAAATGCCTTACCTCGATTAAAACGGACTTAAATGAGACTTAAAAAAAACTTAATTGTTTTTAAACAAATCAGTTATTGTGTTATATTTAATGAAATTTAAAACGTTGAATTTCAAGATGAAAAACCTAATTACATCATTCTTATTACTAATCTTTTCTATAAATTCTGCGCAGACTCACCGGTTTATTTATGAGTTGCAATACAAATATGATTCGACAAGTTCGGATCATCAGAAAGTCAATATGATCCTGGACATCAGCCCGAAAGAAGTGAAATTTTATGGACGTGATCTTCTGATTGCGGATTCTCTCAATAAAAAATTCGGGAATATGGACAATAAAAATGTAGATATGACGGGACAAATTGTGAAACGGAAACTGAATTCTTCTGAAAATGAAAATTTCATCAATATAAAATTCAATTACTATTCATTCAAAACGAATGATAAAATAGATTGGAAAATATCTACTGAAACCAAAAAAGTTCAGGATTACACTTTACAGAAAGCGACTGCGAAATTTGGTGGAAGAAACTGGATCGCCTGGTTCAACAAGGACATTCCCTTGAATGAAGGACCTTTCAAATTCCGAGGTTTACCAGGTTTGATTTTTGAAATTAAAGATGATAAACAGGAATTCATATACAGTTTGGTCAAAAGTCAAAAAACCGAAGGAATACCTGTAACCAATGATTTTCTTGAAAGTAATTTTGGCAACAAAGCGATTCCTGTTTCAGAAAAACAGATCCAAAAACTGATGATGGAGTTCTATAATGACCCTTTAGCTTTTGAAAGAACCAACTTCAGCAAAAACAGCAGCGATTGGCGCATTAATATTGGCGGAAGGGAAATACACAGCCTTGAAGAACTGAATGCAGAAACCAAAAATATGCAAGTCATCATCAAGAAATATTATAATACTTTGGAACTGGACAAAGCCGTTCATTACCCAAATTGATCAATATTATTTATTAAAAATCACAGTGAAAAGATTCTCATGATCTGAAAGTGAATTGTAAGAAATCTCCGCTTTGTGATATTCCAAAATACGTTTTACGATGCGCAAACCAAGGCCGGAACCTGATTTGTTTTGAGAATTGCTGCCTCGCATAAACGCTTCGAAGAGTTTTTCTCTTTCGGAAATTGGAATAATCGTGCCTTTTGAGAAAACATTGACGATGATCCGGAATTCGGTTTCCTTTATGGAAATATCAACTTCTTGATCATATGAATATAAAGCGGCGTTTTTGAACAGATTGACGAATGTAATTTCGAGTAAAGACTTCACACCTTTTACTGTAAGAATTGCGTCATCACTACTCTCTTCGTCGATCTGGAAATCCATTTTGAAATCGGGAAAATTGCGATGGACAGACTCGAAAGCATCGAAAACCACTTCGTCAATACGTACTTCTTCATAAACCGTCGCAATGCCTTCCTTATCGAATTTTGAAAGCAAAAGCAATGAAATCGTGAGGTCAGACAATTGGTGAACATCCAACAACATTTGCTGCAAAGTCGCTTTGGTCTTGAGTGAATGATTTTCTAATTGAATTAAGTTCTCTAGCTGGAAAGCCATTCTCGTCAACGGTGTTCGCATCTCGTGGGCTGCACTGGAATTGAAGTCTTTCTGTGACTGGAAAACATCATTCAGACGGTTGGTCATCAGATTGAAGGATGTTGCCAGAACGCCAATTTCGTCTTTGGGATTTTTGACCACAACGGGCGTGGTCAACCTATGAACGCTGATCTCGGAAATATCGGACTTCAAAATCTCCAATGGTTCCAAAAACTTCGAAACGATGTAATAGCTGAAAAACCAGATGAGAAGGATGCTGACGACATAGGAGAAGATCAACATATATTTTAGAAAGTCAAGCTTGGATTCGCCTGTAACGTCCTGAGCACTGGTAAGAATGTAATAATTATCACCATTGATATTTCGTAAGGCCGCATAGATCTCTGGCGCCGAATGTTCTATATAAACCGTTTTTTCTTTGTCCAATCGACTCAGTAGCGTTTCGTCCCAAGTGATCTTCTTATCCTTCAATGTACTGTAAACCAATTGCTTTTCTGCATTGAAGATCATAATATTCTCATTCAGCAAAACGTTATCCGAGTTCTCATCAAAGAAAATAGGCGCTTCCTTTTCAAAATCTCTGGATTTCTCTATAAAGTTGACCGTGAAAACCAATCGTTTTTGGAATCTTTCCTTAAACTCATCTCTCCTAAAATCGTTGAAAGAAATATAGACCACAAACATCATGATCCCGAAGATCAGAGAAAATGCGATGCTGAGACTAAGTGCTATTCGGCGTTTTAGAGACATGATCTATAAATGATGAATGATAAGTGATAAACGACCAAGTTCTAATTTTCAACTTTGAATTTATAATGGACTTAGGTAATATCCGAAACCTGGCCTGGTGTGGATGAGTTTGGTTTTGAAGTTCTTATCAATTTTTTTACGGAGGAAATTGATGTAAACTTCAATCGCGTTGTTGGTGGATTGGAATTGATTTTTCCAGACTTCGTCGGAAATGTATTGTTTGGAAAGTGTTCTTCCGTTCGCTCTTGCAAGTAAAACCAATAACTGAAATTCTTTCACCGTCAAACTGATCTCTTCACCGGAGCGGAAAACCTTGCTGTCTTCTGGGAAGATCTCGAGATCTTCTATGACGATTTTTTCGACTTCTTCTGTCTTTGGCGTCAATCTTCGCATTTGGGAATTGATCCTCAATAATAATTCCTCCAACAAAAATGGTTTCACAAGATAATCGTCTGCAGCGTGCAGAAAAGCTTCCTTCTTCTCCTCGATGCCGTCGTAGGCAGAGATGATGATGATCGGCGTTTCGGAATTGGTCTCGCGAATGGTTTTGCAGATCTCCAGTCCGTTGATCTTAGGAACATTGATGTCCAATAAAAAAATATCGTATGCTTTGTTGGTGAACATATTCAGGAACACTTCGCCGTCTTCAGCTTTGTCAGTTTTTATGGATCTCGATTCCAGAAAAAGTGCAATTTCTGAAGAGAGAACAGAATCGTCTTCTAAAAGTAATGCCTGCATTTGATGAGAATTTTTTACAAATATGGGAAAAAGTAAATTGGCAATTTGAAAAGTGAAAAATCTTTTATTTTACGCTAAGATTTTAACTAAATTCGCTTCAATCTAATTTTCAAGCTAAAAATAATGAAAGCAAAAATAATAATCGTTTTAATTTTCTTTTTTTCAATCCTTTCCTTTGGGCAAACCAAGACTAACAATTACGAGAATGATATCAAAAAATCTTTAGGCCAATTCGTGCAAAATATCAAGACAAAAAATATCAATAATGCTGTCGAATGTATTTATCCTAAATTTTTCACAGTTGTTCCGAAAGAGCAAATGAAGCAAATTTCTAATTTTACTTATAACAATCCAATGCTTGATATCAAGATTTTAGATTTTAAAGCAATAAGCGTAGAAAAACCAGAAAAGATTAACAATGAATTGTTTTCTATTGTCAATTACAGCTCTAAAATGAATTTGAAAGTTGATTGGAATTCGATTCCCAATGGACAAACCATGAAGAAACAAATCAATGACGGTTTGTACAAAAAATTTGGAAAAGCTAATGTGACCTATATTCCGAAAGGCGATTATTACTTGATTAATTCAAAAATGAAGGCTTGTGCGATTTCTGGCAATGGTAAAGATTGGAAATTTTTAATTCTCGAAGAAAGTTACAAGAAAAACTTAAATAATATTTTACCAAAAAAAATCATCGACAAATTCTAATAAGTCTTCGTCATATCACTCGGAATCACCAAATTGAATTCCGTCGGGATAAAATCTTTTTCAGGTAAAATTAATTCCGGTTTTTCAGATTCAAAGACAGAGATTACGGCAATTTTCAAATTCGGGTTTTTCTTTTTCAAATACCAATAGATTCCGCCGTATTGCTTGCTGTGATAGTCGCCGTTGTAGTGGATAAAGGTCTTTCCAGCCTGTAGATTTTCGAAAATCGATTCTGCCATTGTCGCGTCTTTTATGGCTTGTGCTGAAATGAAGTTCATCAATATCAATTCGTCCACGTGGTCGCCCATCAAGGATCTCATTTCTTTGTAGCCAGGCGTTTCCAAAGTGACTTCAATTGGTAATTTGGCAATCCATTTCTTTTCGTTTTCCGGCAATTGGTTTAAGCTTTCGATTCCCGATTTTGACGTTTGAGATGCGTATTTTCTGGGAACATTGGTCGCAATGAATTTCAGTTGATGGTCTTTCGCAAAATCCACCAAAGGTCTGTAATCCGTTTCGTAATTTTTCCAGAGCCTAACAGAATCTTTCATGACTTTCGGGTCAATTTTTCCAGCTAGATAAGAATCAAGCGCTTTTTGATTGTCTCTTTCAAACATCTCTGCGCCTAGAATGATCTGACCTTTTTTCTGATCAAAAAGCGCTTCCGTTATCCTTTTCTCCAGCCAATGATTGATGGAATTATCATGATGTTCGCCAATGAAAACCACATCATAATCTACCAATTGCTTCATGACTTTTTCTGGTGAAACTGCCTTTGACTTTTTATCAAAAAACTGATACGAACTGAAATCCTGAGCCTTAAAACCATTAAGATTTAAGATCAAAATAAGCAATACTAACTTTTTCATTTTCAAATATATAAAAAAGTCGTTCTAAAGTCAATTAAAACCAAAGAACGACCTTGTAATTTATAATAATACTTTCAATTTATAAACCAGCGACTAGATCTTTCCAACCTTGAAGTTCCGGATTCCCCGGTTTTCTCTTTCCGAAAAGCTGCACGATAAAATCACCTTCTCTGTTGAACACTTCAATCGAAGTGACTTCGCCGTCTTCGGTCGGTTTTTTGGTGATCCACGTTTCCGCGATCTTTGTCGTGTCAAGGTGAAGATTGAAATCGGGATCCATCACATTGAACCATTGCTGATGCCAAAGTGTCTTGTTCACTTCGCCCGTATGGATCTGGATGATTCCTCTGTTCCCAACGAAGATCATAATTGGAAGTTCTTTTTCAGAAGCATCTTCCAACACGTTCACTACTTTAGAATTCTCTATTTTCGTAGCGTAACCTTCTGGCGCCAATCTCAATGCCTGAGTTCTAGTCACACCGAATTTCCTAAGCATCATAAAGAAATCGTGTGTGTCTTTCAGGTCTTTCCAAGCCTGTTGGAAACCAGCCACATCGATATCTGAATCTGCTTTCTCTGCAGGTTTACCAGGAACAGACTCGGTAACAACATTTGGAGATTGCTCATCCGCTGCATATTTCTTTGTCAAAGCATCGAATTCTGCTTCGTTGCTTTTGTTTGTCAAATAGATCTTGTGAAGCGCCAAGCCATCTTTTCCGAAGAATTGCAAGCTTTTTCTGTCGCCCTCGATCACAGAAAAACCGAATTTCCAAGAGTTGATGAAGATTCTTAGATCGATATCTTCACCAACGAAAACCTGTCCGTGAGGATTGCTGAAATCTGGATTCAAATAGATTCCTTTTCTTTCGTGCACGCATTCGTCGTTTCTGGTCAAAGCCATTACTTTTTCAAGTTTGACAACTTCCTGAAGAAGGTCTGCAAATTCTGGCTTCAAAACCGTAACTCCGTTTCCTACGTTTACAGCAAGCAATTCAGCTTCGCTCACACCTAATTGTTCTGCCGCGTTTCTTATTCTCAAATGTGGGTTTTCTGCTTTCAGTGCTTCCCATTTTTCTTTTAATTCATTAATTAATGTACTCATATTAATTTATTTTGTTTAGTATTTTTTGCACGCAAAGTGCGCTAAGATTTTTTTTAATCTTATTGAAAATATTAAGTTTCGCAAAGGCGTAAAACTCATCAAAGATTATTTTTAGTTTAAAAATGAATTTATTTTTTGATTGTCAGAACTTGATATTCTCTTTTTACTGATTCGCCAGTCTTACTTGTAATTAATTCTTCTTTGTCCGATTTGATCATCCTTTTAAAATTCGTCTGTGAGATCAGCAATTCGATGTCTTCGTAATTGTAAAGCTTGAAATCTGTTGTGAAAGGCAATGTTTTCATAAAATCCTTCTTCGCAAAAGTGAGGACAAAACTGCCGTGTTCCTTTAAAACCCTATAAATTTCATTAAGAAAATCGACTGGACTTTCCCAGAAATAGATGGTATTGACCGTTAATATTTTATCAAAACTTTCATTCTCAAAAGGAATCTTTTTCCCATCATACAATTGAAACTTAGCTTGAGAAAGATATTTCTGATTGATGATTTCAGCTTCCGACTTCATTGTCTCAGAGATTTCCAGACCTGTGTAATTGATGTTATCTGCAAAATCCAAAAGGTAAGACAAATGTCCAGCGTTGCCATGACCAAGCTCCAAAACCTTTTCGTTATCCATTAACAGCAAAGATTTGATGGTTTCTTTGGTCATCGAAATATTGGTCTCGTTCATCATTTTGGCGACATCCTTTCCAACTTCTCCTTCTGGATTTGATAACTGTTGTGCTAATATTTTGAGTTCGTTTTCTGTCATTAGTTTTAGTTTTTATTTAACCAAATAAGATCATCGTATTGTCATTGACCGGATGTTTGCAGATCGTACAAGGGAAATTGTAAGCCTTGGAAATGGTTTCTGCGGTGAACACTTTTTCTGGTGAGCCGTAAGATAAAACCGAGCCTTTTTCCATTAATAAAATATGGTCCGCGAACTGTGCCGCCAGATTTAGGTCGTGCAAGACAACGATTGCTGTGTTATTATTCTTAGTAAAATTCTTTATCAGTTCCAATGTTTTGTATTGGTGCTTAATATCCAGATTATTAAGTGGTTCGTCCAGGAAAAGTAAAGTATTTTCTATCTCATTGTCCAACTGCGCTAAAACTCTCGCCAAGTGAACACGCTGCTTCTCGCCACCAGAAAGTGAATTGTATTCTCGCTTTTGAAAATGTACCACATCGGTTTCAACCATCGCTTTTTCCACCGATTGGAAATCTTCCTGATGCGGCTGTGAACTGAAATAGGGATAACGTCCCATCATCACAACATCGGCTACTAAAAGCGGAATATCCTGCGCGTTGTGCTGAGAGAATTTGGCTTTGTGTTTGGACAGTTCTTCCAGATTCCAATCGGACAGGATCTTGTCTTTGAATTGGATATTCTTTTTGTTATCCGTTTTAATTTCGTTCGCTAATAAATTCAGAAGGCTAGATTTCCCTGCGCCATTTGGACCTACGATCGCCAAAAATTCTCCGAAACCGACATTGACATCAACATCCTTCAAGATGCTGACTTTTTGACTTAGATAATTGATCTTTTGCCCTTTTATCATCTTAAGGTGTTTTTAAATTTAATTAAAATGGCAATAAAAATTGGTCCTCCGATCAATGAAGTCAAGATTCCGATCGGAAGTTCTGAAGGCGCCACAATCGTCCTGCTTATCGTGTCTGCAAACAGTAACAAAATACTTCCACAGATGGCTGACAACGGTAAAATAAAATGGTAATCGGAACGGAAAAGCAATCTCAGAATATAAGGAACAATCAGCCCAACGAATCCAATCGTTCCGGAAAATGCGACGCAAGTTCCCACCATCAAAGCGGTTAAAACGACAATCTGTTTCTTCAAAGTTTCAACATTGATTCCCAAATGTTGCGCATCTTTTTCGCCTAACATCATAGCATTTAAAGCTTTTCCTTTTGGTAAAATAATGAGGTATGATAATATTAAAACAATTGTCAAAATAATATTTTTCGTCCAAGTAGCTCCCGCTAAACTGCCTAAATTCCAGAAGGTCAAATCTCTTAATTGTTCATCTTTTGAAATGTAGATCAGAAATCCCGTAATTGAAAATCCAATGGAAGTAATGGCGACTCCGCTTAGAAGCATCATTACCACATTGGTTTTTCCGCCAGATGTTGAGATCCTGTAGACGATGATCATCGCCAACAATGCACCGACGAACGCAGAAACACCGACTAAAGAATTCCTTACAATTTCTGGAAGATAAGCCTCAAATGTATGTCCTAAAACAATGGCAATCGCTGCCAACAATGTAGCTCCAGAAGTAAGACCAATCGCCTCACCCGTAGCCAATGGATTTTTGAACATTCCTTGCAACGTAGTTCCGGAAACGGCCAACATACTTCCAACGAGAACGGCCATCACAATTCTGGAAGTCCGGACGTCCCAAATGATATATTTCTCACTCAAGGAAATTGACGAATCGCCTGTAATAAATTTCCAAAAAACCTCATAGGAACTGGATCTACCGAAATCAAAAACCCCGATATTCATAGACAAAACCATCATCAGCATTAATAAAAAAAGACCGATAATGGCGTAAAATGTAAGACTTTTTGATTTCAAAATGTTGTTTTTTTTCATAGGAATAAATTCCTATGTTAGAAAATCTATCGTCCCTTTGAGACTTCTATTTTGTGGATTCTATTAACAGTTTGTTCAGGCTGGCAGCTGCTTCCCCAACTCTTGGACCGAATGAAGATAACAATCCGCCATCCATAGCAATCACTCTTTTATTTTTACCAGCGTTGGTCTGAGGAACGCCTGGCATTTTAAGAGCACCATCTATTCCACCAGAACCTTGTAGCCCGCTGCTGAAGAACAATAAGACATCTGGATTTGATTGTACGACTGCTTCCGGTGTCAACGGTTTGAAATCTTCGAAGTCATTGGCTGCATTCTCGCCGCCAGCAATCTCAATGATTTTAGCCATTGGTGTGTTTTTGCCCCCGACCATCATCATGTTTCCTCTTGCGTAGATGAATAGGACTTTTGGTTTTTTAGCGATTGGCTTGATTTGCTTAATATCCGCATCGATTTTATCGATTAAGGTTTGCTGGTTTGTGTTTCCTAAAGCTTTGGCAACCTGGTCAATTAATTTCTTCGTTCCATCGATCGTGAATTCTTGATTGAACAACTCGGATTTGATCCCTGAAGCTTTGATCTTTGTCAACAGGTCTGGATTGATGTCTTTGTCAGAAGCGACAATCAAAGATGGATTAAGCGCCAAAAGCGGCTCAATCGTCATCGAACGGACATGACCTAACTCTTCTGCTGTATTTTTCAAAGTCTCCGGATAGGTGCTCGTTACATCTATTCCAACAATCTCCTTCTCGTGGCCCAAGGCCACAACGATCTCGGTAATTCCGCCGCTGATACTTACAATTCTTTGGTTGGAAACTGGTTTTTCAGATTTGGTTTCTGGAGTGGTTGCCACTTTGGAATCTTCTTTTTTACAAGAGACGCCGGCAAGAAGTATTGCTGAAATAAGGGCTATTTTGATGTTTTTCATTGTTTATTTTATTGTAGTTTGATTTGGCTTAGAGTGGTTTGTATTCGAATTGTGGGAAACCTCTATAGTTTGCGTCATCTTTCATTCTTAAGAATCTGATTTTAAAAAAGAATCCATCACTATCTCTTAGAACATAAAATTTATTAGAGTAGACCTCAGCACCGTTAGTTCCTGTTGTGGTTCTCCAATTGCTTCCTATTGCTCGTTGGTCATTATTTATAAATTTGCTACCATCAACATCTTCTTTTTTGAAATTATTGTAAGCCGTCTCTCCTTGTCCGGCAGCCGTTGTAATCTCGTATACACCTGCTCCTCCTAAAATATTATGTAAAACTATATCTGGATAGATATATGAAGTATCCAGGTTATTCGCAGGATTTAAAGTTAGGTTGGTAAAAACGGTGTAACACAAATCCCACTCCTTCTTTTTGGGCTGAACATTTGCAATTGTTCCTGTTTTGAAAGAGAAAAATTTGTAGTTATATTCTGAATCTTTTGAGATAATAAATTCTTTATGCGAAGTATCGTCTAAATCAGCATACTGAATTTTGTAGCCTAAAGCGTTTCTTAATATTCTTATTTTTTTCCATCCTCTCAAATCTCCAACATTATAGATCGTTCCTGGACTGGTAGTTCCTGTATAGGTTTTGTAACCCATATTCAGAAGGTAAACATTGTTCAGGTTATCATCAACATTGATTGCCGAGATGCCACTGGTCTGATTGACGATATCTCCGTCTGGATTATCGACATACTTAGCATTATCTGTATAATTCGCTGCTTGGACAAGCAATTTAAGGTCTTTAATAGTTTCGGAATTTACCGCATCAATATTATTGACATTCTTAACTTCTCCAACAGACATTACCAATGAGCTATTTAGCATCACACGAAATTCGTCTCCGCAGTAGAATCCTAGATCCCAAAGCTCTCTGTGGGTCTTGGAAACATCCCCTGTACTTAGATCAATCCAGAACTGGTTAGCTTCTGTGGGATCCGCTTGCTCGTTTAAAGTAAGTACACTACCTTCTATAGGAAGGATTTTGACCGGAGTAGCATCCTCAGCAACACAAGAGGTGAAAATGGAAAATATAAGTAGAATTAAAGTAAAATTTGTTGTCTTTTTCATAATTAGAAATTAAAATTAAATCGTCCAAAATAACTTCTTCCGTAGAACATTCTTTCCGCAGCACCTGTTGTCCCGTGGACTCCGCCCGTACTTCCAGAAGCTCCATTACGGACATCGGAAATATCAAAAATGTTTCGAACTCCAAAAGTAATGGTGAAATGGTCTTTCCATATTTTTTGGGAAACCGAGGCATCCATTAATGAAAATGCATTTTGTCTTCCCAAAATATACTGAGTTACACCCAGGCTTTTATCCTCCATAATTCGGTAAGTCTTACCTACTCCTTTATAGTAAATTGCAAATGATGTTTTAGTTTTTAGGAGATTATAGTAGGCAGATGCATTGATCTCCGGAGAATACTGGTATCTATCATCTTGAGTTTGATTAAGGTCCATCATTCGACCTAAAACGGAAAATCCTAGATTAAGTCCAAAATTCTTATTGGAAATTTTACCAGAAACTGTGTTAAGCCAAGATTCATAACTGTCAACATTGATATATTTATACTGTAAAGGTTGCTCATTGGTAATGGCCAATTCTATACGGTCACGGGTTTGCAGATAAAGGGAACTGATATCAACGCTCCATTTAAATTGAGTTTCCGGCTTACTAAAAATCGAATAATACAACATTCCTGAGTAAGAACTTTCTGGCTTTAAACCACTGTTTCCTTGGATATTATGATTACTATCTACCAGAAAAGTGAATAATTCCTCAAATGTTGGATTTTTGTTAGCAGAACCTACAACTGCTCTAAATTCGGATTGATCATTGATGGTTTTTTTTAAAACCAATGAGAAATTTGGTTTTGTTTCGAATGTATCAGAAAAATTCATCCTTACGCCTGGTCTCAAGAACCAATTTGAACTAAGATCAAACTCGGCGGAAGCAAAAACCCCCACGTTTAAAACATTATTTTCAATATTGTTATTGTCGAATTTTCCTGTATCTGTGCCAGCAAATCCTTTGGTATAATCACCCTCATATCCCAATTGTACATTGGATTTGTCTGAGTTCAAAAAATTACTGATTGTTCCTCTGGAATAGAATGTTTCGGCTTCGTAGTATGTGCTTTTATTCTCTCTGGAAATCTCTTGTATCGCAGGAACATCAAAAATATAATCTTCTTTTTTTCTAGACTGTTTTTGATAGGAAAAATCACCAGTAAATTTTGTTTTCTTAAAAATCTCTGTCTGGATATTCAAATGATGAAGCATTCTTTGTGTAAAATAATCTCTGTCTATCGCTGTAAAAGTACGTTCTCCTTCACCTAAATCCTTTGGGACTAGTAAGGGATTATAGAAATTGATCTCTTCCATCAGATAATCTGCTTTGTAGAAAAACTGTGTTTTCGAACCAGCAAACCTTAATAAAAAAGTAGGGTTCCACTGTTCTTTTGGCTGCCATTCATAACCCCTTCTGTTATCTTGCTCAAAGTAATTTTTACCTTTATTACTGCCCCAAAAACCCTGAAAATCATTTCTGTTCAATGACAAATCGGTGTACCATTTATCAGATATGTTATGGGATATCCCTAATGATTGTATGTGTCTACCTTTTCCGTAATCTACCCAATCATATTCTTTACCTACAGTTTCTTCCTGTACAAAACCTCGGATATTCCATTTTTTCTTTGAGTTCTTTCTGGTAATAATATTGATAACACCGGCGACGGCATTGTTTCCGAATTCGACACCCATAGACCCTTTCACAATCTCTATTCTTTCAATATTATCGAGGCTCAATTTTGTTAGATCAATATTACTTCCTAATCCAGTGTCACCTACAACAGGGATATTATCTACCAATACTTTGGTGTAATCGGCACCCAAGCCCATGATATTAGCTTTTGAGTCGCCCGTGTTTTTTTCCGGAACTATCAGGATATTTAAAGTCTGATTAAGTACTTCTGCTACATTGTTTACAGCCATTCTCTTTATGTCATCGCTGCTTATAACTTCTACCTTATACAAAGACCTTTTAATAGACTGGGCCGTATATTGCCCAGTAACTACAACTTCTTCAATATTTTTTTGACTAAGTGAATCTTTCTGTCCGTACGCAAAATTCAAAATTGCTACTGATAAAAGGCTCATCGTTCTCTTCTTCATTGAAAAATTTTTTGCGAAGATAAGATTTTATTTAGAATCAATAAAAATAATTCAGTACTTTTGTAGAATAATTCTAAATAACATTTTAAGTTTAATAATATCAACTATGAAAGCAAAACTATTTTTGGCAGCTTCTTTATTTGCAGTCGTTGCAAACGCACAATTAACTTCTATCGACGAAAACTTCAATAATTTTACAGCCGGAAGCACAACCTTTCCTCAAAGCGGCTGGTCTGTAAAATTGCCAACGGGACCATTTCCTCCCCAACCAATGATGATCGTTACAGCAGACACAAACAAATCTATCCAGGCTTATCCTGGAAGTACAGTCGCTCAGCCGATGTACCTGATCACGCCTCAGATCGTGGCTCCTGCTGGAGACAAAACATTGTCTTTTGACTCTGGAATGGTAACTGGCGGATTAGGAACCACCGGTTCTGTGCAAGTTGGACTCGCTACTGACCCAGCTGATATGACCACTTTCGTAGCTGTAGGTAACCCGATCGAATTAACAAGTACAACAGTTCAGAATTTTAAAGTTGGAATTCCAGCATCTACTGCTACATATTTGGTGATCAGAACAACCTCAGCAACAATGCATTCACCGATCCATATCGACAATGTAAAATATGACAGTGATCTGTCGGTTGCAGACAATGCATTTTCTTCCAACAATGTAAAATTTGCTGTTACCGCAGACAACAACGCTTTGAAATTCTCTTCAACTTCTACCCTTTCCACTACTAAAATTTATTCTGCGACTGGACAATTGTCTACTGAAGGAAAAATCATCAATAACACATTTGATATTGCAAAACTAAAGACAGGCATTTATTTCATTGTGATTGAAAACATGAACGGACAGTCTGTAAAATCTAAATTCATCAAAAAATAAGTTGAATTAGGATAAAATAACTTATTTATAATTAAGCCTTTCGAGTTTTTCTTGAAAGGTTTTTTTGTGATGGTAATTTTAATATAGCAGATATGATTTATGTCAAGTTTTATTTCTAATCTTATTTAGAATAATTAAAAACAATTATATAGTTTTGTAGAATAATTCTAAATAACAGATTTAAAAATTAAAAAAATCTAAATTATGAAAACAAGACTACTTTTGGCAAGTTTACTTGCATTGACTGTAAACCAAACGGTTCTATCACAAACGGACGAGAATGGTTATACACAGGTTGAACTTACCACTGGACCACAATATGCAAACAGAGTGTTCTTTGACCTCTCCGCAAACAACATTGTTTCACAACCAGCTACAGGATGGGATATCGCGTTCTACAGAAACAGTGCTATGGATTTCGGGATCAAAGTAAATGATGCAACAAGCGTCTTGACCTACCAAGTTTCTGCCGATCATGCCGCATTTGATACTGTAATACCTGCAGATAAGGCATCTTGGGGAGAACCACTTTATAATCCAGACCAGACAGAAAGGATCCAAGATGGTGCATTTGACGCTGCCACATTGTTGCCTGCCACAAGTCTTAATTTTGGATGTGGATCTTATGATATCGCAACGCACAAAGTCAATGGTAAAGTCGTTTTTGTATTGGAATACGGTACAACTTATTACAAATTTTTCATCAATGAATATGCTGCTAGTTACACTTTCAAATATGCAAAATGGAATGGAACATCTTGGGACGCAACACAGACTAGAACAATTGCTAACGGCACAGACGATGCATTTTTCAACTACTTCTCTTTTGATACGGGAGAAAAAGTGACTAACCTGGAGCCAGCTAAAGCAAACTGGGATCTTATGTTTACCAGATATTATACTTTTTACGCTAATATCATGATGTACAAATTATCAGGTGTGATCCAAAGTCCGAATGTAACCGTTGCCAAAGTACAACCAGAAACTCAAGCTGTTTCTACTTTTACAGCACCTGCGGCGGCCGCTTATTCTAAAAACATTACAACGATTGGTCATTCTTGGAAACCAACTTCTGGCGTGAATACCGATGTCGTCTATTATATCAAGGAAGGAACTAAATATTATAGATTGTATTTCACAGATAACGGTGGTGCTTCTACAGGTAACATGTACTTCAAATACAAAGATATCACGTCTACATTATCGGTAGCTGATCTTGGAAAGAAAGGAAGTTTTGGGATCTATCCGAATCCGACCAAAGAAGATAAAAAAGTGAACATCTTATTTGATGTAAAAGAAACTACTTCTAAGAACGGAACTGTTGAGTTATTCGATTTTTCTGGTAAGAAAGTTTTCGAAACGGCTATTGCAAATCAATCAGGATTCTCTGCTCAGGAAGTTGACCTTAATAGACTTAACTCTGGTGTCTATCTCGTAAAGATCACTTACGGCGGGCAAACAGAAACCAAAAAGCTTATTGTAAAATAAGTCATATTTTCAGATTTTATTCTTTATGAGAACCACCTTCGGGTGGTTTTTTTGTTTCTTGTCGTTTGATCAAATAATGAGTAAATTTGTATTAAATAATTCAAATCAAAGTGAATTCTCTCATCAATAAAAAAGTAAGGTTCCAGGATCTCGGCACCAAAGATTATCAGCCGACTTGGGACTATCAGGAAGAATTACTCAAACAGAATCTTGATATCAAGATCCAGAACAGGGAAAATCCAGAAGACCTGAAAATAACAAACAATCATCTTCTTTTTGTAGAGCATCCGCACGTTTATACTTTAGGAAAAAGCGGGCACGAGTCCAATCTTCTCGCCAACGAAAAAAAGCTGAAAGAAATAGAAGCCACTTACGTCAAAGTCAACCGAGGCGGCGATATCACTTATCACGGTTTTGGTCAGGTTGTCGGCTACCCTATTCTTGATTTGGAAAATTTCTACACAGACATCCATCGTTACATGCGCGATCTGGAGGAAGTCATCATCCGAACCATTGCAGAATATGGTTTGATTGGCGAACGTTCTCCTGGCGAAACCGGCGTTTGGTTTGATGTGGGAAAACCTTATGCAAGAAAAATATGCGCTTTGGGTGTAAAAGCTTCACGATGGATCACGATCCATGGTTTTGCACTGAATGTAAATACCGATATGCGGTACTTCGATTACATCATTCCTTGTGGGATCTCTGATAAACAAGTGACTTCTATGAAAAGAGAACTGGAGAAGGAAGTTGATTATGAAGAAGTAAAAGAGAAGATAAAAAAACATTTTGCTGATGTTTTTGGATGTGACCTTTTTTATAAGTGATAATTGATAAACGATTTTAAATCAACTATCATTTATCAATCATCAATTATAATTACATCGTCATCCCGATATCAATCCCCTTGATCTTTCTGTAAAGGTCGGTCGCAAAATTATCCGTCATTCCCGTAACAAAATCCAGAACACCCAACGTTTTCTGATAAACTGTCGCATCATCATAGATGAATTGCTGTGGAATCAGTTTCAAGGCCATTTTATCGTATGATTTACGTTCGTCTTTTTCCTTGATGATCGATGGAACGAAATGATTCAGAAGTTCATACATGACGTTGTAACCAGCATTTTCTATTTCTATCACGGCTTTGTGATTGTAGATCTTCTCGATGGAGAAACGCTCTATCTCGGTCAATGAGGAACTTTCGGTTTTGAAGATATCAAGAATGCCTTTGTCCAGACTTCCGTCCAAGATCTTATCGAAATTACTTTTATAAAGCTCAATGGTTTTATTGATGAGAGAATTGATCACCTTCGCTCTCAGATAAGAGATCCTTTCGTTTTTATTGGTAATAATTCCCAGCTTGTCTCCTACTCTTTTGATGTCGTCGGGATTTACGGATCTCACTAGATCAAGAAATAGGTTTTCGCAATCCTCCGTATTCACAATTCCGAGTCTGTGCGCATCTTCCATATCGATGATGTTGTAGCAGATGTCGTCCGCCGCTTCTACCAACCAAACGAATGGATGTCTTTTGAAGATCACAGGCTCATCATGTTCAATCATCATTCCTGTAGATCTTGCAATATCCAAAAACTGTTGTTTTTCATTTTGGAAGAATCCAAATTTCTTACGGTTGATCACACCTTTTTTCTTAGCGATGGATTCACATGGATATTTGGCAATGCTTGCCAAAGTAGTGTAAGTCAGTTGTGCGCCACCTTCGTCTTTACCTTGTTGCTTATGCGTGAGAACACGGATTGCGTTGGCATTCCCTTCGAAGTTGACAAGGTCGCCCCACTCTTTTTCACTGAATTTAGATTTTAATTGATTTTCATTCTTCTCGAAGTAACTCGCAATTGCATCTTCTCCCGAATGTCCGAAAGCCGGATTTCCAATGTCGTGACAAAGGCAAGCCGATGCGATCACATTGTGCAATTGGTGTTGATAAAAATCCTTTGACAGATCACTAATATCATCATGATAAGTTTCTGAAATATATTCACCAGCCAAACTTCCCAAACTACGGCCTACAGAGGCCACTTCCAACGAGTGCGTCAATCTATTGTGCACAAAAACACTTCCTGGCAAAGGGAAAACCTGCGTTTTGTTTTGAAGTCTTCGGAAAGCGGAAGAGAAAATGATGCGGTCAAAATCTCTTTGAAAATCTGTTCTGGAAACCACGTTCTGCTGGTGATTTCCGGTGCGCTGATTGGTGAAAATTGTGTTCAGTTCCATATTGGATCCAAAAATAAGGCATTTTTATTTTTAACGGAATAATATTTGAGAATTTATCAAAAAAGTCATCATGCCAGAAGGTCCAACTATTTATCTCATGAAAGAAGACCTTCAAAAGTTTGTTGGAGAAAAAGTCATTTGTGTTAGCGGAAATGCTGAAATTGACAGAGAAGAGCTCATTAATAAAAAACTGAAAGAAATCAGACTCTATGGGAAACAAACTTATTTGATCTTTGATAAGATGAGTATGAGGATCCATTTGTTAATGTTCGGCTCCTATGAGATCGATGAACAGACCAAGCCTGACAAATCTTTGAGATTGGGTTTAAATTTCAAGAAAGGAAAGGCTCTATTTTATACTTGTTCTGTAAAAATGGTTAATGATGATTTCCTCAAAACCATCGACTGGGAAGCTGATGTGATGAGTGACGATTGGAATCCGAAAAATGCCAAAGAAAAACTTAAAGCGAACCCTAAAATGATGGTTTGTGACGCCTTAATGGATCAAGATATCTTTCCTGGTGTTGGCAATATCATTAAAAATGAAGTTTTGTTCAGAATTGGCGTTCATCCGGAAAGTGAAGTTGGAAATCTGCCTTTGAAGAAACAGAACGACCTCATCGCAGAAGCCAGAAATTACAGCTTTGATTTTTTGAAATGGAAAAGAACAAACGAATTGAAAAAACATTGGCAGATCTATCACAAAAAGAAATGTCCTATCTGTGGTAAAGAAGTCATCAAGAAAGATACAGGAAAAGGAAAACGCTCTAGTTTCTATTGCGAAAAAGACCAGAAACTCTATTAATTATAAAGATTATTACGATAAAACTCAAGTGATAATCATTTGATTTCAACTTAATTTTACTTATCATTGGCAAAAATTTTACTTTATGAAGAATAAATACTTACTAATCCTATCTGTTATTTCGTCATTTGCTTTCGCTCAGCAAAACATCTCGTTTGAAAGTTCTGAAGGTTACACATTGGGAGACATCAACGGACAAAATGGTTGGACAGTGACAGAATCCAGCGATGGTCCATTGACAAATCAAATTGTAACCAACGAACGTGCTAGTTCTGGAACTTATGCTTTCAAAAATGCTCACGTAGCACAATTTGGCGACCAATGGTTTCCTATTTTTGGAATCGAGAAATCTTTTTCGCCAGCTTTGGATTACAAGAACACAACCATTTCTTACGACTTCTACTCTTCTGACCAAAACGGTTCTGACTTCGAGTTTGCCTTGTATCACGAAAATTTGGAAGATGAAGTGTTTGATATCGTAACGGCTGTTGGGTTTGAAAACAGAGGAAACATCTACATCTATCCCGACTTGAATCTAGGAGGTTACACCATCACCACTGCAAAATGGCAAGTGAACAGATGGTACAACTTGAAAATCGAATTCACTGAAGCTAATATCAAATATTACTTGGACAACAACTTGATCCTATCAGTTGCCAACAACAGCAAAGTAAACTTGGATGGCATGAATTTCCTGCATAATAACTTCGGCGGTGACGCTTATTACGATAATATCATCGTTAACGATGAAGTTTTGGCAGTCAATGATGCAAAAAAAGGAAACATCAAACTTTATCCAAATCCAGTAAAAGACATTTTGAAACTGAACCTTCCAAATGGTGAAAAAATCGCAACCATCGAAGTTTACAACACGCTTGGACAAAAGGTTTCGGACTTCAGCAATGTTGAGGAAATCAATCTAAAAGAATTGAAATCCGGCGTTTACATCATTAATTTGAAAAATAACAAAGGAAAAACTTACACTTCCAAAATTGTAAAACAATAATTGAAAACTTTGAAATCCCGTTCTAATTGAACGGGATTTTTTTTTAAAGGTGAGTTATATTAACACCTTAGTTGAATTAAAGAATTAAATCATAGGTCACATTAGAACACATTAGTTTTAAAAATCAAAGATTTTATCTAAAGTGAACTTTACCTATTTTCAATTTTAAAATCTCAAGTGACTTAAGTGTTTTAAAAAATAAATATCTTTAATAAAAATTAAAAAAACAATGTCAACAGCCATCAATCCAGAAACGCTCAATTTCCTTTCAACGCTAGAAATCAATAACAACAGAGAATGGTTCAACGAAAACAAACAGCTCTATTTGGAAGCCAAAGCGAACTTTGAAAATGTGGTGAACGAAATCATCGCCGAAGTGGCCGAGTTTGACGAAAGCGTCGAACGATTGGAAGCTAAGAATTGTATTTTCAGGATTTACAAAGACACTCGATTTTCCAAAGACAAAACGCCTTACAAAACCAACATCGGCGCGTCGCTCGTAGAAAAAGGTCCGAAAACATTAAACCACGCTGGATATTACATTCATCTGGAAAATGGAAAATCTTTTCTCGCAGGTGGCGTCTATATGACCGAACCGAAAAATCTGAAAGCCATCCGAGAAGCCATCAGTTCTGACGGCGAAAAATTCATGAAAATCCTCAATAAAAAATCCTTCAAAGATGTTTTGGAACTGCAAGGCACACAATTGGTGAAAGTTCCGCAAGGTTTCGATAAGGAAAATCCAATGGCCGATTATCTTAAATTCAAACAATTTACCGTGTTCCATCCTTTGTCAGACAAGGAAGTTTTGGATAAGAACTTTGTAAAAAATACGGTGAAGGTTTTGAAGGAAATCTATCCATTCAATCGGTTTTTGAATGAAGCGATTGGAAAGTAAAATTAAAATCGGATTGATCGTTCGGAGTATTATTTTAAATAAATCAAACCAATGAAAAATCGAAGTATCATTCTGCTTGTCGTTTGTGTTTTTATCAATTTGCTAATTGGTAATTTTGCTTTGTTGATGTTTCCAGATATGGATTTTCCATATCGGATTCTGATTTCATTGCTCATTATTGTTATTTATGGAACTGTATTTTTCCAATTAGACAACGATGAAAATCAAATTTTCAACAAATGGAAATTGGCGGGTATTGCAATTTTGTTAAGTCTTTTAGGAATGTTGGTGGCGTGTATTTTCACTTCGATTGGGATGCGTTTGCCAAGTGATGATGTTGTCACAGCCGGATTGAAAGGCATCATTCCATTGTTCATCTTTTCGATCATATTTGCTTCGCCGTTTTGGATTCCGCTGGCGATTGTGAATTTTATTTGTCTTATTTATATGAAGAAAAAAACGCATAAAACGAATCCTAATTTCATATTTCCCTATTCCACCGACAAAGAAATCAAACGCCAACAAATCTGGGAAAACCTTCAAACTGGACTTTTGTTTGAAGACACTCTGGTTTTCATTCCTTGGCTCACGCCTTACTCCGAGCTGGATCAATATGCCGAAGACAGAAAAGACAGTGGCGACAGAACCAATTGGTTTCTTGGAAAACACAAGATTTTGGACGGTTTTGAATCGTATATTGGCGTTATGAAATGGCTGGACATCGACAGCAAAAAACCATTTTCCAAAACCGACGAATTCTTAGGTGCCGAAAATAATGGTTATCAAAAATTCTTAGAACTAAAAGTAAAATTGACAGATCTGCTAGGAGAACCAACATCCATCGAACTGGAAAAATACGACAACCTCGATTTAGGTCATATCGAATGGACGAATGGGAAAGTCAGTATCTTTTTGAGTGGTATTGAGCAATTTGCTTGTAAGTATCGGCTTTATATGGGGTTGAAGGATGAGAAAAATTAATAGATGAGGAAATTTTGGATTGGGTTTTGTTATTTTTAATTTTCAGATAAAACTATGAATCAAAAAAACCTTAGCATCACCATCAAAAAATTTGGCAAAAAGAACGAGTTGGTGCTTTTGCTTTTCAATGGGCTTTTTCTGATTTTGGGATTGCTGAGTTTATTTTTGAATTGGCGAAATGCGATCGCCATCATTCTGATTTTTGTTCTAGTATTTCTCGATAAAAAATTCAGAATAAAGTTTTCAATTTTAAGCATAATTTACGTTGTTTCAATTATTTTAATTTCGCAAATACCTGAAATTGAATTTGTAGAAATCCTCGCCACATCCATACTTTTCTCGCCATTGTTTTTCTATAAATCTAGTTTAGAAAGCATAAAAGATTATCAGAAAAATGATTGCTTCGAAGTTTTTTATTTGGATTCTTCCCGATTAAAATGTCTTCACACAGAAGATAATGACTACAAATCCTACGCTTTGAATCCGAAACAATTCCTGAAGACATTTCGCGTCAATGAAATTAATTCTTTTGGTTTTGAACGAAATAATTTACTGATTGTCACAAGCAAATTCATCATCAGACCACGAGAATTGAATGCTCAAAATATCGAAAAAATCCAATCGTTCGTAGAGGAAAACTTCCCTGATAAATTAAATCTCGAAAGTGAACATCACAAAGCTTTGAAGAACGAAAGTGAAATGTACCTTTCAAAACTGTTGCTGGTTTTGCCTCTTATCTTGGTATTTATCGTCATCTATTTTTTTTGTGACAATGGAAGAAATCAATTAGTGTCTTACAGCTCTATTGCGGTGACAATGTTATTCTATATCTTTTTGATTATCAAAATAAAACGCAAAAAGTAATTTGATTTTTTAATTTTGAAAATAAAGTAGTGAATTTTGGAAGCGAAGTTGACAATCATCAAACAATGGAAATTCTCCTTGAATCAAAAAGGAAAAGTCCATATGGCTTTCAGGGAGTTTGGTGAGGCTGTGAAGGTTTTTGAAGCGGCAATCAAACTTCCATCATCCAACAAAAACTGTGAGATTTTTAATAATCTTGGGGTTTGCAAATTCAATCTCGGAAAAGGCTACGAATCTATCCAAGCTTGTCTGCAAGCCAAAAAATGCTATGAAGAAAGCAAGGAAGTCGCGAAGGTCAATTCCACGCTTTATATGTTGGGCTGGAGCCACGCGTATGTTGGAGAATATGACAAAGCGTCTTACTACTTTTTGAAACAGCTGGAGATTCTGAAAAAAGATACAGCTCAAGTTCTGAACAGAGGAAAAGTTTACCGCGGATTGGGAATCAATGCTTCTATGAAAGGTGATTTCAAATCGTCTATCAATTATCTGAATCAGGCATTAAACATTTCAAATTCCAAAAAAGACATTGTTGGCACTTTTGAAAACCTAAGCGCGCTTTCGTCCAGTTATGCGCAGATGAAAGATTTTGACAACGCCTTCAAATACAGCGAAAAAGGATTAATTGAAGCAAATAAAATCAATGATGAAGCGGTGATTCTGGAAGCGAAGATAAACGCAATCACAGCATTGGTTGGTCTTAAGAAATTTGATAAAGCCTCAACATTCATTACCGAAATTGCAAAAGATACAGCCAAATATTACTTTGTTCCGACGTTCAAAGTTCAATACTATCAAAACAATTCTTTGATTCAAGAAGGACTTGGTAATTACAAAGACGCTTTGCATTCTCAGAAACGTCTGAAACAGTACAACGATTCCATTATTTCTGTCAACAATACGATTGGAATTTCACAGTTGAAAGACCAATATAATTTCGAAAAAGACCAAAACACCATTCTTGCCCAAAAAACGGAACTCGGCAAACAGGCTATCAAACTTAAAAACAATACAATTCTTACAATCATCATTTCATCCGTTGCGATTATTTGTCTTGTCATTTTTGCATTTTCAATCTACCTGAAACGTGAAAAAAGAAAACAATTGGATTTGCTTTCTTTAAAATTCAAAGATGGTTTTAATGAATATTTGAAAACCAAGTACGATTTGACGCAACAACAACTTGAACTTTGGTTGAAAATTGTGGAAGGCGTAGAGGAAGTACAGATTGCTATGTTCCGAAACGTTGGTGGTCATTTTCTGACCGCCTGATATTGCAACTAATTAACAAAATCCTAAATACTTATGACAATACTTTTCATCATTTTATTTATTCCTTTCCTAATTGGGTCTTGGTATGGTCTAGATCTTCTGATCAAAAAAATAATGAAATCCAAATATGATAGAAGATATACTATCATTTCTTTTGCCGTTTCTATTCCCATCGTTTTTATAATTTTCATTTACATTCTTTTGTCATTGGCATCTATGTCAGGAGCAGAATTTAAAGATTGATACAATGTCAAAAGAATAAATCAACATATGACACTCTAAGTAAAAAACTACGCAGAACAAACTATTACCTAAAGCTGAAGCGTGGCAGCATTTTTAACAAAAGACTTAAAAAATGAAAAACGATCCAAATTTTATTTTTAAATTATCAATTGCAATATTATTGGTTTTCTCAAGTTCATTTTCTTACGCACAAGAAATTCGCAATAACAATCAAACAGGAACAATAAAATTGCCTGTAAAAAAAATTGTAGAATATTTTGATGATTTTAACCAACATTATCTGACGGACTATAAGCTTTCAGAAACAAAAGTAGATTCTATTACTCAAAATAATGGAATGACCGCCATTTATCTTACCGAAAACAAAAATTACAATTCCGCTGTGATCGTAACAAGTCTGAAAAACTATCAGAAGACGATCAAAGAGACATCTTTTGAGACCAACTTATTGATGCTGTTCAAAGGGGAATATAATGCTGAGACACTTAAACATCCAATAAAACCGGTTATTAAAGAGTCTTTTTCTAAGGAGGGCATACTTAAATGGAAAATTAATATTGAATCATTATACGAAAATTCTGCAAAATTGACATTGATTTTTGACTCATTTGACAAGAAACATCAACAAAAGTTTATCACGAATTTTTCCAAAGGAATTGATAAAAATTTTAACTATAACATTCAACAGATATTTGTAACAGAAAATTTTAAACATGAGATATTAAATTATCTCGCGAAAAGTTCCAAATCTGATGCTAAAGGTGTTCAACCAACCAAAGGCAAGTAAACAACAAGACATTCCCATAAAAGGAATGAACCACTTTGATTGCACATTTTTGAAAAGTTTATCCGCGACGGATATTCATTTGAACTTTTGTGCAAAACTGACAATTGTGCTTTGATTTCCTGCCATCACAAAGACCACCCTAAAAATCAGATCATTAACATCATTAAAAATGAAAAAACTTTTATTACTGCCTGCTATTTTTCTATTGATAGATTACGAATTAAATTCCTACACCTTACAAAACGACCATCCAAAGTTGATTATCGTGGGGAAAATAACGCAAGGTGTACAAAAGCTGGGCGTAGCTGAAAAAGAGACAGGAAAGCTAATCATTCCTTTGGTGTATGAATCTATTAGATTTTCAAAAGGAACAATTGTTTGTGAAATGCCAAATCAAAAGGGAGTTAAAACTTTCAATGAAAACGGAATACAGATTGTGGCTAAACGAAAATAGTGGCAGAAAAGCAAAATGGAAACAATATCAACGAAGCTAAATTGGTGAGCAAGCTTTTAGAAAAAATCAATGAGTTAATAAAAAGTGAAGATATTGGAACATTGGAACCTAACGATTAAAGATATTATTGTTAAAAAGGCTTTACTAAACAAAGTTTAAGAATGAAAAAAATTAATAACAGTCTATTCTTTTTGATTTTTATATTATCTGTAAGCTCTTCGTACGGACAGACACTGAAGGTCATCGACTTTAGAAAAGCCTTTGATTATCACCACCCGACCGAACATAAACAACTACTTTCAAAAGGTTTTAGACTATTGAATGACACGATTTCAGAAAACCAAAAGAAATTTAAGTTTAACAATTCGGAAACAAAAGAAATAGTTGAGCTCACTTTTACAGAGGATGGAGAAGGCGGCGAATATTTGGGCATTTTATATTTTTTGCCATCTGAGCTTGCTTATAAAAGATTTGTTGCAACATTGACTACTTACAAATTCAAGTACAGTAAAAGAAATTTGCGTTATCAACTCCCAACAAGTTCGTATTCTGGCGAAAATATTTATCTTCATCATTTGATACAAAAGGATGGAAAAATATATTATTCTTTGGAATATGTAAGGTATAAAGATAAAGCACTATCCGGACCACGACCTGGAGTTGGAAATGATATCAAACCACATCCATAAATGACAACTCAATAACAAATAACAAAACACATGAAACCAATCTTTCTAGTACTACTCTATCCATTCCTGATTTTTGGTCAGACTCAAAACGACCAATGTAAAATTCCGATCAATGATCTGGATTTGAAGATGAATGTCAATACTTTTTTCATTGATAAGATCATCAAGGATGACAATACGCAATACAACACAGAATATGGTTCAACGCTAAGTGCCACAGAAGCATTTAAAAAATACAAGCAGACACAGAAAGTAGCAAAAACCAATTTGACTGAAGCTGATTTAGATAAAAAACATCTCCTAGAAGGTGATGAAAAAATCAATATCGCACAGCTTTATTCTATCGTTCGGTACGTGGAAGATGACCGATTGGTTTGCTATCAAAATATTTGGTTTCCAACATTCAAAGTTTTGTCGACGATGGATGACAAATTTGTTGCGCTCATTGCAGAGAACAGAAAAGTAGCCGAAGAAGACTTCAAAGTCTTGATTGGAAATTTAGAAAAAACCAACAAATTGAGTAAAACAGATTCTCAAAATTTTGAAACATACTCGTTTGATTTTAAAACTTATGAACTTAAATTTAAAAAAGCAAAAACAAGTTACAGAAGCGAATCTAGCATACAATTGGCAGGTGAAGATAAAGACAAACCTAAGAAAACAGTTGACTTAGAACTTATCATCCTAAGCAAATCAGCAAGTGACAAACACTTGAACTGGCTGAATAAGAACTATGGAAAGTAAAAAACTGTAGATAGTTCTATACTTAATGATCCTAAAATCGACCTTCTCCCAAATTTGAAACGACAACTATAAACCACATGAAAAAACTGATCCTTATTTTAATTCTCACTTTCTCTCTGCCATTTTACGCACAAGAAAAAGAAACTTTTTGGAAGATCAAAAGCATATACAGAGAAGATAGAAAGCCTTTCATCGGTTTGACAGTCGATTATATGCAAGAGATCTATGACCACAACTTTCATTTTGTAAAAAGAAATGAAAGTCTGTATTTTGAACTGCCCGATAAATTTGAACTAGATCTCAAAAGTTTTAAAAGTTTGCGTCAGCTCCATATTACTGACAAAGACTTTTATGAGATGTATGATCAAAAATTCAGTGGAAATAGCTTTGTTATCAAGTTCAAAGACAACGCAACATTATCACCCTCAAAAAACACCATTATTGAGTTTAAACAGATCACAAAAGAGCAATTTGAAAAGAACATCGCAGAAGAAATTGCGCATCAAAAGGAGATTGCACAGAAGATCAACGATTTGAAGACCGAATTAGAGAAACACGCTCCGATTACGCTCGATCCTATCAAAAAACTACCTTTAAAGTCTGCGGAGATCAATGATGACAAGTATGAAAACGATATAATACTCCTTATCCCAGAAGAGATAGAATTAAGAGAATCGGGAGATGTTAAGAACGAAAAATTCGGAGAGATTAAGGTCGGAACCTTCAAAGAGAATTCCAAGATCTATGATGTAGACCATCCGAAAAATGATTACGGCCTGAAACAATTGACCATCTGGGTTTCTACCGCCCCTTCGACTTTCAGTCTGGAAAAGTATGTTTCAGAAGATGCAAACACCGTTCTTGTAAAAAAAGAAAAGGATCATATTGTTGGCTACAAGATCAGTTACGATTTTGAAAACGAGAAAGCTGTCGTCGCTTCATTTTTCACTTTAAAATATCTGAAAGTAGGCAGTTCACACATTTTTATCCATTCTGATGTTTACCGTTCTCAAATAAAGAACTATCCAAATTCAGAAGAAATGAACAAGATCCTTAATTTCAACTATCTGATCTCTGAAAACATTAGTTTAAAAAAATAGGCATAACTTGACCATAGCATACTTCTAATTATCTTTCTAAATTAATTTTAATGAAAAAACTACTTGCACTTTTGATCTTTGTTGGCACCTTGCAATCCTGCGAAAAGAAAACGCAGAACGAAAAGGAAAAAGAAACACGTGAATTACAGAAGGAACAACCACAAAAAACTACGGAAAGTAGTTCTTCTCAAACTGCGACATTAAAAAACAAACCTTCTGATTTCATCCCAAAAGGCTATGTGATCCACAAATATGAAGGCGGCATCTCAGCTGAAGAATGGGACGAGATCAAAGGTGACCTGAACAAAGATGGTTTGGAAGATATCGTCCTGATCATCAAAGGAACCGATAAAAGCAAGATCATACAGCATGAATACCGTGGAAAACTGGACCGCAACCGCAGAGGTATTATCGTCCTTTTCAACAAAGGAGACCATTACGAATTAGCTTCCAAAAACTACGATTGCTTCTCTTCCGAAAACGAAGAAGGCGGTGTGTATTTTGCGCCAGAACTTTATTTCGAAATTAAGAATGGAAACCTGTACATCAATTATGGCCACGGGAGATATGGCAATTGGGGTTACACCTTCCGGGCGCAGAACGGCGATATGGAAATGATCGGTTATGATTCCTATTCCAGCAGAGGTCCTGTTCCTCAATCTGAGGTCAGTATCAATTTCTTAACAAAAAAGAAACTCACAAGAGATAACCTCAACAAAAATGACGACGACGATTCCAATGTGAATTATGAGGACAGCTGGGAAAACATCAAAGTTGAAAAGCTTACGAAACTGTCTGATATAAAAGATTTTGACGAACTGTATTACTGATCACAAATGATGGACAACTCCGAACTTTATCTGAAAGAATCTAAAAAACCATAAAATCATGAAAAACCTTTCTGCCTTATGCTTAATCATTACTTCCCTCCTATTATGGTCCTGTGAAAATAAGGTTGAAAAAACCACAGATGCAAAAAAGGTTCAAAAGACCCCAGAAGTAAATGATAATTGGGATTTTACAAATAGAGAATTCGAAGACAGCCATATCAGACTTTTGAATAAGTTCGATGTGTTCAGTTTTGACAAAATATCCGACAGCACTATCATCCTGCATGGTAACATTTTCCAGGGATGGAAAAGAAAAGCATTAGAGATAAAAGACACGCTGCAACTTACAGAAAAACATTTTTCACAGGATAGCTTAGGTAAAAAGAGACAGCAGATCCTCACCTATTCAAAACGGGATCAGACCATTTTCCAATTGATCATCACAAAAAAAGAATTGACTTATGACAGTGGAAATCGGAAACTTAAAACAGATGTTTGGTTCGATTATTCAGGGAAATTATCTATCAATAAAAAGCAACTAAAATATTCTACTTCGGATCTATATACTAAGTAAAGATTCAGTTCCACTATATTAGTTCTTACAGCATTGAATCCTAGATAATACACAACTCACAACCTGGACTTATTTAAATTTAACTGACATAAAGTACAGAATTTGATCCATGGAACTCAGAACGGAGTACTATGACTTTAGGTATCGAAATATCATCTAGATATTCTATAAAAAACCGGAACTTCTAAGATTCCGGTTTTTTCCGTTTTAGTTACGATTCTGTTTTGGGCAAAGGCGGTATTCCCGCTCCTCCACTATTTGGAAAAAGCACTTTCATATCCGCCACTTTCTCGGTGAAGCCAGGTGTCTTGGTGCCTGCCTTGTACTTGCTGTAGTCATAGTCGGTCAATGCGTCCTGATAGTTGTCAAAATCATGTACGATCTTGAAATCGGTCAGCATTCTCAGGGCTGCCGACATACGCTGCTCCGTGGTGTCCGAAAAGGCACGGTCCTGAAAATCCAACTCATACTCTTCCCAATCTACATCGGTACTGCTCAATGATGGTTGACTCAGGTTGTAATCGCGGGCTTTGTTTACCAGCAACTTGTTGGTCTCGTTGACGCTGCCAAATTTTTGGCGTTCTTCGGAGGTCAGATTTTGTGTGACGCTAAGCAAAACAGTTTCGATGATCGTCATAGCATCTGAGATCTTGGTTTTCTGCGCTGCAGTAAGGTGCAGTCTTCCCAAATTGTCAATTGGCATTTGTTTTTTTATTTAATGGTTAATATTAATGATCAGAGTACTCTACTCTTATTTTCTCAGCATTGGTGAAGGTTTGACCCAAACGTTTAGGTTGAGGACCCAAAATTTTACGTTCCTGACGCAAAATTTTACGCCCTTGAGGGTAAACTTTTAGGTTCCTACCCCAAACTTTTACGTCTTCTCGTTAAACGTTTGCGTCTATAGACCCAAAATTTTACGTCTCGAGGGCAAACGTTTGGGTTATTTTGCAATGTCATTCTTATGATTAAAATAAAACCTTAAACCAAACGAATATAGGTTTATAATACTACCATCTCATAGAAACGCAAAATAAATCAATCAATCTTCGGTTTCAAATATACTATTTTTTGTTATTCGAAAACTGGAAGCGTTTAATTTTTCCTCACTTTATGACAAGCAAAGACAATTGCAATATATTGATTAGGTTTGTTGAGAAAAAAAAATACAAATGAAATGGGAAGCAAAGCTGGTGAAGCATCGTGGTAAAAGCCGGATCGCAGTGCTCTTTGACAAGGATATAAAACTGATAGCCCGCATCAAACAATTGGAAGATGCTAGATGGAGTTCGTCTAAAAAATATTGGCACCTACCTGACAATAAGGAAAACCGTGCCCGATTTAAAATAACTACTACCGAGAAAAATCTACTTGATCCCAAAACCTCTGCAGAGATCTCTAAATTCTCAAACTGGTTACGATCCAGACGGTACAGCGACAACACCATCAAAACATATTGCGAAGCTTTGAAGTCGTTTTTGATTTTTTTTGATGATAAAATGCCTGAAGCTATCACAAATGATGATGTGATCTTGTACAACAATGACTTTATTCTCAAAAATAATTTGTCTTTTTCCTATCAAAATCAAATCGTGAATGCTATCAAACTATATTTCCGCACAATACAAGAAAAAACGCTGGATGTAGACAAAGTTCACCGGCCCAAAAGTGCCAAAACACTACCAAATGTCCTCAGCAAAGAAGAGGTAAAATTGATATTGGAAGCACACCTCAATCTAAAACACAAAATGATGCTAAGTCTGATCTACAGCGGTGGACTGAGATGTGGCGAATTGTTGGCACTAAAACCTGAGAATATTGATTCCAAACGAAACATTGTTCTGATCAAGAATGCCAAAGGGCGAAAAGATAGGATCGTACCACTTAGTCTAAAGATATTGGATATGCTTCGCGGGTATTACCAACTCTACAAACCGAAGACATTCTTATTCGAAGGTCAGATACAAGGACAAGCTTATGATGCCAGAAGTTTGCAACAAGTTCTGAAGCAGGCCGTTTCGAAATCCGGAATCAAAAAACCAGTAACGCTCCATTGGTTGCGTCACAGCTATGCCACGCATCTGCTGGAAAGCGGTACAGACCTTCGGTACATCCAAGAACTTTTGGGTCATAGCAGCAGTAGAACTACAGAGATCTACACACACGTGAGCACAAAAAGTTTACAGCAAATAAAAAGTCCATTTGATGATTTATAAAAATTAATTATTACTTTAGTAAAAAAATAATCCCGCAAGTTATAGCGCATATCGTTACACATTTGATATGATATACGCTATTGTGTAGCGGGTATAAGTAAGTTAGCTACAACCCTAACCGACAACACATCAACGAGACATCACGATTTATTAAGACTACATTTGAAAGATGAAAGCGAAAAAACTAAACGAATTATATGGAACTTTATCAGAAACCATAAACGGACTTGTTAAGTTAGGTTACAACCACGACTTTAACATAAAGGACGAATGTATTGTATGTCATAGGACAAATATCACTTTATCACCAGACGATTTTAAAATTGACCACGTCTATCGCTTTGAGGGCGACTCTGACCCTGAGTATCAGTCCATACTTTACGCTATTTCATCTTCAAAATTTGACTTGAAAGGAACATTGGTAAATGGTTACGGTACTTCATCAGACGAAGCGACAACAAAACTGATAGAAAAATTAAACACTCATAACGACCAACATAAAATGGAAAATAAATCAAATCAGGCAACACCACAACGACCAGACGGTGAACGCCTATTGAATGCACCGTTAGTAGAAATGAATTTAGAAGAAGTTATTAAACAAATAAAAAGTGAACCTACTTGGGCTGACAGCGACCGAAATTCCGTTACACTTTTCAAATCTGAAACTATGAGAATTGTGCTTATAGGACTACACGAAAATGCAGAACTAAAACCGCATAAGGCAAATGGAGTAATAAATGTTCAAGTATTGCAAGGTAAAATAGAATTCACAGTCGGACAACAAAACACTCATTTGGAAAGGGGACAAATGGTAGCTTTACAAGATAATATTACTCATAGTGTAAGGGCGTTGACAGAAAGTTTTTTTCTATTAACACTCGCAATGAACAAAATACAGCCGACAAACAAGAAGGGCAGCAGCTAACATCAGCTTGGCAAAAGCAGGGCTGACGTGGTAAATTGAGCATTTGTACTTCTAATAAAAATTTGTGGTTTATTGAACATTTATGCTTCTAATCCCTGCCTTCGCCAAGCCGCAAAACGTTAGCAGAAATCTCAAAAAAATCAGAAACTAAATAAAAATTCAAAGTATGAAAACAAAAATCAAAGTATTATTGACATTTTTAGTAATATCTAATATTGCTTTTGCTCAAAACACAGTCAAAATGACTAATAACTATGGAAGTGAAAATCCCGAAATTCAAGACATCATTGATTTTGAAAATATTTACATTGAAAAATTGAATTTTGAAAGTGAAAAAATAAATGGAAAATTTATCACGATAAGCATAGATGAATATAAAAGTGGAAAATTAAAAAATACTTCAATATTATTTGATGGTTCTGAAAGTGATTATTTTAAAATTAGTTCAGACAAAGAATCCTTAAAATTCTTTTTTAAAATGACCGATGGAAAACTAAAAGCATATATTAGAGGACAAAAATTCGGAAGTAAAAAATCATTCTTTAAATTATTCGAAGATTCTGAAAAATATGCTTTAAAAGATTTTTTCGGAAGTAAATCAGAATTAAATTTAGATATTAACAAAAAGAATGCAGTTTTTGCAATTATAACACCAACAATTCACAAAGATGGTTCGGGTTCATATTGTGAAGTTGCACAATCAAATATTGAACCTGAAAAACTGGGAGAACAATTTAAAATTCCGCATTATTTTATAATTAACGTTGAATTTAAATAAAGAGACTTCTGCTAACAGCGGTTTGCAAAAATGGCGAAATATGTGGTAAATTCAAGTTTATCCTTCGCAAGAAATTCTATCTTAGCCGAAAAATCTCGGTCACGAAATTCGCCACTTCTGCAAGCCGCGAGACGTTACCAGAAACCTTTGAAAAAATGACGAAAAGAATTCTAATTTCTTTAATATTAATACTTTCTGCAATTCTAATATTTAGTAAAACTGCTCGATATGAAGTTGCGAAAAGAGTGAATATAATTTCTGCTGGAAGTTATGCGTTTTCAGAATCTTATGAACTTCCCTATTCAGAGACTGAAGTAATAAAAGCCATAGAAAAATTTAAAGAAAAAAATCCGAAATATAAAGTCCCTGAAGTGTCAATTTCTTCTAACAATTCATTTAAATTGGAAGACTCTAGAACTGAAAATGGATTATGGTTTGTTGCTTTTCTTTACGATTCAAACGAAAATAGAATTTTAAATATTGCAATAAGAGGAAATGAAACTAATACTACTTTAGAATTCGTATCTATAAATAATGGTTTAGAAATTGGACATTGGAAAGATATAAATCGTGATTTTTCATATGATGAAAATCAACAACTAAAAAATAGTTTTGAAAAATTTTATTTAAATCCAATAAAACAAATATTGAAGAACAAATAAGGCTTCTGGTAACACACGCTACAAGCAATTTGGGGATTTGGCTTAATGGAAAAATTGGTTTGTATTTGGAAGATTTGGCAAATCCGAAGATAAGGCTTAATTTAGTCCCAAACCCGCTGTAGTGCCAAGACGTTATACGGCATTCCCCCTAGACTCCCGCCCTGACCCCGTAAGCTAACGGCGGAAGAGCGGAAAAATGAAGGGAATTTATAAGAAAAAATGGTTTTGTAAATATTTGATTTACAAAACATTAACAAAACGTTAGTTAGAATTTTAGAAAAAAAGCAGAAAATACAACCAACCAAAAGAAATAATGTAAATTGAACGAAGAACACTTTTATTCAAACAAATTAATATCATTCTTACTACTTTTAATATCTTCAATATTTGTTATTGCGGGAATATTATTAGGTGAAAAAATGATTGATTTTGAAGAAAAACTATTTAAAAGTGTAATTTTTATTTTCAGTTTTTTGTTGTTTTCATTTGGAATTGTTTTGTCTTTTTTATTGTTGGGAAGAAAAAAGCCCCTTTTAACAATTACAAATAGTGAAATAATAATTCATAACGTTTTGACTCCATCTAAAACCATTCAAATTAACAACATAAAATCATTTTTCATCGTTAATACAAATTATCGAGGAATTAAGACAAATAGACAAATATTTATTGAACTAAATAAGCCAACAGAAAAGTATACCAAAACTTGGTTTTATAAATTTCTCAATAAAATAAGTAAACCAATAGCTAACTCTCAATATTCTATACAAACCGATTTTTTAAATATCAAACAGCAGAAATTACTCGAACTATTAAATAAAAAGATAAAAAACGCCGTATAACAGCCGTTTGGCGAGATTGGGGTTTTAGGGTGAAATTAAAGATGGTTTTGTATTTGGAAAATTTGTGTTTTACCGAAAAATCCCGCATCTTTATTCCCCAACCTCGCCAAGCGCCAGAACGTTGTACGAAACCTTTACCAAACAAACGTCAAATAAAACACAAAAAATGGCTGGTGGAAAAATAATAAGAATAACAGGTGGAACAAGTACTACCGAATGTGAATCATATACTGTATTTTGCGAAAACTTCTATGCTTCAGCTGGCGGAACATCTTCTTTTACAGCAGAAGGAAGAACTAACTTTGGAGAACCTCAAGAACCAACAACAGGAGGGAAACATATCGTCAAAGGTTATTGGACAGATGAAAATGATAATAAAATTACAGAAGCATTAATTGGAGAAACAGTTAAATTTCACATTGAAACTAAAGATATTCCAAATGGTGATAAAATAGAAATGATTTTGTTTGACGAGGATATTCATAAATCTGAAATAGATTCAAACGAAAGTAATGATCAAATTTTATTATATCCAGCTTCTTCGGATGGAAAAGCAATGACAGAATATGAAGAATCAAAATATGCAATTGTTGAAAATAATAAAGCTGTAAAAACCATTATTTTAAGCGAATATTTTTCTTGGTTAGCATCACAAGAAGAAGACAAAACAGTTGAATTATTTTTCTCTTGTTCTTATGGAGAACAAAAAAATGAAATTTTACCAATTCAATTTCATGATTATCTGTTGGTAAAAGGACTTCCGAAAGTTATTTTTGTTAATGGACAATGGAGGTTGGCAAAATATTCATTTGGAGAAATGGTAGGTCCAACTCAACCGAAGAAACCTTATTGGTATGAAGGAGATAAAACATTAGATAACTCAAAAAAATATTTCGTAATTTTTGATAAATTTAAAATTAGAAATCAGGAACTTACCAATGAAGAATTAGAAACTAAAAATTTTGTTTTGTATTATGATGGTTCTTCTTATGCAGGTGCTGACCAAAGTGGCAAAGATAGATTTGCTAACGGAAGAAAATTTGCAGAAGAAAATTTTGAAGAGATAACCAATGGTTTAGCAGGAAACGAAATCTATTTCATTTCTCACAGCGAAGGTGGAGCTTATGCTTCCGGAATGGCAGATTACCTTCACGAAAAAGGTATTACAATTGGAGAACATATTCTATTATCACCAGATGAAGGTGATGAATTTTCAATAAATCCTGAGATTCCAAGTTATCAACTGACTTATATGTTTTTTAGCAGTATTTGGAATCCTACAGGGACAATTATCAATTATGAAAAAAATAAAATTGCAAATAGAGGGTTTAAAAAATGGGGAAAATATTATGCAATTGTGGATTGGGTTACCAATGAGTTTAGAGTGAAAGGAACTAAAAAAATGGGAATTGCAAGGTTGGATTATTTAGATTGGGGTTCTGTTCATGGCTCTACAAATGATAAATTCGTATTCAATAAAATTAATGATTTAAAAGAAGTTACTTATCACGAAGCAATTGGAGAAGTGGATGGGAAAGGATATTCTGGAATTGCTCAGTCAGCTACAACAAACAAAACTATATTTTATAGAATTGATGACCAATATATTAGTGTAAATTGTCCTCCAATTTCTAAAATAAAAAAATAATGAAAAAAAAGACTTTAATAATTGTAGGAATTTTACTGTTCATTTTAATGTGCATATGTATAGGTTTTCTTATCCTTGGTTATGGATATGGTGGTGGGAGAGCTGTAAGACCTGTTGAACCAAGTCAATTTATAATAAATCTAGAAGAAGAAATCAAAAAAGAGGTCAAAAGCAGTGGTACTGTTATTGACACTCCTAGAAATTATGAATTAGATAATTGCGATAAATATGGATTTATACAACAAGATGTATCAATTTATATAGATAATGATTCATTAAAAAATGAGCTTGCATTAAAAACATATATTATCAATGTAAATAAAAGACTACAAAACATATTTCCATACAAAAAAAAGTGTTATGACAGTGTAGTTATTCAAACACAATATTTTGATAAAAAAATAGACAGTACAATAAATAATCGATTTTCTTTTCCAATGATAAAATAAAAAGGCTTCGTACAATAGCTAAGTTTTCGTTGCGTGCGAAGCACGAACAATGAAAACCCTGTTGAACGGAAGCTTCGGGAGCTTTTTTCAACATTATGGGTTTACCGACGAAGGATTTTAAAGATATACAGGAGACTTTCAGAAAGGTCTCTTTTTTTGTTGGTGAATTTGGTGGTTTTTCTTGGTTTTATCGTGTTTTCCTTCACTTTTGGGCATAAATTCCC
>NZ_LSHB01000003.1 GCF_001643375.1 Chryseobacterium sp. FP211-J200
TAATAATGCACTACGAGTATCAATATTATTGTTTTATCAATTTCTTACTGAAACTTTCGTTTGCTGTTTTTATCTTCACAACATAGTTTCCAGTTTTCAGTCTAGAAACATCGAATGTATTTTTTGATAAACTATCAGCTTCAAACTGCTTCACCAATTTCCCTGAATTATCATATATCTCAACTGCAGTAATCTTGTTAATTCCATTCAAAGTGAATTGGCTTTTAACCGGATTTGGAGACAACGAAATATCTTTGGAATTGATAACGTCATCCACTGCAAGCGCCGTACAGCTAAAGTTAGCCTTGAAACCAGCCCTTGTTTGTCCGGTCGTCGATCTGAAAGTAATAGTGATCGCTCCTGTTGCATGAGTAGATTCAAATGCAGGTGGCAAGGTATTTCCGGTCATTAATCCTTGAAAAGGAACTCCTGCCGTCAGGCCATTTCTTACAATTATATAGTCACCTGCATTTATATCAAATTCCGTAAATGTGATCTTCAATTTTTGAGAAGAGTCGTTTGGATAGAATGTTTTTGTCCAGTTTTCATTATTAGAATAATTACCATTTTCACCTCCAGTATCTGTAACTGTTTCACCACACCAGTTATTACCTGGTAAAATAATCAATGACCTTTGAAACAATGGAGAACAATCTGTTCCGGCCTCTATTTTATAGAAGACTTTTGCAGTAAGCCCCGTGACATTGAAGACTTTTGTAGAAGTAGTTCCTGAGCTCACAATTGTACCGTCCATTGTGGAAACCCTATACTTCCAAGAGGTAGATGTATTATCTGAAATTGTAACTGTAGCACCTGTTTCCGTAACGTTTGTCACAGTCATGTTGGTCAAGGTCACATCACATGATTTGGAACAGTCACCACTCATACATGCTTTAGAATCAATAGTTTGCCTGATAAGGTCTCCAGGCTGAGGCCCAAATCCATTCGCAAAGCTGATCCCAACCGAATTCACTAAATGACAGTAACTCATGATCGTTCCCTTTGTAGTTGTGGGAAGTGGCCCGTCACAACCTTCGTCATTACCAGATGCTGGTCCACAACCATCGATAGCGGTATTATTACCATTCCAAGCACAAGCATGTGTATGCGGAGAACCAAGATTATGTCCTAATTCGTGAGTCATCGCTTCGATGTTCCAAGAATAAGTAGGTACTGCAACATTTTGGCTATTCACACCACAATAAGAATATTTGTAAGTTCCGCAAAGCGCATCTACATAAGCTACACTAGTTGTTGCAGGATTTCTGATCAGCTGAGCAAGGTCACCATTAAAAGTTGGCCTTGCAGTTCTGAACTGGCTAAGTATCGTTCCTGGTTGTCCAGAATAAGGATCTGTTGTTGTCCAAACATAAATAGAACTCATTGCAATATTTACGCTTTCATTATCATACAAAGTTTTGATATTGTTGAACAAAGCTGTCACCCAGTTGGTTGTATTCGCTACGTTGGAACCATTTTGAGTATACGGTCCATAACCTACCTCAAAATAAACTCTTACACAGTTGGCAGTTAGCTTATTGGTAGTTTTTTTAGTTGGGTCATAGGAGATCTTGTTCGCTGCGTTTTCCGGTAATTGGTCTGCACCACACGAGAACGGGTTTTTTGGTTTCAATTTGTAATCGCTGTAAGAGACGAAATCCTGAGAGCTTTTGGCTTTTCCCAGAACCACATTTCCCAATTCATTTGTGGAGGCAACTCCTACCACATCATTGTCAAAGAAACTGAAGGCTACAACAGAACTGTTATCTCCTTTTATAATTCCCTGATAATAAACACCTGGGGTATAAGCTTTGATTCCTTTATCTGTATCGACTTGAAAATCAGTTGTAAGAATATTATTCTTAACCAATTCTACCGTAAGTTCACGATCCTCGAATGGGAAAGTAAGTTCCATGGCTTCAGGCTTATCATTTACAATGGCCTGCAATTCCGAAGGCTTCAACTGCATCACCGTCACATCCGAAGCCTCATTTTTATACATGATGGCATTTTTGGAAGCGACATCTTTTGCAAAGGGGCTAATCTTCACAAAACTTCTATTTTTCGCCTTTTGGTCCGCTACTTTTTGGGCAATAGGCTTTAGGTCTTGTGAAAAACCTAGAACTACCATTCCCGCAGAAAATAATAGCTGTAAAATTCTCTTCATAATATTTTAATTAAATTAATGATACAAAAAAAGCGATTTTTCACCATAATCCATCTCAAAAATGGAATTTTAACTATTATAGTTTAATTAAAATAATATCTTAAAATCGATTTATATCAATTAAAATCAAAAAATAATTCCATTAAAAGCAAACAATCATAAGTTTTATTCAAAAAAAATGGCCAAAAAAAAATAATTTTGACCATTTTTACTTAATTTAATAAAATTATTCTTTGATCAATTTTTTACTTAAGGTCTCATTAGCCGCTTGGATCTTGATGATATAGCCCCCGATCTTCAATTTGGAAACATCGTAACTATTTTTCAAAACCGAAGCTTCTTCAAAGGTTTTCACCAGTTTTCCAGAAGCATCGAAAATACTCACTGACTCTATCTTATCAACTCCATCAATTTTGAAATTACCTCTAACTGGATTTGGAGAAAGCAGTACAGCTTTATTTTTATCAATATCAGAAACACTGAGTGTACTACAAGAAAACACAGCAGACCAACCAGACATTGTAAGATACGTATCCGATTTGAAAACAACAGTGATAGCACCCGTAGTATCAGTAGAAGTAAAAGTTCCTGGATTGAAATTACCTGTCATATTATTAGCTCCTGAGAAAATGGGAGAAGAAACGCTCGCGCCGTTTCTGATGGTCATAAAGTCGTAGCCATCCTCCAGATCAAAACTATTGAACGTTAACTTCAATTTTTGACCTGCCGAATCTGGATAGAAAGTCTTCACAAAATCCTCCGCATCCGAGTAATTCACTGTTGCTCCGCCAGAATCTGTGAAAGCCTTACCACACCAGTCATCATTGGTCAAAAACATATTGCTCGTCTGGAATGCATTCTCGCCTGCACAGAAAGTCCCAACTAATAATTTGTAATAGGTATTGGCCGTCAAACCATCAATAGACAATGTTTTGGTAGAAGTCGTGCCGGATCTCACGATCGTCCCGTCCATTTGGGTCACTCTGTATTTCCAAGAAGTAGAAGTATTGTCTGTAATTGTAGCCGTAAAATTAGTTTTTGCAATACTGTTGAAAGTGATCGCAGATACCGTGATCGGACAAGTCGTAACGCAATCTGTTCCCAGACATGCCTTTGAGTCCACAAGTGTTCTTATCAAAGCCGCAGGCTGAGGTCCAAACCCATTGGCAAAACTAATTCCCACATTCAGATGGCAATAGCTCATGATCGTTCCTTTCGTAGGAATCGGGCCGTCACAACCTTCGTCATAGCCAGACATCGGTCCACAGCCATCGATAGCTGTATCATTACCATTCCAAGCGCAGGCATGCGTATGTGGAGAACCTAGAGAATGCCCCATCTCGTGGGCCATTGCACCAATCGTCCAAGAATAGGTAGGAACATTGGAGTAACTTTGATCTATGCCGGAGTAAGCATGTTTATAACTTGTACATAAAGAATTAAGATAGGCAACACTTGTTGTAGAAGGTGCATTCACCAGATGCGCAAGGTCACCATCAAAAGTTGGTCTGTTGGCACTGAAAGCTTCCAAATTAGCATTATAATCTCCCGTGTAAGGATCCGCGGTCGTCCAAATGAAAATCTTCTTAAGGGTCATTTTCACACCGTCATTCACATAAAGTGTATTGATATTGTTGTGAACAGCCGTGATCCAATTGGTGGTTGTCGTTACATTAGAACCGTTGTTTTTATAAGGTTTATTGGCGACTTCGTAATACATTCTCACACAATTGGCAGTTTCAAGTGGTGCTTTCGCTTTGGGATCAAATGAAACTTTTTGTTTTTCATTCTGCATCAGCTCATCTGTCCCACACAGGAAAGTGCTTTTTCCTCTTAGTTTTAAATCATCATAGACCACAAAATCATCCGAGTTGATAGCCTTTCCGAGAACGACATTTCCACCGTCCTTTACCGAAGCGATACCAACAACATCATGATCAAAGAAACTAAAAGCCACCACAGAATTAACATCATTTTTAATGATTCCACGATAATAGACACCAGGATTATAATTAGTTACTTTTCCTTTATCAGTTTCAACATTGAATCCGATGGAAAAAATATCTACTTTGACCAATTCTACAGTCAATTCCCTGTTTTCAAAAGGAAAGGTCAATTCCAAAGCCTGAGGTTTTTGGCTGATGATCTGCGAAAGTTGGGAATGATTTAATTTCAAAGTGACTGCATCGGTCGCAGCTTGTTGGTATTTGGCCTGTTTCTGAGCTGAGGTATCTTTACTAAAAAGCGTAAACTTTTCGAAAGCTATTCTTCTTGTGTGGAGATCTGCAACTTCCTTGGCAACAGGTTTCAAAGCTTGAGCAAAACCTAGTATGCCAAGGAAAACTGCAAATAACAATTGTAATTTTCTTTTCATAATTATTTTTTTTTAATTTATTACAAAAGAAACATTTTTTATTCAATATCAACAAAATTATTTCAATTTTAACGTCAAATACTCAAAATAACCATGTGCGATTCTCCGTTTTATTTTTCTACCAATAAGGACTATCTTTGCAAAAATCCCCTGAATGCTATATTCCATTATCAAAGCGATTCACATTATTTTTATGGTAAGTTACTTTGCCGGGATCTTCTATCTTGTAAGACTTTTTGTTTACTATAAGGACACAGATGAATTTGACGAAGTGAAACAACAGATCCTTAGAAATCAATACATTTTCATGGCGGTCAGACTTTGGAATATCATCACGGTTCCAGCGGGAATACTGATGCTATTATCCGGAATAACCATGATCTTCTTGAATTCTGGATTGATGAAGACGCCTTGGTTCCATTTGAAACTTACATTTTTGGTCGGATTGGGAATCTACCATTTCTGGTGTTGGAAAAAGGTGAAAGAACTCAAAAAACTGAATGGCGATATTTTACCAACCACCAACATCAAACTTCGACAGTTCAATGAGATCGCAACTTTTATTTTATTCGGTGTAGTTTTCACAGTAATCCTCAAATATTCCGTTATAGAATATTGGTGGCAATTGATCTTAGGTTTCTTCGGAATCATTATTTTGATAAGTTCAATCGTCAAAATGGTGAATCGAAATAAGACAAAAGACTCAAGGCAAAAGAATCAAGAATAAGAACTATTTAACTTTAATACTTTCAAACTTATCTATGATCGCAATATTCAAAAAGGAACTTTGGAATTTTTTCGGAAACTGGAGCGCGTGGATCATCATCGGCGCTTTCAGTGTAATATCAGCATTATTCCTATTCTTCTTCGAGAATGATTTTAATATTTTCGATATCGGAAGTGCAACGCTTCAAAGTTTCTTTGTGCTTTCACCCTGGCTTTTTATGTTCATCATTCCAGCGATCAGTATGAGAACTTTGGCGGAGGAGCAACAATCCGGAACATTATTTTGGCTATTTTCTCAACCTGTAAAGATCACAGAAATCGTTGGTGGGAAATTCCTTTCTGTTTGGTTGGTCGGCGTTTTGTGCTTGCTGCCATCCTTGGTTTATTACTACACGGTTTACGTTTTGGGCGTTCCTGAAGGTAATATTGACGGAAGTATGACCTTTGGAAGTTACATTGGATTGATCATTTTAATTGCGGCTTTTTCCGCAGTTGGGATTTTGGCTTCATCGCTTTCACCTAATCAGATCACCGCTTATCTTTTGGGCGTTTTCATTTGTTTCATTTCGTATTTTGGGATTGAGCAATTGGCGAGTTACAAATTGTTGGGAAGTGCAGATTATATTTTGCAAAATATTGGATTTTATCAACACTTTTTAGCATTCACAAGAGGACAGATCGATACGAGAGACGTTTTCTATTTCTTATTCGTGATATTCCTGGGATTAGGTTTGGCGAGTTGGTTTGTCTGGAAAAAGAAGTAAGGAAATAGACAAGAAAAAAGTCAAAAGATAAAAGGCTTTCAATTGGAACGCTGAATCTGCAGCCCGGCTTGAGTGGAAATCCTTTTTTGTGGCTGGAAAAGCTAAGGCAAAAAGATTGGGAACGGAAGACGGATAAAGCTGCCCAAAAAAATTAAATTATAAAAATTCATTATCATTAAGATGAATAAAAAACATAAAATCACCCTTATCATTATCACTGTTCTTCTAATCATCGGGATGAGCGGATTGGTTTACAAACGTTTCGACCTCACAGCGGAAAAACGATACACACTTTCGTATTCTACCATCAAAGTTTTGGAAAGCGTGAACAAACCGATGACGATAGAAGTCTATTTGGATGGCGATTTCCCGGCTTCTTTCAAACAGCTCCAGAATGAGACCAAGTTTATGCTGGACGAGTTCCGAAAGATCAATCCGAAGATCGAGTACAAATTCCGTGACCCGATTGCGGAGAAAATTCCGCAAGATACTTTGGCCGGAATGGGAATGCAGCCTTCGATCCTTCCGGATATGAAAGATGGAAAGATCTCCGAGATTGTGATGTTCCCTTACGCCGCTATCAAATATAATGGTTATGGCACTGCAGTTCCACTCATCATTCAGCAATCCGGAATTGATGCAAGTACGCAACTTAGCAAATCGATTGAGAATCTTGAATATAATTTTGCCTCGACCATCAAAGGAATGACGGAAGAAACAGCCAAAAATGTCGGATTTTTGGTGAATCAGCAAGAATTGAGTCCAGATGAATTCCGTGGATTTTTGGATGTTGCAATGGAAAATTACAATGTTGGCCCAGTCATTCCGGAAAACAAGACCGAACTTTCTTTGGCCGATGTTCCGAAACTCAAGCAAATAGATGCGCTCGTCATCGCAAAACCCAGAAAAGCTTTTACCGACGGAGAGAAAGTCATTCTTGACCAATATATTATGAATGGCGGTAAAACGCTATGGATGATTGATGCTGTGAATGCAGAAATGGACACACTTTTCCAAGCGAAGAAGATCATGGCTTATCCGCTTGATCTCAACCTCACAGATTTTATGTTTAATTATGGATTAAGAATCAATCCTGCTTTGACAAAGGATATGAAGAAGTCGGCCTTGATCAGGATTGTTTCGGGCGAAGTGGCTGGCAATCCGCAATACAGCAGTTTTCTTTGGCCTTATTTTCCGTTAGGAATTGCGGAAACCAAGAATCCAATTACAAAAAACATCAATCCTGTAAAATTCGAATTTCCAACTTCTATTGATACGTTGGGTAGACCAAATATCAAAACAAAAGTTCTTTTCGAATCCAGCGAAAGGACCATCAGCAAAACGGTTCCGAATTATGTTGCCTTGTCAGAGATTGTAAGAGCAGACAGCATCGGCGAGATGGAACGTCCTACGCCACCGAAGATTTTTGCTGTGGCCTTGGAAGGAAAATTCACTTCAGCGTATGCGACGAGAAGTGAGAAAAATGCTTATCCAGGCTTTAAAGCTCAAAGTACAGAAAATAAAATGCTCGTGATCGCCGATGGCGACATTGCAAGAAATCAAATCTGGAAAGGAAAACCGCTTCCTTTGGGCGAAGATCTGCTTACCAAAGAACATTATGGAAACGCACAATTCCTTAGAAACGCCTTAGATTATCTTTTAGACGACAGCAATATGATGGAACTCCGCAACAGAACCATTGAAATCCGTTTGCTCGACAGAGAAAGAGTGGACGAAGAACGCTCGAAATGGCAATGGATCAACCTGCTTCTGCCATTGGGAATTTTGGGGATTTTAGGAGCTGGATTTTATTTTATTAGGAAGAAAAGATTCTCCTAGCCAAAATCAATTTATTTCCCCGACCCCAAAGGGAGTAAATTGATTTGCTTCGCTCCCTTTAGGGTCGGGGAAACCAAGGAAATTAATTTACACACATTAAAAATTATTAAATTTAATAATAATGAAGAACCTTCTATTAGCTTTAATATCCGGAGTTTTACTCGCCATTTCTTGGCCAACTTACGGGATTCCATTTTTTATATTTTTCGCATTCGTTCCTTTATTGATGATGGAACACAACATTGCTAAATTCAGTAATATCAAAAGGAAAAGCTTAGCGATATTTGGTTTGTCCTATCTTACGTTTGTCATTTGGAACGCGGTTACGACCGGTTGGCTTTATAATTCCAAACTTCCGGATGGGAGCAATTCGCTCTTGGCAGTTCTGTTTCCGGTTTTGACCAACGCGTTTTTTATGTCGATTATTTTCCACTTTTATCGACTTTACAAAAGAAGTCAGGGAACGTATTTCGGATTGGTATTTTTTGTGGTGATCTGGATGGCTTTTGAGAAGTTGCATTTGGTTTGGGAATTCACCTGGCCTTGGCTGAATCTTGGAAATGTCTTTGCAGATTATCATCAATTTATCCAATGGTACGACACTTTGGGCGCCACTGGCGGCAGTTTCTGGATTTTAATTTGTAATGTGTTGGCATTTTATACTTTTAGAATTTGGGAAGCGGGACGCAAGAGAAAACCGCTCATCAAAAATGTATCGATGTTGGCAGGATTTATCATTTTACCGATGTTGATTTCCTTGGTCAAATATTACAATTACGCACCAAAAACGGTCGGAACTTTGAATGTGACAATGCTTCAACCGGCTTTAGACCCTTACAATGAGAAATATCAAAAAGACAGTTTAACGATTGAAAGTGACCTATTAAAATTAGGGTCAGAAAATTCAATTATAACATTAAGAGGAAAAGAAACTCAAAACATCGACCTTTATCTTTCGCCGGAAACATCTTTGCCTGGACCAGGTTCTATAAGTGAGCGAGGATTCAATAATAGTTTGCTCATCAATAATATCAAAGCATTTTTAACTCAACATCCGAAATCGGTTTTTGCTGGCGGAATTTCCAGCTATTACGTTTATAAAGAAGATGAGGAAAAGCCTGTAACCGCGAGTTATCTTGAAAGACAAGGCATTTGGGTGGATGAATATAATTCTGCCATTCAAATCATCCCGAATCAACAGCCGGAAGTCTATCACAAAGCGATGCTGGTTCCCGGTGTTGAGATTTTCCCATACATCAATTTCTTCAAACCAATTTTAGGCGATGTGATGCTGGATTTAGGCGGAACAACACGTTCACTCGGCGTTTCCAAAGAACGAAAAGTATTTGCAAATCCTTATAACAAATCCGTTATCGCGCCAATCATTTGCTACGAAAGTGTCTATGGCGAATATGTAACGGATTATGTTAAGAAAGGTGCCAATCTTCTAACGATTGTGACGAATGATTCCTGGTGGGGATTTTCGCAAGGCCATAAACAATTGTTGGCTTACGCAAAACTCCGTGCGATAGAAACCAGACGCGAAATTGCAAGAGCTGCCAACAGCGGTACAAGTGCTCACATCAATTCCCGAGGAGATATTGTGGATGAATTACCATACGGCGCAAAAGGTGCATTAACCGCAAAAATCAATCTGATTGACAAAGAAACGTTCTATACCAAAAGCGGCGATTTTCTTTCTAGAATATGTCTTTTTGTGATTGGAGCTTTGTTACTTTTTATTCCGGGGAGAAAGTATTTAACTAGAAAGAAATAGATTGGTGAAATTGTTGATTTGTAAAACTGTAAAATTGTTAAAATTCGAATGAATTTACGATTCAACAAATCAACAATTTCACAAATTCTGCAAATACCTTTCCTTAATAATATTGAGATGATGAATATTGTGGCCAACTGTTAATTTGCCGATGGTTTCTACATTGATGCTGTTCTCATTGACGGTTCCGGATAGCTGTAAGGCATCTTCCGGAAGTGTTTTAAAGAAAATAAAAGACTGTTTCCTTGTTAATTTGAATTCTTTGATGAGGCTTTTCAAAGTCCGGCTGTCTGCATAAGAATGATTAGCCCAGGCTTCTTCATCAAATCCCGAAACCACAGACTGATCTTTTCTGGAAAACCTCAGCGCACGGTAAGCAAAAACTTTCTCGGTATCTATCAAATGTTGCAAAAGCGTTTTCAGGCTCCATTTGCCTTCTGCGTAAGCATAATTGGATTGATCTTCAAAAAGATTTTCGTAGATATCCAGGGTTTCTTTCCCTACAATTTTCAATTCGTCTAACCAATCTTCTGTCGGAATCAGATCCAAATAACGCTGGATATATTTTTCGAAATCTGTCATAGCTTATATATTTTTATCCTTCGAGAACCTCAGGATGACAATTATTTAAAACATTGTTAGGAAGAGATTCTCGAAGCCTTTCTTAATTGATTGTTTTACTTTTCTCTTGATTATTGATCAATTTCCAATTCATAAAAATTCACCTCATCATATTTTTTGAAGCCGGCACTTGGGTACAATTGATTACCAATCTGGTTGTCTTTGCCGGTTTCCAGATACATCCCGCAAGAATCGGATGTTCTGCAAAGTATTTTTGCTTCTTCTATCAAAACTTTAGAATAACCTTTGCCACGATATTCTGAATTAACATAAAGGTCATTCAACAACCAATATCGCTTCATTCTTGTGGATGAAAATAATGGGTATAATTGAACAAAACCGCCCAATTTCCCGTCCTCTTCCACTACAAAAATTTCGGAATCTCTGTTTTCCAATCTTTCGGAAATAAATTGTTCTGCTCCAAGAAAATCAGATGTTTTATGATAAAACATTCTGTACTCATCAAACAATTGTGCGAGTTGAGACAAATCGTCGATGGTTGCTTTTCTTGTATTAGTCTTCATCATCATCAGAATTTGCGTCCTCATCTTCGTATTGTTCAAGGTAATAAGTAAAGGTGAAACCTGCTACCTCATCTTCTGCATCTTCCAAGGTTGTCATAAGGTCTTCAAAAGTTTCTAATTGGTCAACGCTCATATTCACAAATTCCAGATGAAGCGGCATTTCCAATTCGCCTGAAATCACGTCGTAAAGTGCATCCAGATTGTCGCCAAAATAGTCCGGCAATTCTAATTTTGATTTCAGTTGTTCGTAAAAATCCTCGTAATCGCCGATGTTGACGAAATCGATATAAATAGTTTTCATATGTAGATTCTTATTTTAATGGTCATATGCAATCGCCTAATCTTTATTGGTATTTAGGTTTTAAAATCATGGCGATCTTATAATTTTTTATAATTGAGACCCAACCATTAGTTTGCGGCCAGATGAAAAGCAAATTTCGATTATTTTTTATTAAAGTCTGACAATTATCTATGCAATATTTTGTTGGGTTCCTAATTTTTCATTCCCTGTCAAATATTTAATTCTGAAAATAAGCAACAACGAAAAAAGAAGCCATAACAGCAACAGATGAATAATCGCCGGGAGATTATCCGAAAGCGAGCCACCTTCCTGAACCACCGAAATATAAGCTTTCAAAAAAGGCGAAGTCGGCAACATATCCGAACAAAACTGTATGAACCCCGGCAACGCAATATATGGCATCGAGTATCCGGTGATCAAAAAAATCGGGTAAGAAGAAAAAACCATTACCTGAAAAGTCAATAGTTTGGTTTTGAAAAAACTGCCAATCAGCATCCCGAATACAATCACCGTTGCGATAAAAATGGCTGTAACCAATGCCAAAGCCCAATAACTGCCCCGCACATCAACACCGAAAACAGAAAAATTAACCACCGTAAAAAACAGCCCAAAAATCATGAAAACAAAAAAGTACAACAAGCTTTTGCCAAATATGATTTTAGAAATATTATGACCGGACAGGTTGTATAAACTTTTCAGTTTTTTCTCTTCCCGTTCTGATGCCAAGCTTGCAGCAACACCAATAAGCAAAGTCTGCTGAAGAATAATCGCCAACAATCCCGGCAGCAGAAAAGAACCATACGTCATATCAGGATTATAAAGCGGCCGGTAATCCAAATTAATAGGATTGGTCATTGTCATAGCTTCGTCATCGCTCATCCCTTGCTTGTTAAAATAGGTTTTTCTTACGCCGGCGCCCACCGTCAGGCAGACTTTGGTCACCGTACTTAGCAAATCGCTGGACGGCAAAAAACGTGAGGCATTAAGAACCACATTCACGTTCGCCTGTTTTTGAGACAACAGTAGTTTTTCCAGGTCTTTCTGAATGTAAAAATAACCCTGAACTTCACCATTATACATTTTTTCCTGAGCGTCTCTCAGGTCGCTTGCAGGAATAATATCAATAATAGAAGTAGAATTCAGTTCGCTCGTCAATGTTCTGGAAATGGCTGTAGCATCATCATCTACCAACGCCAATTTTACCTTTTCTTCACCTTTGTTAAGATAAATACTGCCGTACATAAAAGCATAGAGAATAGGCGCCAGAAGAAGAATCAAAAAAAGGCTGGCATCTTTTGACACATTCCGGATCTCTCTCTTCAATATTTTGATAACAACTTTCAATGTTGATTTTTTAGATAAAGATTAATTTTTCTCTGGAAAATAATTACCGCCAAAGGAAATGTAACACCTATAAACAGTAATAATTTATAAACTTCAGGCATTGCATAATGCATAGGCAACTGCATAAAATAAAGCTTGATAAAACCATCCAGAAAATGTGTGTAAGGCATTATATCAGAATAGAGCTGATCGTACCAAGGCATAGCCCAGCGCGGAAAAGTAAAACCACTGAAAACAAAAGCCGGCGACGTAAAAAACAAGGCAACATCGGTCACAAAAAGAAGATTGTCTGACAGCGCTGACAGCATCATCCCAATCCCGATACAAGCCAAAGCCATCAATGTGTAAATGATAAAAAAATTAAAGTCCGTACCCGGTTTCCCCAAATCATATACAGGAAAAACCACAAAGGCAATCAGTACAAAAAGAATCCACGAGACCGACAAATGAGCCAGCATTTTCCCGATCACAATTTGTGATGATGAATGCGAAATCTCCAAAAGGTCATCAATGGTATTTCTTTTAAACTCAAGATTAAGGATAAGAACCGCCGCCACAATCAGCGCCATCTGCAGACCAACAGTAATCAGCCCGGGCGTGAGATACATCTTATAATTAAAATCGGGATTGTATAAAATGGTTGAATTAAGTTTTATCGGCTGAACCAGTGCATTGGCAGTCTGCGCCGGCATCCCTTGCTTTTCGGCTTTTTCCAGCACCACGGCCAATCCACCTTTGATAATAATCTCTGCTGCACCTTTGTAAATCATTTTGGCAGGTACCAGATAAGCACCGTTGGTGTATAAGGTAATATTGGACTGGTGGTTTTTCTTGGCATCAGACTCCATATTTTTAGGGAAATGAACAGCGCCGAAGATCTTGCCTTCTTTCATTAGCTTTTCGATCTCGGCATTGCTGAAAGCCGTATGGGTAAAATGGATATTTTCATTTTGCTCCATCATGTCGGTGAGGGTTCGGGAGACAGAAGATTGATCCTCATCCCAAACAGCCATCGGAAGCTCTTTGGCAAACTGCTTCTGATAAATCAATCCATAAAAAAAGAAAATCACCGGCGGAATCACCAGCAGAACTACATAGAAATTCGGAATCGAAAAAATCCGTTTCCATTCTCTTATGATGATTTGGCTGATGGTTTTCAAATGATATTGTTGTTAAATGTAGAATGATATTAGTCCAAAACGAGCTGCGCCGTCATCCCGGAACGGAGACCTTTTACCGCATTAGGATTCTCCGGCCTTACTTTGATCTGGAAGGTTCTCAGCTCAAACTCACCGTTCTGTTTCTCGGGCACCCAATCTGCGTATCCCAATGCTGGCGCCAATTCTGCCACTTTACCTTTGATGGTTTCCGGCGTACAACCCGGAATTTTCATGGTTACAACACTGCCTTTTTCAATTTTATTGATTTGATTTTGACGGAGATTAAATTTCACAAAAAAAGAATGATCTTTTTGGATGGTCATCATAGGGTAACCGGCATTCACCATCTCGCCCTGATTAGAGATCAGCGTTGATATTTTCCCAGAAGCGGGCGCTTTTATCGAATTATTATCTTTGATTTGCTCAGCCAGTTTTTCGCTGCTTTTGGCTTGATTGAGCAGTGCCTGCGCCGAGTTTTTCAGCTCTTTGTTATTGCCACGCTGTAAAAGCTGCACATTAAGGCTGGCTGTTTCCAGCTCTTTCTGCGCGGCTTTATATTTGAAATAAACCACATCACGCTCCTGTCCCGACACTACGCCTTCGGCATACAGATTCTGAAAACGGCTGTAGGTTTTCGACATCAGATCCATCTGCTGCTGCGCAATCTGCTGCAGGTTTTTTGCCGAAGCCAAAACTTCCGGCTCTACCCCACGGTTCACTTTATCCAGCTGATTTTGTGCGATAACTACCGCATCGGACACCTGAGCCTGTATGGTTTCTATCTCCGAAGTCTGTAACTGTGCCACAACCTGGCCTTCTTTAACCTCATCACCTTCCTTTACCAGCAAAGAAATAACCCTACCGGGAAGCGAAGCAGAAACATCCACAAAATCAGCATCTACCATCCCAATTACGGCATTATTATCGGTATCTGATGATTTGTTTTTCAGCAGGTAAATCAGCGCAATCGCCAGTACAAACAATGGAATAAAAACGGCCCAGTAATTTTTTATAAAATTTTTCATTCTTTTTTGTTCAGGTTAAGGGATGTAGTTGGTAATATTTTCCGGATTCCCGTTGATATAAAAATAAGTAGCCAATGCCGTCTGATAAGCAACTACAGAAGTGTAATACAGTTTTTCGGCTTCGTACTGCAGCTGCAGCGCATCATTCACATCTTTTACAGAAGAGAGGCTGTTTTCCATTCTTTTTCTTACCATTTCGGTCGTGGTATAAGTCTGTTGACGTGAGGCATCCAGTGTTTCGCTTTGTTCTTTCAGGCTCAGCAGTTTGTTTTCTGCAATCTTTGCCGCCAGGTTTACCGCCTTTTGTTTTTGTTCTATCAGCAGATCCGCTTCTTTAACCAACGATTCAGACGCCAGATTTCGGGATTTTCTTTCGGGATCGAACAAGGTCCATTGCATCTCTACACCTACCAGCCATGGCGGAGTAATCAGTGGTAAATCTTTCCGGAAAAACTGCACATTGCCAATCGCAAAAATATTGGGTTTTGAAAGTGATTTGGTAATGTTAAGTCCGGTTTCTGCTTCCGTTTTTTTACTTCTCAAGAGTTTGAGATCTGCATTATTCCCAGAATCAGAAAACGGAGGAAGTACGGTATTCTCATTAAGTTTTTCGGTAATCTCCAGAGGTTCATCCAAGGAGATTCCCATCAGGTCTTTGAGCATCAGCAGCGCATTCTGCTTTTCCAGATTAAGGTTTTTCAGATTGGTGTCGGCTTGTTTTTTTGCAATATCTGCCCAGTTTTTCTGATAAGGCGGGATAATCTCCGCCGTCATAAGGTTCCCGGCATATTTTTCATTTTTATCTAAAGACGACACACTCTCCTGCTGTTTAGCAATCATCGAATTAAGATACATAATCTGAATGTACTGCAACGCAATATTATATGCTGTAAGATCTTTTGAAGTTTGCAGGTTAGCTTTTCCACTCTCCACCTGCTGCTGAGAAAGTTGCTGCGAAGCTTTGAGCTTACCACCCAAATAGATTGGCTGCCGTACGGCCACTCCGGCTAAAAAGTAACTTTGCTTGGCAATGGCGGGATTGTAATTGGGATAGACTGCGCCAATAATATCTTTGGAAGTCTGATAAATCACATCCTGGATCTGCTGAGTAAGCGGCTGGCCTGTAATCTGCTGAAAAACCGAATTGGCTGCGTAAACGCTTTGATTGGCTGTACCTTCTACAATGCCGTCTTTTACCTGTTGCAGATTAACCCGCAACGGCTCACCGATGTAATTGTAACCTGCTAAAAGATCAACTTTTGGCAGATAATTATTTTTGTTAGACTGCAGAAGTTTTTCCCGCGTTTCCAGAGACTGCTCCGCCAGTTTTATAACGCTGTTGTTTTCCTGTGATTTATCAATGCACTGCTTCAGCGAATATTGGGAAAATGCAGTTACAGAAACCATCAAACATACCGGAAAAAAAACTCTATTATACGTCATCGTTTTTAGTAATAATTGCTTCTGTAAAAGGATTAATACCTACAAATTTAATTAAAAAAAATATTTTTTCAGCAAAGAAAACTTTTTTAAAAACTATTTACTGCCTGATAAACGACTTGTAGTGATCTTTTGTCAGCAAGACGTCACCATTTTTGGTGAAAATAATCCGGTCTGCACCTCTATTTCCGCAGTTGTAATTCACATCTGCTTCATAATATTGCTCGCCTTTTGGCAATTGTTTTTCACGGTTACTGAATTTATCACCACCAATTGCTTTTCCGGGTAAAATGTCGCAAAGATTTCCTTTTGACGGAATCCACCCTTTGCTTTTCGCTTCAGATTTTGTGATATAATAATCGGGCAATTTATGATTGGACTTGACGAAAGAAATAACTTTTGTTTCATTTGTCAATTCTTCTAATGAACTTTCTTCAGAAGGTTTTTCAGCACCAAATTGAGTTTCGGATTTATTCTCAGATTGCGCAACTTCGGTCTTCTGACTTCCAGCATCTGACTTCTTTTCGATTTTATAATTCGAAATGAGATACATTGTCAATATTCCGGCAAAAGCACCGACGAGAAAGAATAAAAGGGTTTTTAATTTTGGATTCATTATGAAAAAATTCTAGGCTAAAATAATGAAAACCTCGATTTATAAAGAATAAAAAACAAATTTTAAAAATAATTTATCCTTATCCTAATTTTTCTATATTTGGCGACAAAGATAAAAGTATGGATACTGCCACTATGGACAACCTAAAAATGATAGCTGAAACGGCAAAAGATTTTGCTGAAAAAAATATTCGCCCCAACATTATGGATTGGGACGAGAGCCAAACTTTCCCTGTAGAACTCTTCCACCAACTAGGTGAATTAGGTTTTATGGGAATCGTAATCCCTGAGGAATATGGTGGTTCCGGTCTTGGTTATCAGGAATATGTGACGATTTTGGACGAAATTTCTCAGGTTGACCCTTCCATCGGATTATCTGTTGCCGCACACAATTCACTTTGTACGAATCATATTTATGAATTCGGAAACGAGGAACAAAGAAGAAAATGGTTGCCACAATTGGCTTCCGGAAAAGTAATCGGCGCTTGGGGATTGACGGAACACAACACAGGTTCAGATTCCGGTGGAATGTCCACAACTGCTGTCAAAGACGGCGACGAATGGGTTATCAATGGTGCAAAAAACTTTATCACGCACGCTATTTCTGGCGATATTGCGGTTGTAATGACAAGAACTGGAGAAATTGGAGCAAAAAATAATTCTACAGCTTTTGTTCTGGAAAAAGGAATGGCTGGATTCACTTCCGGTAAAAAAGAAAATAAGCTAGGAATGCGTGCATCGGAAACAGCAGAATTGATTTTCGACAACGTTCGCGTTCCAGATTCTCACCGATTGGGCGAAGTGGGAAGCGGTTTCAAACAAGCGATGAAAATCCTTGATGGCGGTCGTATTTCTATTGCTGCTCTCAGTTTGGGAATCGCAAGAGGTGCTTACAAAGCCGCGCTTAAATATGCTCAGGAAAGACACCAATTCGGAAAATCGATTTCAAGTTTTCAGGCGGTTAACTTTATGTTGGCTGATATGGCAACAGAAATTGACGCTTCAGAATTATTAATCAGAAGAGCTTCTGACCTCAAAAATGCTAAAGCAAAAATGACCCGTGAAGGCGCAATGGCAAAATTATACGCTTCTGAAGCTTGCGTAAGAATTTCAAATAATGCGGTTCAGATTTTCGGCGGATATGGTTATACGAAAGATTTTCCTGTTGAGAAATTCTACAGAGATTCTAAATTGTGTACGATTGGCGAAGGAACTTCTGAAATCCAGAGATTGGTGATTGGAAGAGACATTACTTCTTAATATTAAATGATTAAATGATTAAATGATTAAATGATTAATTAATCTAAAAATTAAAATATTCAGCCCTTTCAAAATTAATAACTTTGAAAGGGTTTTTAAATTATAGCCGATGAATGCAGACATCATTTCATACAATCAGAAATTAGAATCTGAAGACGAAAAAATTGCGAATACCCTTTTCGAAGAAATCTGCAAGCATCTTCCCGAAGCTGAGAATAAAATCTGGCACGCACATCCGGTTTGATTTCTTGATGGAAATCCGATTGTTGGTTACAGCAAACAGAAACGAGGAATTCGATTGATGTTTTGGAGCGGAAAATCTTTCGTTGAAGAAAAACTGAATGTGGAAGGCGAAAAATTCCAAGATGCTTCTATTTTCTATAATGATGTGAATGAAATTAACAAAGACGATTTAAAACGTTGGCTGGAAAAATCCAGAGAAATCCAATGGGATTATAAGAATATTGTGAAACGGAAAGGTGTTTTGGAACGTTTGAAGTAATTTTAATAAATCCTTCGACTCCGCTCAGGATGACAATTCTAATATTAAAAAATTAATCGTAAGCGATGTCAGGCTGAGCGGAGTCGAAGTCTTTTTCCAACTTGATTCCGACTTTTTGAAAACTATAATTACTACTCAAAAAACATTTTAATTTTATAAATGCTGTCTTTAAGGATGGCATTTTTTATATTTGTTAAAATTTTAGAAAATATATGGAAAAGATAGACAGTCTGAACCAAGTTGCCGAATTTCACAAAACATTCAACGCCCCAATTCTGGACACACCTCAGATTCCTTCAAAAGAACGCGCTGAGTTGAGAGTGAGTCTTTTGCAAGAAGAATTGGACGAACTGAAAAAAGCGATTGAAGACAACGATTTGGTAGAAGTTGCTGATGCACTTTGCGACCTTCAGTATGTTTTGAGTGGCGCTGTTTTGGAGTTTGGATTGGGAGACAAATTTGTGGAATTATTTAATGAAGTTCAGCGTTCCAATATGTCCAAAGCTTGTGATAATGAAGTTCAGGCACAAGAAACAGTAGAATTTTACAAAGCCAAAGGAACTGATGCTTATTACGAAAAATCTGGCGACAAATACAATGTTCACAGAGTTGCAGACAACAAAGTTCTTAAGAACAAATATTATTCTGCAGCGGACATCGCTTCATTATTGAAATAAAAAACTCAGGATGAAAAAAATTTCAATTTTATTGGGAATCATTGCACTCACAACTATTAATTCTTGTGCGGAAAGAATCATCGTCAACCGAGAAGTAGAATCCAAGAACGATGGCAAAATGCTTTTGGGAACGCAATCACTTGACCAATTCCGAAAAGAACCTTACAAAACCTGGTTTGATGAGGAATATGACCGTTATCAAATTGACCAGCCAAGTTTGGCAGAATTGAAGAAAGAAAAACTGAACAGTTATAGCTTGGTGGTCTTCGTCGGAAGCTGGTGCGAAGACAGCCACAGAGAATTTCCGAGATTGATAAAAATCCTGGAAACTTTGAAATACAATACGGATAAGATGCAAATCATCGCTGTAAACCGCAAAAAGGAATCTCCGGCTGGCGAAGAAGGTCTTTATAACATCACAAGAGTTCCGACAATCATCGTCAAAAAGTACGGAAAAGAAATCGGAAGAATCACAGAAATGCCCGAAACCGGATTTTTGGAGAAAGATTTGCTTAACATTTTGAAAAAAGATAATAATTCAGGCTTATTTAAGTAGGAGAAATTATTTCAAAACTTAATTGGCTGACAAATCGCAATCATTCAAATGACAAAATACACAGGCATCCTTTCTTTTATTTTCGGAATCATTCTGACGGTTTTTCTATTTCTATCGTGGAGAAGCTGTAATAAAAAAGAAGATGCAGCGCTCATCAATCAAGATTACTATCTCATCACAAATCAAATTCAGAAAATGAATAAAATGGTGGTTTTGGAACAGGATTTTTCCAGCTTCCAGACGCACAAAAGTTCAGCAGCAAGTGTCGCCGGATTTGATATTCTGCCAAGAGAAATGGTACTTTACACGACTGCAAAAGCTCAAGTTTCTTACGATTTGAAACAGATGAAAATCGATGTCGATACAGTTAATAAAAAAGTCATCATTAATGAGCTTCCTCAACCGGAAATCAAGATTTTTCCAGATGTGAAAATTCATTTTATGGATGATTACGCCATCAACAGATTCACTCAGAAAGATATCAACGGTGTGATGGAGTCTGCCAAGAAAAATATGGCAAAAAGCGTGAACCAGAACAGTTTGAAGGAGCAAAGCAAAAAACAATTGAAAGATAATCTGAACGATATATTCGTTTTGGCAAAGGCATTGCATTATTCCATCGAGGATAAGACCAATACTTTTCCCGCAACCGAATTATAAAATCAATCGTTATGGAACCAGATAAAAAACAAGAAAGCAATAACTCGTCTGAACAGAAAAAACAGACCGAAGATTTCAAAAATATTCCAGCCGCTTCTGACAAGCAAAACCCGCCTGACATAGACAAAAAAGACATCGATAAAAGTTCTGAAGTGAACAAAGATGGCAAAACAGATAACATAAAAAAGTAATTATTTTTGCGAAAAAACCAACAAGCCTTTCAATTTATTTTGAAAGGCTTGTTTATTTGATAAAATTAACATATATTTAATATTGCAAATCAGATGATAAAAATTTGGTTTCAGAAGTGTTCTTTTTATTTCGTCTCATCAAAACATTACAGCTATGTCTTATATTGTTGTAGGGCTTTTTCCCACTCAGCTAGAGGCTGACAAGGTCCTTTTAAAATTGGAAAACGCTGGTTACAATGACTACAATCTTTCTCATTCTCATCACGAGACTGCGCAAAATGTGGACATTGAGAAGAAAAATGGTTTTTGGAATTGGTTATTTGATGACAATCACATAGACAAAGCCCGTTTCGAATACGCAAGTATCGACCACAACACGATCACCGTCCATCTGCAGACCGAGCAGGACGCGCACATCGTGAAAGATATCCTAGACAACAATGGCGCCGTGAATGTAGAAGAGAAAGCTCAGGACCACATGACTGAAAATTATCCGAATCACGAATATGTGATCTCCGAGAGCAGAAATGCGAAGATCATTGCCAAAGCACGGAACAATCTATTTTTCACAAACGACCGAAAACCACATCACAACCACGAAAAAAGAATTGCTGATGAGATCGATGGTTTGGGAATTACGAAGTTCAAATAGTTAGTTAGTAATTATTTGGGCAGCTTTTCCGTCCTCCGTTCCCGCTATTTTTGCCAAGCTTTTCCAGCCGCAAAAAATGAGCTCCACTCAGGCAGGGCTGCATAACCTCGGTGTAATTATAAACCTTTGAAAATTCAAACTATGGAAACCTTTCGGATGAACTGGAAGGTTTTTTCTATGCCGAAACGTTCAACTTGGCGAAGCGCGCCCCGACTTGAGCGGAAATCCTTTTTTGTAGCTGGAAAAGCCAAGGCAAAAAGATTGGGAGCGGAAGGCGGATAAAGGCGCCCAAATCTTAAATACTGTTAAAATTTTGTCCGGCAGTGGATTGTGTCATCATTTTTGTTTGGGTAAGGGAAATAAGTTTAACCACCAAAAAAAATATTATTATGTCTTACACGATTATCGGGATTTTCCCAAACGAAGCAGAAAGCAGAGATGTGATCACCAAACTGGAAGAAGCAGGCTTGTACGAATATTCCCTTGCCAACGCAGAAATAGAAGCCCTGGACAAAGTTGAAACCGTTGATACGGACAAAAAAGCAAGTTTCTTTGACTGGCTTTTTGACAGAGATGTTGTAGAAACTGACCGCTACGAATATGCAAGTATCGACAGCAACAGAATTACCGTCTATGCTGAAACAGAAGACGATGCGAACGCTGCTAAAAAAATATTGGATGAAAACGGCGCGATAGATGTGGAAGAAAAAACCAGAGGTTACCTCGCAGAAAAATATCCGGACACACACCACGAATATCCAATTCCAGAATCTACGAGAGCAAGGATCATCGCAAAAGCGAAAAATGATCTGTACTTCACAGATGATCGAAGCGCTGCCTACAGACCGGAAAAAGGAATGTCAGACGAGATGGATTCTCAGGGCAGAAAAGACTAACTGAATGAATTTTAATTTTATATTTTAACTGATGAGAGCCGAATAAACTTCGGCTCTCATTTTATTTTAGACAATCGTGGATTTTCCCAGCTGGACATTCTCGTGGTTGTAATACGACCTCTCCGAAAACAAAATATAATCTGCAATGAAATCCCCAACTTCGCTGGTTGAATAATTGATATCTGGATTCAGGTCAATCGTCACATATCTGCTTTCGATGGCATTTTCCACGCTTTCTCTCAGTTTATTGGCAGCTTGGGTCAATTCCAAATGGTCGAGCATCATCGCTGCACTCAAGATGGAGGCGATTGGATTGGCAATTCCTTTTCCTTTGGCTTGAGGATAAGAACCGTGGATTGGTTCGAAAAGTGCGTTGTCAATGCCAATTGATGCAGAAGGTAATAAACCAATTGAACCGCCAATCACGCTGGCTTCATCAGAAATAATATCGCCGAACATATTTTCTGTCAGGATGACATCAAATTGTTTAGGATTAAGAATCATTTGCATCGCGGCATTATCTACGAACATAAAATCCACTTTGACATCCGGATATTCCAAAGCAATTTCCTTCACGATTTTTCTCCAAAGTCTGGATGTGTCTAGAACGTTGGCTTTGTCAATTAATGTCAGTTTTTTCTTTCTTTTTTGAGCGTCCTGAAAAGCCAAATGTGCGATTCCCGTAATTTCTTCTTTCGAATATTTACAGACGTCGTAAGCGTAATCTCCGTTTTCCTCAGTAAATTTTTCTCCGAAATAGATGCCGCTAATCAATTCACGATAGATTTGAATATCCGTTCCTTCGACGATTTCTCTTTTCAATGGACTTTTCTTAACCAGAGATGCAAAAGTTTTAATCGGTCTGATGTTGGCGAATAATCCCAATTCTTTTCTCAATTTCAGCAAACCTTGTTCTGGACGAACTTTCGCGTCAGGATTATTATCAAAAGCCGGGTCGCCAATTGCACCGAACAAAACAGCGTCGGAATTTTTGCATAATTCCAAAGTTTCTTCTGGTAAAGGATTTCCCGTTTGATAAATGGCTTCCGCTCCCATCACGCCATAATCGAATTGGAAATTGTATTGAAAGGCTTCGCCAATCACTTTTAAGATCTTCACACTTTCGTTGGTCACTTCCGGACCGATGCCATCGCCTGGCAAAACCGCTATTTTATAATTCTTGCTCATATACTTTCTGTGTTTTTTGTTCAAATTTCTGAACCGCTTCTTTTTTGTTCGTTAAAAAATCAATATCGTCGTAGCCGTTGATGAGGCATATTTTTTTGTAAGAATCCAACTCGAAACTTTCTGTTTTATCATTGAAAGAAATCGTCTGTTCCTCTACGTCCACTGTAATTTGAGTTGATGGATTTTGCGTGATGGTTTCCATTAAATCTTTGAGATATTCCTCAGAAACTTTCACTGGAAGTAATCCATTATTAAGCGCATTGCCTTTGAAAATATCAGCAAAATAACTTGACACAACCACTTTGAATCCATAATCCGTCAACGACCAGGCCGCGTGTTCTCTGCTGCTTCCACATCCGAAGTTATTTCCTGCAACCAGAATTTCACCGGAATATTTAGGAGTATTCAAAACGAAGTCAGGATTTGGTTCATTCGTGTGAACGTTATACCGCCAGTCTCTGAAAAGATTTTCGCCGAAACCTTCTTTGCTGATGCTTTTAAGGAAACGCGCCGGAATAATCTGGTCGGTATCTATATTTTCGCTCGGCAACGGAACGGCCTGAGATTTTATTAAAACTAATTTTTGCATACGGTTAATTCGATGTTCAAGATTTAAAATTCAATGTTTAAAATTCCAGATTATAATTAATTCAGATTTTCAAAAGCCGGAATTCTGCCTTCCACAGCAACTTTCGCAGCTGTTAACGGACTCGCCAAAAGTGTTCTTGCGCCTTGACCTTGTCGGCCTTCGAAGTTTCTGTTGGACGTGGAAACGCAATATTCACCTTCTGGGATTTTATCTTCATTCATTGCCAAACAAGCCGAACATCCAGGCTGACGAATTTGGAAACCAGCCTCATTAAAGACTTTATCCAATCCTTCATCATAAATTTGTTTTGCTACTTTTTGTGAACCCGGAACCAGCCAAGCGACAATATTTGTAGCTTTTTGCTTTCCTTTCACATAAGTTGCAGCCGAACGAAAATCCTCAATCCTTGCGTTGGTACAACTTCCGATGAAAACGTAATTTACTTTTATGTCTGAGGTGGATTGTCCGGCATTCAGTCCCATATATTTCAAAGCTTTTTCTTCGGATTCGTTTTGAGCCGTCGGAATTTTAGAATCGATGGAAATTCCCATTCCAGGGTTGGTTCCGTAAGTTATCATTGGACGAATATCTTCTGCCGAGAATTCAAATTCTTTATCAAAAATAGCGTCAGAATCGGATTTCAACGTTTTCCAATATTCAACTTTTTCAGTCCATTCTTCTCCTTTTGGTGCGAATGTTTTGTCTTTTACATAGTTGAAAGTGGTTTCATCGGGCGCAATCATTCCGCCTCTCGCTCCCATTTCGATGCTCATATTGCAGACGGTCATTCGGCCTTCCATCGACATTTCTTCGAAGACATTTCCTTCATATTCGCAGAAATAACCAGTTCCTGAATCCGTTCCGACCTTCGAAATAATATAAAGAATCACATCTTTCGGCTGAACATCTTTATTCAGTTTTCCATTCACGGAAACACGCATCGATTTTGGTTTGTTCATTAACAGACATTGACTTGCAAAAACCTGCGCGACCTGACTTGTTCCAATTCCAAAAGCAATCGCTCCAAAAGCGCCGTGCGTGGAAGTATGACTGTCACCGCAAACAATGCTCATTCCCGGCTGAGTAATTCCCAACTCGGGAGCGATGATGTGAACGATTCCTTGATATTGATGACCAAGTCCGTACAACTCGATGTTATTTTTTTTGCAATTCTCTGTCAATTGCTGAACCTGCGTTCTTGACAATTCGTCTCTGATTGGCAATTCCTGTCCTAACGTCGGAACGTTGTGGTCGGCAGTCGCCACAATTTGATTCGGACGAAAAACTTCCAAACCTCTTGCTTCCAATTCCGCAAAAGCCTGTGGACTTGTCACTTCGTGAATCAAATGTTTATCTATATAAATTACCTGAGGTCCATCCGGAACGGTTTCTACAACGTGCGCATCCCAAACTTTATCAAATAGTGTTTTGCTTTGGCTCATTTTCTATCCAATTTTTTGATTAAATGATTTCATCATAAAGCTTAAATCATCATTATTAACTTCTTTTTTGGTATCGGCGATTTTCAAAAACTCCTGATACAAAAAGTCCAACTCCACTTTTGTCACATCAAAACCGATATTTTTGAAACGATAAGCCAACGCCGAACGTCCGCTTCTCGCTGTCAGAACGATGGAAGATTCATTGATTCCGACTTCTTTCGGGTCGATAATTTCATAGGTTTCCCTGTTTTTGATAACGCCATCCTGATGAATTCCGGAACTGTGTGCAAATGCATTCGCTCCAACAATTGCCTTATTTGGCTGAACCGGCATTCCCATTAATTCTGAAACCAGATAACTCATTTCGTTCAGCATTTTGGAATTGATATCGGTGTGAAAATTAAGATTTGGATGTTGTTTAATAATCATCACCACTTCTTCCAAAGCTGTGTTTCCGGCACGTTCGCCAAGTCCGTTGATGGTACATTCGATTTGTCTGGCGCCGTTGATGATTCCTGAGATAGAATTTGCGGTTGCCATTCCAAGGTCGTTGTGACAGTGGCAAGACAAAATTGCTTTGTCAATGTCTTTTACATTTTCTCTCAGATATTTGATTTTTCGGCCGTATTCTTCCGGCAGACAATAACCTGTTGTATCAGGAATATTAAGAACTGTTGCGCCGGCCTTGATGACTTCTTCACAGACTTTTGCCAGGAAATCATTATCAGTTCGTCCTGCATCTTCAGCATAAAACTCAACATCATCCACGAAATTCTTCGCGTATTTCACCGCTTCGATTGCGCGTTCCAAAACCTGCTCTCTTGTAGAATTGAATTTGAATCTGATGTGAGAATCTGAAGTTCCAATTCCGGTATGGATTCTTGGTCTTTTTGCATATTTCAAAGCTTCTGCAGCGACTTCTATATCTTTTTTGTTGGCTCTCGTCAATCCGCAAACTTTCGCATATTTCACGATTTTGGAAATCTCCTGAACGGATTGGAAATCACCTGGACTCGAAATTGGAAAACCAGCTTCAATAATATCAACGCCAAGAAAATCGAGTTTCTCGGCGATGATTATTTTTTGTTCTGTATTGAGTTTACATCCGGGAACCTGTTCACCATCTCTCAACGTCGTATCAAAAATTTCAATTTTTTCCGGATTCATAATAAAGTTTTTTACCTAATTTTGATATTCAAAAGTAGAATTTGATTTATGATATCTGATTGATACTTTCTAAAAAATACAATATTCAATTCCTTTAAAATAATTGACAACAAATTAATTATCAATTATTTATATATTTTAAATTTACAATGTCAGAATTACAGAAAGATTTTTTATTTGTACTCATCAAGTCACTTTCGACGTCGGAAAAACGTCAATTTAAGCTGTACGTGAACCGACTTGGAATTAATGTCGACGCCAAATTTCTTTTACTTTTTTCTGAATTGGACAAAATGAAAGAATATAATGAGGAGATTATTATTGAGAAAAAAATATCATCGAAACAGCAACTTTCCAATCTGAAAGCACATCTTTATAAACAAATCCTGGTAAGTCTGAGACTGAATCCAAGCCTTCAAAACAGCAGAATCCAATTGCGGGAACAGCTTGATTTTGCAACGATTTTATATCAAAAAGGTTTGTACAAGCAAGCTTTGAAAATCCTAGACAAAGCGAAACAATCTGCATTGGATTTAGATGAAAAAAGCATCGCTTCAGAAATCATAGAACTTGAAAAAGTTATTGAATCTCAATTCATTACAAGAAGTATCGACGGACGAGCAGATGAATTAATTCTGCAATCGACTGAAATCAACAAGCAAAACAGTTATGCTACCCAACTTTCCAATCTTTCTTTGAAATTGTACAGCGAAATGTTGACGCACGGTTACATCAAAAATGACGAAGACCGTGATAAAATCCTTGATTTGTTTGATAAAAAAGTCAAAAAAATTGACCTTAACAAACTTAATTTCACGGAGAAACTTTGGTATTTCAAGGCTCACGTTTGGAAAAATCAGCTTTTGCAGGATTACAAGTACACTTTAAAATACGCTTATCAATGGGTAGAATTGTTCCATCAGAATCCTGAAATGATAAAAAATCATCCAGTTTGGTACATCAAAGGAAATACTTATTTATTCAAAATTTTGTTTCTGTACGGCAATATTAAAAGGATTGAAGAAAGTTTTGAGAAGTTTAGTCGCGTTGTAAAATCGGACACTTTTATTCATAATGAGAATTCGCAATCGTTGATTTTCCTTAATTATTATAATACCAAAATGAATCTTTATTTCATCAAAGGAGATTTTTTCGGTGGCACAAAGATGATTCCTGAATTGGAATTGAAGATGGAAAAACACCGCGACAAGATAGATGAACACCATTTTCTCATTTTATATCTGAAAATCGCATCGATGTATTTTGGCAGTAAACAATATCAAAACACTATTAAATACGGTTTGAAAATCATTAATTCAAAAGGAAATATTCAGGAGGATTTGCTTTTCCACACGAGGATTTTGATTCTGATGGCGAAATTTGAAGCTGGTTTTGATGACGATTATGATGCCTTTGTGAAAAGCACGATTAAGTTTGTAAAAAAGATGAGAAATCCCGGCGAATTACATTTTAAAATTGTTGATTTCTTTAAGAAAATCGATGACCAGAATTCCACTGCGCAACTTTCGTCTTTCAAGGAATTCGAAAAGCAGCTGCAGGAATCCGAGAAAAACAGATACGACAAAAGAACGCTCGTCTACATCGACATCCACGGCTGGGTAAAATCGAAAGTGAGAAATGTGGACGTCATCGAGATTATAAAAGAGAAAGTTAAGCTAAAATAAATCCGGTTTTTTCTTTAAAAAATCACTATTTTTGCATCCTAAAAATTTCAGTCATAATGCTAAAAATTACTCTTCCTGATGGCAGCATCAGAGAATATGAAGGAGCAGTTACTCCACTACAAGTTGCACAAAGTATCAGTGACGGTTTGGCAAGAAACACCATTTCTGCCGTCGTAAACGGAAAACAGACAGAAGTAGACACCACGATAACGGAGGATTCTACAGTGCAGCTATTGACGTGGAATGACGATATGGGTAAAAAAGCATTCTGGCATTCTTCTGCCCACTTGCTGGCTCAGGCTATTATGGAATTTTATCCAGAGGCTAAGCTGACAATCGGGCCTGCAATCGCGAACGGATTCTATTATGATGTAGATTTCGGAGGAGAACCTTTGTCTGAAAAAGACTTCGAAAAGCTGGAAAAGAAAATCTTAGAAAATGCTAAGAAAAATTCGACTTTCAACCTTCGTGAAGTTTCCAAAGCTGACGCGCTAAAAGAATATGCGGACAATCCTTTCAAAACAGAATTGATTGAAAATCTGCCTGATGGCGAAATCACCTTCGTAACTCATGATAACTTCACAGACCTTTGTAGAGGTGGACACATCCCATCAACAGGAATTGTAAAAGCTGTAAAAATATTGAACGCAGCCGGAGCTTATTGGAGAGGTGACGAGAAAAATCCACAGCTGACAAGAGTTTACGGTGTTTCTTTTCCAAAACAAAAAGAGCTGACAGAATATCTTGAAAGACTGGAGGAAGCAAAAAGAAGAGACCACAGAAAATTGGGTAAAGAATTGGGAATTTTCGCATTCTCAGAAAAAGTAGGTGCCGGTCTTCCGCTTTGGTTGCCAAAAGGTGCTGCGCTTAGAAAAAAATTAGAAGAATTCCTTTCCAAAGCACAGAAAAAACAAGGTTATGAATTCGTGATCTCTCCACATATTGGAGCGAAAGAATTGTATGTAACTTCTGGACACTGGGACAAATATGGCGCTGATAGTTTTCAGCCAATCAAAACACCAAATGAAGGTGAAGAATTTTTATTAAAACCAATGAACTGTCCGCACCACTGCGAGATTTACAAAGCTCAGCAATGGTCTTACAAAGATTTGCCGAAGCGTTATGCGGAATTTGGTACAGTTTACAGATATGAGCAATCTGGAGAATTACACGGCTTGACAAGAGTTCGTGGATTTACTCAGGATGATGCGCACCTTTTCTGTACGCCAGACCAGTTGTTGCAGGAATTTGAAAAAGTGATCGACCTTGTGCTTTACGTTTTCGGTTCACTTGGATTTGCTGACTTTACGGCTCAAATTTCATTAAGAGACAAAGAAAACAGAGACAAATATATCGGATCCGATGAGAATTGGGAGAAAGCTGAAAACGCAATCGTGACTGCTGCAAAAGCAAAAGGCTTGAAAACTGTAACTGAATATGGCGAAGCGGCTTTCTATGGTCCAAAGCTTGACTTTATGGTGAAAGATGCGTTGGGAAGAAGCTGGCAGTTGGGAACAATTCAGGTAGATTACAATTTACCGGAAAGATTTGACCTTTGGTACAACGGAAGCGACAACGAGAAGCACAGACCAGTGATGATCCACAGAGCGCCATTCGGCTCTATGGAACGTTTCATTGCGATATTAATTGAGAATACAGCGGGTGATTTCCCACTTTGGCTGAGTCCGGAACAGTTCACTATTTTGCCTATCAGTGAAAAATATTCAGATTATGCAAAAAAAGTTTCAGAATCATTGGAAATTCACGATATTTGCGGATTGATTGACGACAGAAACGAGAAAACGGGTAAGAAAATCCGTGATGCCGAATTGAAAAAGTTACCATTTATGCTTATTGTAGGTGAGAACGAGGAAAATAACGGTACGATTTCTGTAAGAAGAAGAGGCGAAGGTGATTTGGGAGAAATGACGGTGGATGCGTTTATAACATACTTTAAACAAGAAGCAAAACCAGCATTTGACTTAGGAGCAAACCAATAAGCCAACACTAATTATTAATTTTAAAATTTAAAACCATAGCACTAAAAAGAAACAACAGCAGAGGCCCGATGAGACGTCCAGTCCAAGAAGACCTCCATCAAATTAACGGTAAAATTCGTGCTAACGAGGTACGTCTTGTTGGTGACAACGTAGAACCGGGAGTTTACCCTTTATCAAAAGCTTTAGAAATTGCAAGAGAACAAGAGTTGGATCTTGTCGTAATTTCTGATAAAGCTGAGCCTTATATTTCTCGTATCCTTGATTATAAAAAATTCTTGTACGAGCAAAAGAAAAAGACCAAAGAACTAAAAGCGAAGCAAGTAAAAGTAGTTGTGAAAGAAATTAGATTTGGTCCTCAGACCGATGATCACGATTATGACTTCAAGAAAAAGCACGCTGAAAAATTCTTGGAAGAAGGTTCAAAACTGAAAACCTACGTTTTCTTCAAAGGCCGTTCTATTATCTTTAAAGACCAGGGAGAGATTCTTCTTTTGAAACTTGCCCAGGATCTGGAGCATGTTGGGAAAGTCGACCAGCTTCCTAAACTTGAAGGGAAAAGAATGATCATGATGATGAGCCCTAAGAAGCCTGCTAAATAACATTGATACCATTCAATTGATATATAAAACCTCAAATTAATTTTGAGGTTTTTTTGATATTTTAATTAATATGATCAAACACAGATTTTACAGTCTGAGTTTGATAATTTTTTTGTAATTTTGCAAACTATTATTCTTGGATACGTTCATTGATAATAAAAATAGATATTGATAACAAAACATAAAAAGCAAAACAATGCCAAAATTAAAAACGAAATCAGGTGCTAAAAAGCGTTTTGCTCTTACCGGAACCGGAAAGATCAAAAGAAAAGGTGCTTTCAAAAGCCACATCTTGACAAAGAAAGAAACTAAGCAAAAGAGAAATCTGACGCAAACTTCTTACGTTGCAGAAGTGGACAAGAAAAGTGTACTACGTCAATTAGCGTTAAAGTAGTTTTTATAAATCATTTCGGTTTATAAGAATTAGAACAATTCAACAATTAACCCTGGAACGGTGCACCTAAGCGTAATGAAAATTACCGCCCTTTTCAAAAAAACAATTTAAATTATGCCAAGATCAGTAAATTCTGTAGCGTCTAGAGCGCGTAGAAAAAAAGTTTTAAAAAAGGCTAAAGGTTTTTTCGGTAGAAGAAAGAACGTTTGGACTGTAGCAAAAAATGCGGTAGAGAAAGCAATGTCTTACGCTTACCGTGGTAGAAAAGAGAAGAAAAGAAGTTTCAGAAGCCTTTGGGTAATGCGTATCAATGCAGGAGCTAGAGAGCACGGATTGACTTATTCTCAATTCATAGGAGGTCTTAAGAAAAACAACATCGAGCTAAACAGAAAAGTCCTTGCAGATCTTGCAATGAACCATCCAGAAGCTTTCAAAGCTGTTGTAGACCTAGTAAAATAATTACAAATCTTTGTTATCAATATAAAATCCTGAGAATTCCTCAGGATTTTTTTTTTAATTCAACTTTACGGATCCTCTTGGCGGAATAGGCTGAAATTTCGGATTATTAAGAATGTTTACAACTCCCGAATATTCCGAAAAGTCAAATTGATACGCGGTTTCATCGGTCTGGTCGATTTGGCGATCCTATGTTCCCAATTGGTCTGCAGATCGCCTTTCATAATGAGCAGTGAACCGTGCTGAAGTGGCAACGTATATTTATTCTGATGATTGTCCTTTTTTCTAAAATCAAAATTCCTCACTTGCCCAAAACTCACCGATGCGATAACTGGACGATTGCCCAGCTCGCTTTCCTTGTCGCGATGCCAAGCGACGGAATCATTTCCGTCCCTATAAAAATTGAGCAAGACAGAATTGAACTGATGACCTGTCAATTTCTGGATTTTATATTTCAAGCCCAAAAGTTCCGGCGTCCAGGCATTGACACTGAATTCATTGCCTCCCAAATGATAGGATTTTTCATCGTCGCCATACCAGGCTGTCAGGCGTGGCGTCAAAACTTCTTTGTCATACATTTTTTGCGTATTCTGTTTCCAGGGAACAGTTTCTATGAGTATTTTTTCAATTTCGGTCGCTCTCTCTTCAGACAAAAAATGTTCGGTATAATCCAAAAGCTCCGTCGGAAATTGGTAATATTCGCCTGCATCGAATAAACTGAGTTGCATATCTGTATTGTACATTTTAAAATTATTTGGGAAAATGGACCTTACTCGTCCCAAGACTTTTTGTTGGGATAAGTTTTTGTTGCTTCTTAAAAACCTGATGTTATCTGGAAAAATCGACATTGATACAAATTGTATCTGCAAATATAACAAAAATGATACAAAATGAATCTAATTTTGTCACATGAATCGAGCAATTGTACATATGGATTTGGATACGTTTTTTGTTTCCTGCGAGAGAAAAGAACATTCCGAAATTGAAGGAATACCACTTATAATCGGTGGTGGCGACCGTGGTGTGGTGGCTTCTTGTTCGTATGAAGCGCGAAAATTCGGGGTACGTTCTGCAATGCCAATCAAAATGGCGCTCAGACTTTGTCCCGATGCAAAAGTGGTAAAAGGCGATTATGAGAATTTTTCTAAAATGTCTCATTTGGTAACCGAAGTGATTCAGGACAAAGTGCCGGTGATGGAAAAAGCGAGCATTGATGAATTTTATCTTGACCTGACCGGAATGGACAAATTTTTCGGCTGTTATCAATGGACTAAGGAAATTGCATCAGCTGTAAAAAAGGAAACTGGATTGCCGATAAGTTTTGCATTATCGAACAATAAAACTGTTTCCAAAATCGGAACGGGAGAATCTAAACCTGAAGGTAAATTTCAAATCAGAGAAACAGAAATACAACCATTTTTGAATCCACTTTCCGTCAAAAAAATCCCGATGGTTGGTGATAAAACATTCCAGCTTCTTTCGAGAATTGGAGTCCGGACAATTCATACACTTTCAGAAATGCCCGTTTTGGTCCTTCAGCAAATGATTGGCGCAAACGGAAAAGAACTTTGGAAAAAAGCGAATGGTATTGATGAAAATCCAGTCGTTCCTTACTCCGAAAAAAAATCGATTTCCTCAGAACGGACTTTTGCAACGGATTCTATTGATGTTTTGGAAATAAAAAGATTGATTTCGGGAATGGCAGAAAAGTTAGCGTATCAATTGAGACAAGAAAAATGGTTGACTTCAACCGTTGTCATCAAAATCCGATATTCCAATTTCGATACGGAAACCAAGCAACACAAAATCGCTTACACGTCTGCTGACCACACGTTGTCCAGAGTTGCGTTGGAACTTTTCAATAAAGTTTATACGAGAAGAATGCGCATCAGACTCGTCGGTTTGCGCTTCACAGATTTGGTTCATGGCAATCATCAGATGAATCTTTTTGAAGATACCGAGGAGCAAATGAGCCTTTATCAAACGATGGATTACCTCAAAAACCGATTTGGGAAAGATGCGCTTGGACGAGCTTCCGGTTACGATTTCGGCAAATAATTTTTTAAAATTTTAATTAAATGTATCTCAACTGTCATTCTTATCACAGCCTTCGTTACGGCACTTTATCGGTTCAAAATCTGGTAGAGCAAGCTTCCGAATTAGGAATCAAAACATTGGTTTTGACCGATATCAATACGGTGACTGCGATTTATGATTTTAAAAAAGTATGTGAAAAAGCCGGAATCAAACCGATTGCTGGTATTGAAGTGAGAAAAGAAAATAAACTCTTATATATTGCTATCGCCAAGGACTTCAGCGGAATTGGAGAAGTGAATAAAATTTTGACTCAACATAATTGTGACGGAATTGAACTTTCCGAAACGGCTCCGAATTACAATCAAGTATTCGTGATTTATCCAATTCAAAATATTCCTGAAACCCTAAAAGAAAATGAGTTCATAGGAATCCGTGAAGAAGAATTGAATCTGTTGATTAGACCGGAATTTAAAGCTAAAATCAATAAAATGGTTGTTCTTCAGCCTGTCACTTTCAGTACGAAAAAAGAATATAATCTTCATAGAATCTTGAGAGCGATTGACGGAAATACTTTGATTTCCAAACTCTCTGAAGATGAGATTTGCAGAAAATCAGAACATTTCAAACCTGAAATTAATTTAATAAAATCATTTGAACATTCTCCTCAAATCATTAATAACACAAAAAAAATCCTCGATGAATGTAGTTTTGAATTTATTTATAAAGAACGCGGAAGTACTGAAAACAAGAACAAAAAATATTTCACAAAATCTCCGGAAGAAGACATGAAATTGTTGACCGAACTCGCTTATTCAGGTTTGGAAAAACGATATGGAGCAAATGACGAAGTTGCCAGAACAAGAGTTGAAAAGGAACTAAAAGTGATTGGCGAACTCAAATTTTCAGCGTATTTTCTTATTACTTGGGACATCATCCAGTACAGTAACAGGATGGGATTTATGCACGTCGGGCGAGGAAGTGGTGCTAATTCCATTGTCAGTTATTGTCTTGGGATCACAGATATCTGTCCGATAGAACTCGACCTTTATTTCGAACGATTCCTAAATCTTAACCGAACTTCGCCACCCGATTTTGATATCGACTGGAGTTGGCAAAATAGAGATGCGATCATCCAATATATTTTTGATACCTACGGAAAAGACCACGTTGCTTTTTGCGGGACCAATGTGGAATTCAAATATAAATCGATTTTTCGGGAAGTAGGAAAAGCGTTTGGTTTGCCCAAAGAAGAATTAGATAATTTGGCTGGCAAATCGATGGAAAACCACGACCAAAACTCGATTGTAAAGTTGGTTCAGGAATATGGAATATTAATGGAGAAATTTCCGAATCAAAGAAGTATGCACGCTTGTGGAATTCTGATTTCTGAAGAACCAATCACAACTTATACAGCATTGGAAATGCCACCAAAAGGATTTCCAATTGCTCAGTTTGATATGAATGTGGCGGAAGACATCGGTCTGGAAAAGTTTGACATCCTTTCTCAGCGCGGTCTGGGAACCATTAATGATACGGTAGAATTAATCAAAAAAAACAGAGGAATTGAGGTTGATATTCGGGACACTTCTATTTCGAAAGATGAATCTGTTTGCAATGAATATTTAGCGATTGGAAAAACAATCGGCTGTTTCTATATCGAAAGTCCAGCAATGCGTGGCTTATTAAGACGATTAAAATGTGACAATTACAGAACTTTGGTGGCCGCTTCCTCGATCATTCGACCTGGCGTTGCGCAAAGTGGGATGATGCGTGAATATATTTTCCGGCACAATCATCCCAACCAATTTGAATATTTTCATCCCGTGTTTGAGGAAAATCTGAAGGAAACTTATGGCATTATGGTCTATCAGGAAGATGTGATAAAAATTGCCCAGTATTTTGGTGGACTTTCTCACGCAGATGGTGATATTTTGAGACGAGCGATGAGCGGAAAGGAAAGGTCAATTCAAAAATTAAATGAAGTAAAATCTAATTTCTTTAAATCTTGTATGGAAGACCAAGGACATTCGGAACAAATGACTGCGGAAGCTTTCCGACAGATCGAATCTTTTGCGGGCTATTCTTTCTGTAAGGCGCATTCAGCTTCGTATGCGGTGGAAAGTTATCAGAGCTTGTATTTGAAGGTTTATTATCCGTTGGAATTTATGGTTTCGGTCATCAATAATCAAGGTGGTTTTTATCGGACGGAAGTTTACATCCACGAAGCAAGAATGTCTGGTGCTGATGTTCAGAATCCCTGTGTGAATAACAGCGAATATCAAACGATTTTGAAAGGGAAAGAAATCTATCTGGGTTTTATGGTCTTGCAATCGCTGGAAACAAAAGTGGCTCAAATCATTTCTGAAGAACGGGAAAAAAGTGGTGATTACAAATCTTTGGACAACTTCATCAAACGCATTCCGATCGGGATTGAAACCATTCAAACCTTGATTTTCATTGGTGCTTTCAGATTTACAGGAAAACCAAAAAATGAACTTTTGGTGGAAGCGAGATTATTATTAATCAATTATAAAATTGAGAACAGAAATATCGCTCTTTTCGATGAACCGGCCAACGACTTTAAACTTCCAGAACTGAAAAGAGAACAGTTTGAAGACGCGTTTGATGAAGTTGAAATCATAGGATTTCCTGTTTCGTGTAGTCCATTTGACTTGTTACAAACCAAATTCAGAGGTCATTTTTTCGTAAAAGATTTGCTGAAGTTTCATAAAAGTCAGGTGAAAATGTTGGCTTATCTGATTTCCAGAAAACACGTTCCAACCAAAAAAGGAGCGATGTTTTTCGGAACCTGGGTTGATGTCAACGGCGATTATTTTGACACCGCTCATTTTCCGGACAGTTTGGAAAAACATCAATTTCAGGGTGGTGGCTGTTATCTTTTGTTGGGAACGGTGGAAGTAGATTATCATTTTCCGACCATCACAATCCATAAAATGGCCAAAATGCCAATGATTCCTGACCCACGCTACGCCTATGACAAAGAAAAACAGTACGATGTCCACAAGCAGATCAAAGAAGATGTGAGTATGACTTCCCGAAAGCCTTATCCTCAGGCTCACGAGATCAATTTGCCGAGGCAGAAGTTTAATGTTTAATTAAAACAAAAAACGACCGCAAAAGCAATCGTTCTAATTTATACTATTTCGGAACTAAGTCCTTTATCCAACAATGCCTGATGCATCGGTTTTAATTTTTCCAAAGCGCCTGTCTTTACGGTACATTTTCCTTTATAATGAACCAGCATCGTACATTGTTCTGCTTGTTCCAAAGTATGTTCACAGATCTCTATCAAACATTCGATCACGAAATCAAAGGTGTTGACGTCGTCGTTGTGAAGGACGATTTTATAGATTTCGTCTTCTTGTTCCAAGACCAATACATCTTCTTCGTACTGGCGTTTTGGCTCGTCATAAGATCTGTTGTTGTAGATTTTCATAACGTTCATTTTTTATTCAGTGATCTCGTCTGTTATATCTTCTAAAAATGGTTTATCGTATAAAAGCTCGACCAATTCTACACTTTTGTTTTGCATTTTCAAGATCTTGAAATGGTAATTACCATAATCGAATTCTTGATTTTCTTCTGGAATATCCTGCAATTCATTCAAGATAAATCCTGCAAGCGTGTTATATTCTCCTTCTTCGGATGGCGGAATATTTTTCGGAAGCTGTTCATTGATCTCGTCCAAAGGCTGTGTTGCTTTTACCCAATAGATATTTTCACCAACTTTGTCTACGATCTTTTCTTCCTCGTCTTCTTCATCCTGGATCTCTCCAACCAATTCTTCAAGAATATCTTCAAGTGTGATGATTCCCTCCGTTCCACCAAACTCATCGATGACAATTGCCAAATGTTGTTTCTTCAATTGGAAAACTTTCAGAAGGTCAGATATTTTTTTGCTACCAACCACAAAGAATGCTTCTCTCATAAAGCCTCTCAGACTTTCGTGGGAAACTTGACCTTTGCTTTTGATATACTCTCTGATGATTTCTTTCGTGTAGAAAATCCCAATAATATTATCGATAGAACCTTCGTAAACCGGAATTCGGGAATAGCCGCTTTCCATAATCTGATTGATGATATCTTCCGGATCATCATTGATATCGATGGACGAGATATTTTGTCTCGTGATCATAATTTGTTTTGCATTGTGATCGGTAAAATCGAATGCATTTTTGATGATCTCGTAATTTTCTTCTTCAATTTCGCCACTGTCCGCTGATTGTTTTACCAATAGCTGCAACTCTTCTGTTGAGTGAATATCGTGTTCCGACGCTGGAAATATTTTGATCAATTTCAAGAACGCGTTCGATAATGAATTCATCAACCAGATAAATGGACGGAAGACATTATAAAAAACGTGCAATGGATAAGCGATGAAAAGTGTTGTCGCTTCTGACTTTCTGATGGCAATTGATTTAGGAACCAACTCTCCAAAGACGATGTGCATGATCGTGATCAACAAGAAACTACAAACTACAGAAATGGTGGTTACCGTTGCGGCAGCCAATTCTATACTCAGCGACTGGAATGTGGCTTCTATAATGTGATGCAAGGCACTCTCTCCTACCCAACCTAAGGCAAGGGAAGCGAGTGTGATCCCCAATTGCGTTGCAGAGAGATAGGCATCAAGATTCTTGATGATGTTTTCTGCTTGCTTGGCTACAGCGTTTCCCTCAGCGGCTTTTACTTGAATTTGGGAATAACGTACTTTTACTATTGAAAATTCGGCGGCTACGAAAAAGCCATTTAGAAGAACTAAAAATAATGCTATGAGAAGTTTGATTAAACTATCAGAATCCATTTAATGTTGTTATATACAATCTGTGCAAAGATAGATATTTTTTTTAACTTGGAAATTAGATGTTAGAAGTGAGATAAACCACCCCGTCAAAAATTCTTCGAATTTTTGAATCCCCTCCAGAGGATGGGAATTTTTACAAGCAAAATGTTTTTTTTAGATTGAAATCGTGATTTTATGTGGAATCTCGCAGCCCGACTTGAACGGAAATCCTTTTTTGCGTATGCTTAAGTTCAACTTAATGGAAAACGTCTGCAAAAAAGATTGGGAGTGGAAGGCGGAAAAGCTGCCCAAATACAAACTGCCCTAAATAATAAAAAGCACTGAAGTTTGACCCTCAATACTTTTTATAACTAACTACTAACTTTAACTTTATCTTTATTAACTGTTCTTGAGCGCTTCTGCTCCGGAAACAATTTCTAATATTTCGTTGGTAATGGCTGCCTGTCTTGCTTTGTTGTAGAAGATCTTCAGGTCACTTCTAAGTGCGTCTGCATTGTCGGTCGCCTTGTGCATTGCTGTCATCCTTGCACCGTGTTCTGATGCTACGGAATCTAGAATGGCTTTGAAGATCTGAGTCTTGATAGATTTTGGGATCAACACGTCAAGAATCTGTTTTCTGCCCGGTTCGAAGATATAATCTACATTGATATCTGCTGAACCAGCTTTCTCTTCTGTAGCTGATGAAATTGGTAAAACCTGCTCTGTCACTACTTCCTGCGTTGCAGCATTGATGAATCTGTTGTAAACAACATAGACTTTATCAAATTTGCCCGCTTTGAAGTCTGACATCACTTTCTCCGTCATATTTGAAACGTGATCGAAAGAAAGATTGTCGAAAAGTGAACTGTGGTTTTCGTAAACTGTTTTGTTTCTTCTCACCGCATCGAAGGCTTTTTTACCTACTGTCAAAACTTCTATCTCCGTGTTTTCGTTTGCAGAAAACTGGATGTTGAGTTCTTTGATCACAGATGAGTTGAAAGCGCCGGCCAAACCTCTGTTGGAAGTCACGGTGATAAAAAGTACTTTTTTGACTTCTCTTTCCAATGCGTATTCCGAGATGTTCTCTGCATCAGACGCCGCACTTACATTCTGTATGATCTCCTGAAGTTTTTCAGAATAAGGTCTTAGCATTACGATCGCATCTTGCGCTTTCTTCAGTTTCGCAGCGGAAACCATTTTCATAGCGCTTGTAATCTGCATCGTAGAAGATATAGATGTAATCCTGCCTCGTATTTCTTTTAAGTTTGCCATAATCTTTAATCTAACAATGTATCAATCTGACAGTTTAACAATTTAACAATTCATATTGCTAAATTGTTAAACTGTTTTACTGTTACATTATTTTTTAATTGTATTTCGCAGAAAGTTCTGTCGCTACTTGCTTCAAAACGCCAGTCAATTGATCATCAATTTTTCCGGATTTAAGAGCTGCCATTACTTCTGGATGTTTGTTTTTCAAGAAATCCACATATTCTACCTGGAATTCTTTCACCTTTTTGATAGGGATGTTTCTCAATAGATTCTCAGTTCCTGCGTAGATCATCGCTACTTGATTTTCTACCGGAAGTGGAGAGTTAACTGGTTGCTTCAAAAGCTCCACGTTTCTTTCTCCTTTTGAGATTACCGCCATAGTAGCAGCATCCAAGTCAGAACCGAATTTAGCAAACGCTTCCAATTCTTTATATTGAGCCTGGTCCAATTTAAGTGTACCAGAAACTTTTTTCATTGATTTGATCTGTGCATTACCACCAACCCTGGATACAGAGATACCAACGTTGATCGCCGGACGAACTCCTGAGTTGAAAAGGTCTGTCTCCAAGAAGATCTGACCATCTGTGATCGAAATTACGTTTGTCGGGATGTACGCAGAAACGTCACCAGCCTGAGTTTCGATAATCGGAAGTGCTGTCAAAGATCCGCCACCTTTTACCAATGGTCTTAGAGATTCTGGCAAGTCATTCATCTGAGCTGCAATTGTATCATCTTTGATGATTTTCGCTGCTCTTTCCAACAATCTTGAGTGAAGGTAGAAAACGTCTCCAGGATAAGCCTCACGTCCCGGTGGTCTTCTCAATAGTAGAGAAAGCTCACGGTAAGCAACCGCTTGTTTTGAAAGATCATCATAAACGATCAAAGCTGCACGACCAGAGTCTCTGAAGAATTCTCCGATAGATGCACCAGCCATTGCAGAATAAACCTGCATTGGAACCGGGTCAGAAGCATTAGCTGCAACGATAACCGTGTAAGCCAAAGCACCTTTGTCCTCTAATGTTTTAACGATCTGTGCTACAGTTGACGCTTTTTGCCCAATTGCAACATATATACAATATACTGGTTGCCCAGCATCATAAAATTCTCTTTGATTGATAATGGTATCAATAGCCACAACTGTTTTACCAGTTTGTCTATCACCAATGATCAACTCTCTTTGTCCTCTTCCTACAGGGATCATGGAGTCGATAGCAACAATACCAGTTTGAAGTGGTTCTGTTACCGGCTGACGGAAGATAACTCCCGGCGCTTTTCTTTCCAATGGCATTTCGTAAAGTTCTCCTTGGATAGGTCCTTTACCGTCGATAGGATTACCTAGAGTATCTACAACTCTACCTAGCATTCCTTCACCAACTTTGATAGAAGAGATCCTGTTTGTTCTTTTTACAGTATCACCTTCTTTTACCAATTTGGATTCACCAAGAAGTGCAACCCCAACATTATCTTCTTCAAGGTTAAGAACGATACCTTCAACTCCAGCCTGGAATCTTACCAATTCTCCGTACTGTACGTTTTCTAAACCGTAAACACGAGCAATACCATCCCCTATCGTAAGAACAGTACCAACTTCTTCTACGTTAGATTGAGTATCGAAATTTGCTAATTGCTGCTTCAGTATCGCTGATACTTCTGCCGGATTTATTTCTGCCATTATATGGTTGTTTTTTCTTAATTAAGTTGAAATTCTTTTTTGATATTGCCCAGCTTTGTTCTTACTGATGCATCGATCTGCTGATCTCCCACTCTTAGGATATAACCTCCCAAGATCTCTGGTTTTACAATAGTTTCCAAGTCATAGTTAGAAACGTTTACCATTTTGGAATCCGTAATGATCTTCTGAATATTTTCCTGTGATAAAGGCGAAGCTGTTACCAAAGAGATACGTTGAGTACCTTTGATGTCTTCCACTTTATTGATGAATTCCTGAGCAATATTTCTAAGCTGAGATTCTCTGCCTTGCTTGATGACCAATCTGATGATATTCTTAGAAACTTGAGAAAAATCTTTGAAGATCTCCAAAGCGATCGCTTCTTTCTTTTTTGCATCAATGATCGGTGTATTCACAAACTGATTCAGTTCTTTGGAAGAAGACATGATTTTCACAATATCCTTCATCTCACCGAAAACAGCATCTGTGTTACCAGACTCCTGCGTGAAATCCAATAGACCCTGAGCGTATCTTTTAGCTACTTTAGATGTTAACATCCGGATTAGTTAAGGTTAGATTTGTTAAGAATATTTTCTACCAAAGCGTTTTGCGCGTCATCGTTATCCAATTTCTCTTTAAGGATATTTTCAGCGATGCTTACAGACAAAGTTCCTATTTGAGTTTTGATATCTGCCATTGCAGCATTTTTCTCAGTCTGGATAGATTGTCTAGCAGCTTCGATCATTTTTTCGCCTTCAACTTTTGCGCTGTCTTTAGCTTGATTTACAATCTTATCTTTCATATCTCTAGCTTCTTTCAAGATACCATCTCTCTCAGCTCTAGCCTCACGAAGGATTCTTTCGTTATCCTCTTTCAACTGAGCCATTTCTTGTTTAGCCAATTTAGCTTGATTAAGAGCATCGATGATAGAAACTTCTCTATCGTTCACTGCATTCAGAATTGGTTTCCAAGCGAATTTTGCTAATAAAAACAAGAGGATGATAAATGTAAGCGTCATCCAAAATAATAAACCTATGCCTGGTTCTATCATAATATGAGTTTTTTATTAATTATAAATAATTTTTGAATTTAAAAAAATCTTAGCAAAACCAACCGTCTTGCTAAGATTTGATTGTAAAGGATTACTTGATAAATGCACCAAAGATAATCGCAATAAGACCAGCTCCTTCAATAAGACCTGCTGCAATTAGCATAGCCCCTTGAATTTTACCAGCTTGTTCCGGTTGTCTAGCGATAGCATCCATTGCGTGTCCACCGATTTTACCAATTCCTAGACCTACGCCTAATACTGCTAAACCGATACCTACGTAGATTAATCCTGCTCCAGTTGTTAAATCCATAATAAAATTATTTAGGTTAAAATATGTTTCTTTTTAATATAATTAATGTTCGTGTGAATGGTCCTGTACTGCAATACCAATAAATAATGCGGACAAAACCGTAAAGATATAAGCCTGCAAAACGGCTACTAATAATTCCAAAACTGAAATAAACAAAGCCAACGGCACCGATGCAAATCCCAAAAGTGGAGATTTGAAGATAAATATCAATGAAATAATTGCTAATATCATAATGTGACCCGCAGTTACGTTTGCAAAAAGTCGCATCATCAAAGCAAATGGTTTTGTAAACACCCCGATGATTTCGATAGGAACCATAATTGGATAAAGCAAAATTGGAACTGGCGGCATAAAAATATGCTTCCAATAATCTTTGTTTGCGCTGAAAAGCGTAATCAACAAAGTAATGATTGCCAACACCGCTGTAATTGCGATGTTCCCAGTCAAGTTACCTCCGAAAGGGAAAAACGGAATCAATCCGAATAAGTTATTAATCCAGATAAAGAAAAATACCGTCAATAAATAAGGCATAAATCTTTTATACTTGGATGATCCAATATTTGGAATCGCAACCTCGTCTCTAATAAAAATGACAATAGGTTCTAAAATTCTGCCCGCTCCTTTTGGCATCAAAGAATTCTTATAACTTCTTCCCATACCGATAAAAATAATCAGCATAAAAATAACTGACAATAGCATTGCGAAGACATTTTTGGTAATGGAAAAATCATAGAAAACTTTACCAGAATCTTGCTTGCCCCCAATCAATCCGAATAATGTTGCTTTTTCCAAACCTTTGGTAGAAACCAATTGTCCTTCGTGCAACGTGTATCCATCGTGCTCGTGACCGTGCGCAATGGAAGATGATAAAAATGTGTGAATTCCTGTTTGATCTTTAATTATAATCGGCAAAGGAACCGAAATATGTTTTTCCTCGGCTGTTCCTTCGTTCAAAGTTACCAAGTGCCATTCGTTGGAATCGCCGATATGCTCCATTATCATTTTCTTTGCATCAAATGATTTTTCAGCTTTTTCTATTTCTGCCGTTTCCCCTTGGTGAGCAACTTCGTGCTGAGCAGAGACAAAAACACTTGAAAAGAGGAACAAAAACGTAAAAAATATTGGATTAATTCTTTGCTTCATAACACATTTTATCGGTTTGCAAATATATTGATTTATAATGGATAGAAAAACTAAATTATATGATTTTTATCAAATCTATAATCCTATGATTTATTGAGTTTTATAATGACAAAATAATACAAAATAAAGGAACTTGCTAAAAAAATTAAGCTTAAAAATAAAAAATTAACTTTTGTTTTGTCTATAAAAAATAAAATCACTGCCACCCAGATTAGATCTTTCAACAAGTTAAATCCTAAAAATCTCAAACCCGGATCATTGCGCTTTATCAAGAAGTTTGAAAATAGATAATAGACAATAATATTGAGAATAAGTATTGAACAAACAATAATTAAAAGGGCCAATATTGGATTCATTTTGCAAAAGTAAACATTTTAAGTTTGAAGTCAGGGGTTGGATGATGGAAGTTTATGTGTTGAAGTTTAGAAACGTAAATCACATTCATCCAAATCCGGGTAATAATCCCATTGTAAATCTAAAACCGCAGGGCGATGAACTGTTAATAGAAAACCAATCATCAAACCACGCAAAGCTCCGTAGGTGCGACCTGTTAAAAATCTAAGGGAAAATCGAAAATCTATTTTAATTCAAATAATATTTTTGTAAAAATAATAATCGTAAAAAATAATTAAACATTACGATGAGACGCTATTTATATTCTTATTTAAATAGACGTTTTTTACAGGTCGCTCCTCTGGAGCTTAGCTTCTATAGATTACTTATTTCTATTAACAGTTCGCCTTTACAAGGCTTTCTTTGTAATTTATAATTCCTAACTCGAACCGAATTTAAATAACAAACATTATACATTTAGACAAGGTTCGTTTTATCTTGAATCTGCAGCCCGGCTTGAGCGGAAATCCTTTTTTGCTTGGACTCGCGTTCAACTTATCTGAAAGCGTGGAGCAAAAAAGATTGGGAGCGGAAGACGGATATAGCTGCCCAAACCTTCAGGTTCGACGGAGTCAAATAAAATAAATGATAAATGATGATCGATAAGTGATGGCCGAGTCTATTACCTTTGTTTAAATTTTCTTATTTTTGCAACCTTAATATATTACACAAAGTTATGTTCAACAGTTTACAAGATAAGCTAGATAAGGCGCTTCATAATATTTCCGGTCGCGGAAAGATCTCCGAGATCAACGTTGCAGAAACTGTAAAAGAAATCCGACGTGCACTCGTAGATGCCGATGTGAACTACAAAGTCGCAAAGGACCTGACGAAACGCGTGCAAGATAAAGCGCTGGGACAAAACGTTCTGACGTCTCTTACTCCGGGACAATTGATGACGAAGATCGTCCACGATGAGTTGGTGGAATTGATGGGTGGAAGCCAAGAAGGCATCAATCTTTCCGGAAAACCAAGCGTTATTCTAATTGCTGGACTTCAAGGTTCTGGTAAGACAACTTTCTCAGGAAAATTGGCCAATTATCTGAAACAAAAACGCAGCAAAAAACCACTTTTGGTAGCTTGTGATGTTTATAGACCTGCGGCAATCGATCAGTTGAAAGTTCTTGGTGGCCAGATCAATGTTGAAGTTTATACGGAGCTTGAAAATAAAAATCCAACTTCTATCGCATCTAACGCAATCAATTATGCAAAATCGAATGGTTTTGATACAGTGATCGTGGATACGGCAGGACGTTTGGCAATTGACGAGCAGATGATGATCGAGATCAAGTCTGTTCACAGTACGATCCAACCGAACGAGACTTTGTTCGTTGTAGATTCTATGACAGGTCAGGATGCTGTGAATACAGCGAAGACCTTCAATGATGTTCTGAACTTCGACGGTGTTGTTCTTACGAAATTGGATGGTGATACGCGAGGTGGAGCGGCTTTGACAATTCGTTCTGTTGTAGAGAAGCCCATCAAGTTCATCTCAACAGGAGAAAAAATGGAAGCTCTGGATCTTTTCTACCCGGAAAGGATGGCGGACAGAATTCTTGGAATGGGAGATGTTGTGTCTTTGGTGGAAAGAGCTCAGGAACAGTTTGATGAAGAGGAAGCGAAAAAACTTCATAAGAAAATTGCCAAGAATGAATTTGGTTTTGATGATTTCTTGAAGCAGATCAATCAGATCAAGAAAATGGGTAATATGAAGGATCTAATGGGAATGATTCCCGGTGTTGGAAAAGCAATCAAAGATGTGGACATCAATGATGATGCCTTCAAACACATCGAAGCGATCATTCATTCTATGACGCCGGATGAGAGAAGAAGACCTTCTATCATCAATGTTTCAAGAAAGCAAAGAATTGCTAAAGGTGCAGGTAGAAAACTGGAAGATGTGAATGCATTGATGAAACAATTTGACCAAATGGGAAAAATGATGAAAATGATGCAAGGTCCTCAAGGTAAACAAATGATGCAAATGATGAGCAAAATGCCAAATATGCCTGGAATGGGTGGTGGATTGTTTGGGAAGTAATAGGATATAATCCATCGATTTATTATAGAATAAAAAAACCTCAGAATCCTTCTGAGGTTTTTTGTTTTTTGTTGATTTATTTAAGATAAGACTAAAATAAAAGACCGCATAAATGCGGTCTTTTTATAATAGAGAATCGTTAGATTCTTATTGATCCCACCAAACTTTTGATGTATTTTTATCTTCTGCCGGCAACAATGTTTGTACTCCAGTTTTATAATTTGCATTATTAAAATTGACTTCCTCTTGAGGATATCTAATTCTGCGTGGAATAATACCACCATTCAAAGCACTAGGAGCAGGTTTTAAATCAGGAAAATTAGTTCTTCTCCATTCTGCCCACGAATAATGTCCATTCATAAATAATGAAATCCATTTTTCTTCTCCAATAACTCTTTTTGCTCCAAACGCAGCGACATCAGCTACTCTAGCAGCTGCATAAGCTGCTGCGGAAGATGATATTGCGGTTCCTGTAAAAGGTGCAGTTCCTGTTACATATTTACTATCCAAAGAATTGTAGTTTAAAACTATCCCGCTAGTAAGCAAAGGAGCAATATTTTCTGTTGTCCAACCCAAAGCAGCCGCTTCAGCTCTATTCAGAAAAGTATAAGATGCTGTCATTAAACTTATAGGGGAGTTATTACTTCTAAATCTAGCACTAACGGTAGATGCAGTAGCTGAAAAGCCTGCATTCGCCAAAGCATTAGCATCATATCCATATGGTAAACCAACAGCTGTAGCGTTTCCAGTAGTACTATACAAATTCAATCTAGCATCTTGAGTATGGTTTGAGGTTCTATTAAAAACTGTATTAGCTCCAGTAGTAGTACCTTTAAGTGATTCAACCAGCTCTCTAGAAATTCTGTAATCTGCAGCTCTAAATGCAGAATAAGGATTAGGATAAGATTGAGAAGGATTGATAGTAAACCAAGCTTCGTCTGCAACTGTTTCAATAACTCCAGCTGGATTTGCTAAAGCACTTTTAAATTCTGTAGCTGCAAAATCATTTGCTCCAGGATATTTTTTTGATAACTGAAGTGTTACTTGCAAAAGTACAGAGTTAGCTAACTTTTTCCATCTAGCAATATTCCCATAGTAAAGAATATCACCGGTAGGAACAGTTGATGTTGTATTGATAGCATCTCGTCCTGATTTCAAATCAACAATAAGTTGCTTATAAATAGCCTCCTGTGAATCATACTTAGGCAAATAAATATTATTATTTACTTGATTAGCTTCTGAGAAAGGAGCATCACCATATAAATCAGTCACTCTTTTTAATATAATTGCTCTAAAAATTTTAGAGACACCCACCATATTACTTGCACTTCCTTGCAAAAGCATCTCTTGAGATGGCGAATTGCTGTAAGCATTAATAATTGTAGTTAAATTCTGTAATTGATTAGCATAATAATTTCCCCAAGCACCAGGCGTATCACCATAGTTCTGTTCAGTTGTGTACAAAACCTGAGACTGATATTGGACGAACAACATTGGAGTCATCTGATATACTTGACTAGCAGTCCCACCATTATTACCAAAGTTCATGATAGCACCAGACAAAAGCGATTTATAATCAGCATTATAGATACCGTAAACGTCCTTATTGTAATCTGCTCCAAAATCTTCATCATTACAAGAAGTTAAAAAGAAACTTGATGCAAGAATTGATAAGGATAATATTTTAAATGTTATTTTTTTCATTATTAAAAATTTAGAATGTTATTTTAAAATTAACTCCAAATCCTCTAGTAGAAGGAAGTTGACCATCTTCTCCATAGATTTGAGACATTTCTGATGGATCTTGCTTATGTTTATTATCTTTTGAAACAGAAATTAGCCAAGGATTTCTTGCCACAACACCCAATGTAATACTATTTATTCCTGTACCATAGAAAATTGACGAAGGTAAATCGTAACTTAATGCAACTTCTCTCAATTTAATGTAACTAGCATCGTGAATAAATGGTTCAGCAATTCTATTACCGTGGAATTGTTTGAAATAATCATAAGCTTCAACATAAGTATCTACTGCTCCTCCTGTTGCATTTACGCCAACAACATGAACACCTCCACCATCTGCTACAGCATCTCTAACGTTAAATCCTCTGTCATTTGTAGCAGCAGTTTCTTCTAGCAATCCAGTATAACTACCCCATTGCTCTGAAAGAGAGAAAAACTTACCACCTTTTTGGAAATCAATAGAAGCACTTAAAGTAACACCTTTATAACTGAATGAGTTAAAGAAACCTCCAGTAAATTCAGGCAAAACGCTTCCAAATGCTTTATTTGGTTCATATGCAAATAAACCATCTTCATTAATTACAGCATTTCCGCTAGCATCCCTCTTAATTCCTGTACCATATAATTGTCCCCATTCTTGACCTGGCAACTGTAAAACTTGTACATAGCTAAAAGAACCGTAGCCAGTATTAGTACCATATTGGATTCTATCCAAGTTTTCATTTATACTAACAATAGTTGACTTATTTTTTGCAAAATTTAAAGATGTTGTCCAGTTAAAACCTGTTGAACTTCTGAAAACATCTCCTGACAAATTAAGCTCTATACCTTCTCTTTTAGCTTTTGCAGAATTGATCAAGATATCAAGAGCCCCACTTGATGACGGTAATGTAACTGGAATTGGTTCATCATTTCTTGTTTCATTATAATATGTACCAGATAAGCTAAGACGATTTTTTAGGAATTTTAGATCCAAACCAAATTCTTTATTTTCATTGATCGCAGGTTTTAGATCCTGATCGATTTTTCTTGTCGGGTAGTATGCAGTTGGATAATAACTAGATCCAACAGTTAATGGTTGAGTTCCATTTCTAAACTCTGGATTAGTATATCTAGCATCCAAATCCGCAGGTATTTGTGCAAAACCACCTCTCACTTTGAAGAAAGTTAATACGTCATTCTTAGCAATTAATTCATGTAATAGAACACTTGCTCCAACAGAATAACTTAAAAATGAATTATTCGTATTAAGATATGCTGAATTTATATCATTTCTTACCGAAGCATCGACATAAAAAGTGTTTTTAAATCCTAACGAAGTTGTTGCATATAGAGATTTGTAAGTCTGCTTATACTCGTATGGATTTGCAACGATTGGAATATTAGTATTTTTAAAATCGTATACATCTGGAGTCAATAACCATTGCGTTGTTCCTCCGGTATCCATTAATTGTGAGTTACCACTCCATAGTCTATTAGTGATATTACCCCCACCAACTACATTTACATCTAAATCACCAAATTTTTTACTGTAACTTAATCTGCCTTCATATTGATCTTCAGTATAATTTGTGTCTCTAACACCAAAACCATTCAAAACTGTTAAATACCCACTAGGAGTATTAGAACCTGTTCCTGAACCGTTTTTAGCTAAAGAATAAGGCATAAAATATTTGTTTTGTGCATAATTACCAGCTCGTGAAAAGGAAACTCTAGCAGTTAAATCTTTGCTGATTTTGTATGTAGGAGCTACTGATATCAAAAGAGTTTGTCTATCAGTTGTATTTTTATACTGATCCAACCAAGTATAAGGATTAAACCAGAATGCCGGTTTTGCCATAAAATTCACAGCATTATTTGTTGGAGCATTTAATGCATCTGCATAACCATTAGGTCCCCACCAATTCCAACTTGCATGATATCCAGCTGAATTTTGTAAATTCTTAAGGCTTTTCAAAATTCCAGTATCGACATCTCTACCAAACCAGTTATTAATAGATCCAGTTGTTTGATTCCCATAAGTATCATCAAAATCTCCTTGAGTTTTGCCATCTGAATAATTTAAGACAGCGTCTACTGACAACTTATCACTAAATTTATAATTACCATTAAGATTCAAATAATTTCTTTTAAGAGATGAATTTGGAATAATCCCACTTTGATCTAAATTAGTAATAGATACTCTTGCTGTAAAATCATCATTTCCACCGGATACTGCGATTGAGTTTTTAAAAGCAAAAGCTTTATCATAAAAGTTTTTAATGTTATCTGGTTGAGCTTCCCATTTTGCAGTTTGTCCAAAATAAGGACTGCTTTTCCACCAAGAGTACCATGGAACATATGATTGACCATCAAATTTCGCACCCCAACTTTCATCATAAGTATAATCATCATCTGTAAGAATTCTCTCTCCATCAAAGACTGACCACTCTGCTGGATGAACTGCAGGATCAAACTCAAATGCTGTAAAAGAATCAGCACCATGTTGCCCTTGTCCATATTGATTTTGAAACTTAAGAGTTCTAGCCACCATATCAGTAGTAACAGTAGAATTAAGCTCTACACTTAATCTCTTTTTTGAACCTTTTTTTGATGACATTACTACAACACCATACTGTGCTCTAACACCATATAAACTGGTTGCGTTTGGCCCTTTTAGCACATTGACAGACTCTACAATGTCCATGTCAATACTGTTAGGATTAACAATAACACCATCAAGAACATAAATTGGATCAGCATCACTTAATAAGCTTACTGCACCTCTAATTCTCAGTTTTCCAGTTTCACCAAGTTTTGAACCGGCTTGACCATTTAACTGTACTCCAGAGACTTTACCAACTATTGCATTTTTAACATCAACATTTTGTGTTAAATTAAGTTCCTTTGCTTGAACCACTTGGGTTCCATAAGACAAAGATTTTTCTTCTCTCTTGATACCTAATGCCGTCACTACAACGCCCTCGATATCTGTTGTAGCTGTGTCTCTTACCGTTTGCGCCGAAACCATTGCAAAAGACGACGAAAGAACCACTGCTAAAACGCTTGTTGTTAATTTTTTCATATCAAATCAAATTTTTCAATAGACAAATGTGCAAAACATTATTAACATATACAATACAAAATGTTAATTATTCCTAAAAAAGTTAAATAAAACGCAATAATTAAAACAAAAACATTTGACGTTTATTCAAAAAATTCTTAATATTATGACAATTCCGCAAACACAATATTTTTGCATTAAAAAAAAGGCATAACTTAAAAATCCTTTATATCAGAATAAAAAGCATTAATAAAAAATTAAAAAAAAACAAAAGAGCAATTCTTACCTTAATAAAAAAACACGGGAAATCAAATCATTTTCGCAAAGTAATATTTAATTGATTACATATTTATAAAATCAAAAAAGCTCATTAGATGTCTCGTGTTAAATTAATTATTTAGAAGCCCGATAGAGCCTATTATAAACAAAAAGTCACCTTATTAAAATAAGGTGACTTTTTAAATATAGATACTTTAGCCTAGTTGTCGTATCCCGGATTAGAAACTATTGGCGTATTTGCAATATTGGTTTCTTTTCTTGGAATTGGAAAAGCTAGCATAGTTTCTGCTATATCAGATGGTTTGAAAGACTTATCTCCCCAACGTAACAGATCCCACTGTCTCTGTCCTTCTCCTAAAAGCTCTTTTAATCTTTCCAACTTCAAATCATTCATAGTTACGCTTGTAGCAGCAACTAATCCTCTATTGGTAATTATATCATTATAATATTCTAAAGCTTTTGCTGAAGAACCGCCATTAAGTTCGGCTTCTACACCTGCTAACAAAACTTCTTCGAAACGAATCATTCTGATATTATCTGCACCATTTTGCTGTGTATATTTTCCTGTAACAAAATAATTACCGGCATCCTCGGTAATCAATTTTAGACGAACATCATCAGCAGAATATAAATCTACAACACCTTCTTTCAATTGGATGTTAGCATAACCGTTTAAACCAATTAGATAGTTATAAGAATCTGTAGCAAGCGCAGAGTTAATACCTACCGCCAACTCAAACATCGAGTTAGAAGCTGCACCATTCATCTGAAAGCTATGAAATGTTCCTACACTTCCCGCAGGTGCAACTGAATATTTACCAGATGCAACAATATCATTAACTAATGATCTCACCTTTACGTAATCTTTTTTATAAAGATAAAAACGAGTCATCAAACCTTTTAATGCGTTGATAGACAAGTCTGTTTTAATACCTACATTATCATAAGAACCATTAGCCTCCATCATTTGAAGTGCTTTGGTGAAATCTGCATCAATCTGAGCCTCTGTCTCTGCTACACTTGCACGTGGCATAAGAGCTTTTGGATCATACTTAGTTGGCAAAACTATACCTACAGAACCACCACTAAACTGTTGGCCATATAATTTTAATAAATCGAAAAATGCTACGGCTCTAAGACCATAAGCTTCACCTTGAAGATATTCTGCAAAATCTGAATCATTGAAACCTGATACATTGGTATTTACTACAATATTAGACTTTGCTATTGCTTCGTAAATTTTATTCCAAGTATCACCTGCGTATGAATCATTAGAAAGCATGGTGTAGTTCTGAACATTTAAGAAATAACCACCTGCGGTATTACTGAACATCTCATCGGAACGTACTTCTCCGTATCCTAGATAATCTGCACCATAATAATTAGGCGATCTCATAGAAGAATAAATCCCTCTTACAAAAGCCTGAACCTCATCTGCTGACTTAAGAGGTGACTGCTCGATTGCTTCATTAAATTGTGTTTCTACAAAATCATCACTACATGATGTAGTTAGTCCAAATAGAGTTGTAGAAAATATAGCGATTGAAAATAATCTCTTTTTCATTTTTTAATTTTTTTTGTTTTTAGAAACTTGCGTTAAAACCGATTAAGAAAGATTTAAGCACTGGCAAATTCAAATCTGTATAACCTGACACGTTTGTTTCTGGATCAAACTTCAGATTTTTATCAAATCTATGTGTCCATGCATTATTGGCCATTACATAAATCTGCACACTGTTTAACAAAGTACCATTTAATTGATCACGGTCAAAAGTATATCCCAATCTTGCGTTACTCAAACGGATATAATCACTATCATATAAGAAACGTGTGGATGCTGCATTAGATCTTTTGTTACCTCCATAAATTGGTTTAGGATTAGCTGCATCAGTATTTTCCGGTGTCCAATAGTTACCCATTACATCACCGTAACCAGGATAGGTGGCATTATATTGACCATCACTCATTGTATACCTTGCCCAGTTATCATAGATCTTACCTCCAAATCCATAAGTAAATTGTAGATCAAGAGCGAAACCTTTATAGCTTAAGCTAGTGTTAGCACCACCAAAAAGAGTGCTTAGGAAAGAGCCTTGCGTTGCTTGCTGTGCTTCTGCATAATTGTTTGTTGTAGCACCGTCTTTACCATTAATATACCATAGTGGATCACCATTAGCAGCATCTACACCTGCCCATTTTCTAAGAAAGAATGTTCTTACACCTTCTCCTTCTTTCAAAATTGTTGTACCTCCAATAACATCACCTCCATAAAGCTCTGTAATCTCATTATGCAATGTTGATAAGTTTCCTCCAATGTTCCAATTGAACTCATCCCTATCACCTCTGAAGATGTTTGCATTCACAGAAAATTCAAACCCTCTGTTTACCAAAGAACCAATATTATCTACATAATTACCATAACTTGATGTTCCATCAGGATTTATAATAATACTTCCTTGGGATGTAGATAGCGGACGGTTATAAATAAGATCTTGTGTCTTTTTGTTATAGTATTCTGCAGACAAGGTCACTCTGTTATTCCAGAAACCAAAATCTAAACCAACATTGAATGGCTTGATAGTCTCCCAGGAAAGATTAGGATTGTAAACTCCTGAATAAGATGCTGCGGGTGAATCATTATAATTAGACGTAAATTGGTACAAAGCATAAGGATTGGCACTAATTTGGTTACCAACTTTACCATAAGAGGAGCGAAGTTTCAACATACTAATTGTATTATTATCTCTTAGCATTCCTAACTTGGCAACATCAAAACCGACACCTGCAGACCAGAAGTCACCAGCCTTTTGACCTGGAGTAAACTGAGAAAGCATATCTCTTCTATAGGAACCATCTACCAAAATAATCTTATCATAGTCATAATGTGCAGTTACTGCATATCCCCAACGTGAAGTAGGCTTTTCAATTCCATTATAGCCAAATGGAGTAACAAAGTTATCCAAAGTTTGAAGCGTAGGTGATCCAACTCCTATTGCAGTAGCAGTTAAGTATTTACGATCCGACTTGTAAGCCTCTTGTATTGCGGAAGCCCCTACATTATGTCTACCAAAACTCTCATCCCAACTTAAAATATTCTGTAAATTGAAATTAAAATATCTATTGAATGAAGTTCTCTGGTATCCTTGATAGCCAAAACCATCACCATGAATTGGAGACCAATAAGTATCTTCTTCTACATTGATATATTCCGGAGCAAATACAAATTGATATTTCAAGTTATCCAAAATTTGGTACTCTGCTTTCAAATTACCAAAAATCCTAGCGGTCTTTGCCTCATTATAATTATTCTCTTGAAGAAAAGCAGGATTGAACATACTATTTGACAAACGCCCTCCTGAACCTAAGTAGAATGAACCATCTGCGTTTCTTACAGGATCGGTTGGTCTATTGAAATATTGCGCCAAAATTGGGTTAGAAAACGAACCAGCATCTGCTAAAGTATTGATTCTACCAAATGATGCTTGGAAATCTGTAGAGATCTTTAATTTATCTGTAGCCTTATATGAAACCTTAGTTGTGAACGCCAAACGATTAAAGTCTGACCCTCTAACAATACTCTCCTGAGTCATATAGTTGGCAGATGCATAATAAGTAAAACGATCATCAGCACCAGATAAGTTAAAATCAACATTTTGTTGGAAACCTTTTTTGGTAGTCTCCTTTAGCCAATCTGTATTGGCGGTAGATTCAAACACACCTTGTAAATTAGGACCCAACTTACCTTCCAGAATACCTTCTGATGCTTCGTTTGGATTAGCAAAATTACTTGGATATCTGTTCGCAACTGCGGTAGAAAGGTATAACTTATACTCATCACTTGTAAAACCTCTGTAAGTCTTAACAGCTCTATCGTTATATCCTATATTAGAAGAAAAGTTAAATTTAGCCTTTCCTTTTTTACCAGACTTAGTAGTAACAATAATTACACCTGAACCTGCATCCGCACCATAAATAGCTGTTGAAACAGCATCTTTTAGTACAGTTACACTTTCTATATCATCTGGGTTCATGTTAGCCAAAACATTGGAAGTTGTTCCATTAGTTGTCAAATCTCCAGAAGCAACACGTACACCATCTACTATCCAAACAGGAGAAGTAAGTCCATTGATAGAAGAAACACCACGTACTCTCACACTAGCCATACCACCCGGCTGCCCAGATGCACTACCTGTTTGCACACCCGACACACGACCTTGTAACATTTTATCAACTGATGCAACTGGTACATCTTCAATCGATTTTGAAGTCATAGTACTGACAGATCCTGTAACTTCCTGAACAGTTTTCTTCTGACCAAACCCCATAATAACAACATTCTCAATTGTTGTTTCTTTTGTAAGCGTATCACTATCTTTTTGAGCCATTACCATTTGGCTTGTAAAAAATAGTACGCCTACAGTCATCACACTTAAACGTAAATTCATCTTAACAGATTTTTAATATTTTAGGATTGTAAATTTGTTAATTAAATTTAACATTACCAAGTAACAAGCTAATTCTAAATATTTATACAAATAACTAAATTTAAAAAATTTAAAAAATTAACATAATAAAAGCAAAAATCGAAGTGAATTATTAAACAAGAAATTAGTTAGAGACAAAAGCACCACCAATTTATCATTTCAAATTTTAAACAAAAAAACACTTATTTATAATGATTAAAAATAATAAAAATTCTTTTAACAATAATTTAAAACGCTGATTTACAAATAACTACGTAAAATAAATAATAAAAAACAATGTAAATAATATAATTAAAGACTGTATTTTTATAATTTTACTAATTATAAAAAAAACGCAATTTCATAAAAAAAATTAACGAAAAAGTGAATCACAAAATTAAACAAAAAATTAACTAATAAAAACCAACAACTTATTCAATAAACACAGTCATGTATTACCAAATCCATAAACCAGATAAATTATCAATACAATTAAAAACAACACTTTTTTTCAACAAAAATTCAAAACAAAACTAAACCATTGTTTGATTTATTAATGTTTTAAACCAAATATTGTAAATTAAAACTTGATTTCTAGTCCAAAATTTAAGATTAATTTAAAATTTATTTAAGAGATCTGCGGTGTAATGAGACAAAATAAAAGCTATTAAAATTGAAAATTTACGCAAATGATGCCTACATTTGAAATCCAAAATCTATTCTCAATTATAAATGATAGAACTTTATAATAGTTTCTCAAACACCTACATAGAAGCAGGCTGCGACGAAGTCGGAAGAGGCTGTCTTGCAGGCCCCGTAGTTGCTGCAGCAGTTATTGTAAACAAAAATTTTAAGCAAAATTTAGTTAATGATTCTAAAACGTTAAATTTTAAAACCAGACAGAATCTGGATATCTATATCCGTGAAAATGCCGTCGATTTTGCCATTGCAGAATTGTCTCCCGAATTTATAGACGAACATAATATATTGAACGCTAGCCTGCATGCTATGCATCTTGCGTTGGACCAACTTGGTACAAGACCGGAATTGATTTTAGTGGATGGCAACAAGTTTCATCCTTACAATTATATTCCACATCATTGTATTATAAAAGGAGACAGTAAATATCTTTCGATTGCAGCCGCTTCAATTCTTGCGAAAAACTATCGTGATAACTTAATGATAAAACTTCACGATGAGTTTCCAGAATATGGTTGGAATACCAATTTCGGCTATTGCACCAAAACCCATCAGAAAGGTTTGAAAAAATTTGGACCGACCATTCATCATAGAAAATCTTTCCGGTTGGACTACGATGTCGAGATTGATCAATTTTTTTAAAACTATTTTGTAAATTGCTTCCTTAACTTATATATAAGGATGCAAAATTCATACACCGTCATCAACGCCTCTGCTGGCTCTGGCAAAACTTACCGTCTGGTTCAGAGTCTCCTGATGATTTGCCTTCGATTTCCAAATCAGTCAGATTCTATCCGTACGATTTTGGCATTGACTTTCACCAACAAAGCGGCGAAAGAAATGAAGGAAAGAATCCTTTTCTACCTTGGCGAATTTGTAAAAGATAATTACACTGAAAATCAGGATTTGAAGAATGTACAGGAAGCATTGGTGAATCAAGGTTACAAGATTACGCTGGACGATTTGCATCACCGTTCGCAGAAAGTTCTCGATTATATTTTGCACCACTACTCGACTTTGAACATTGGGACGATTGACAAGTTCAATTCCCGATTGGTAAAGAGTTTTTCCTATGAATTGGGATTGGCGCAGAACTTCAATTTGGAAATTCAACCAGAACCTTATTTGATTGAAGCGGTTGACAAGATGCTGGACGAAATTGGCGAAGACGAAACGGTTTCCGACGCTTTTATGGATTACGTGAATTATAATTTGGATAATAACGAGCGTGTCAACCTCAATCAAACTTTGTACAATTCGGCTAAGAAATTTGTGAGCGATGTGCATTACAAACCTTTGCAGGACAACAAAGATTTCGAATGGGAAGCTTATGAAAACAAGAAAAACGAACTTAGAGAAACCATTAAAAATCTAAAATCAGAATCGCTTGAAATCGCAACGAAAGCTTTGGAATTAATAAAAAGCAGAGATATTGAGATTGAGGATTTTGCGAGTGGAAAAAGTGGAATTGGTGGATTTTTCGTTAATATTCTGGAGTTTCATAAAATTAAGGACAAGAAATTTCCATTCCCAACAACTTCCGAAGATTCGAAGATTGAAACGTTTCTCAAAGGCGCTTCAACAAAGGGAAAACACAAGCAATCCGAAATTCAGGATATTCTTCCACAATTGATTTCGTGGCGACGAGAAATCATTGATTTGTATATCAATTCTCAGAAAAAAGAAAAAGTTTTGCAAGCGATTTTGCCTTTAAAGGTGAATGCGGATATTCAGAAAAAACTATTGGAAATCGAGGAAGAGAATGATTTGGTTCTGCTTTCGAAGTTCAATATTTTGATTAATGAAAATCTTAGAAATGAACCTTCAGCTTTCATATATGAGAAAGTGGGGACGCAGTTTCAGCATTATTTCTTTGATGAATTTCAGGATACTTCCACGATGCAATGGCAGAATTTCCTTCCACTTCGTGACAACAGCATCACGTCGGACGACACAAGTTTCACCATCGTTGGCGACCCGAAACAAAGCATCTACAGATTCCGTGGTGGCGAGAGTGAATTGATGCTCGACATCATTAATAAAAAAGAGATTACTCCCAAATTTGCAACGGCAGAAAATCTTGGCTTCAATTGGCGAAGTGCGAAGAATATTGTCGATTTTAATAATAAATTGTACGATTTTATGTCCGGTGATCTGAATGATGAACATCAGAAAATCTTCGGCGAAAATGCTTTGCAGGAATCAAAATCCAAGTTGGAAGGTCGCGTGAAAATCCATCTTTTGGAAAACTCGACCAAGAATATTTTCTATGATGAAACGGTGGCGAAAATGCAGACTGATATTCAGGAAAGTCTAGATAATGGTTTTGATTTTTCTGATATCACGATTCTTTGCAGAGGAAATTCGGATATTTTTAATTATTCTAAGTTGTTGGGAAATTTGAAAGTCAATTATAAAGGAAAAGAAACTTACATCAAAACGATTTCCGAGAAAGGTTTGACCTTGGATTTGGCCTTTACCATAAAAGCTTTGATCGAGTTTTTGAAATGGAATCTTGTTCCGAAAAATCGTCAATTCTTGGTTAAAATGATGTATTTTTTGAATGTTTCGGGAAGAATTAAAATGACGGATTTCACTTCCGAAATCAAAGAAATTTTGAAGTTCGAAAACAAGAAAGACATAGAGGATTTCATTAATGAAAAATACAATGTAACGCTGATTCAGAAAGATATTCCGCAACTTAATCTTTATAATTTCATTGAATATTACGTTCACGAATTCTCGGTTGAAAATAAAGAAACGGATTTCCTTCTGAATTTCCTAGAAATGCTTCACAACTACACGCAAAATACAGGTGCAACACTGAAAGAATTCCTGAAATATTGGGATGATGAAGCTTCAAAAATCAGTATTCAGGCGAGTGAAAACGTGGATGCGATTCAGATTATGACGATTCATAAAGCGAAAGGTCTGGAATTCCCCATCGTTTTCATCCCAATGCGAAATGAAAACAGTGACAAAAAATTCTCGGAATGGTTTGATTTGGGAAGCGATGATGAACTGAAAACCGTTATTCTAAATCAATTTTCTCCCGAATTAGAGAGGTATGATGAGGAATTGGCAGGTTTTAATTTGATTAATTCTTACCGAAATAAAATCGACCGTTTTTGTATCCAATATGTGGCGACGACTCGACCTGTGGAGCAATTGTTCTTTTATTTGGAAAAACCGAATAAATCTGCGAATCATTTGGAATTGTTTGATTTTGCAAGTCAATTTCAGCCTACGGAAAATGGCGAATTATTAGATTCATTTGATGTTTATGAAACCTCAGCAGAGTTACTAATAAAACAAAAACACAAGGAGAAAAAAGAATATCTATCTGAAAACATCAGTTCCATTTCCCAGAAAACAGAGAAAGCTTCGAATATCGAAATTGCGACCTCATCCAAAAGTTATCAAAACCGAGTGGAACACGTACGAATGGGAATTTTCACCCACGAAATCTTATCAAAAATCAAAACTAAAAAGGATGTTCTGAAAGTTCTGAATTCTTACGTTTTGGAAGGTACAATCACAAACGATGAGAAAACATCGATTTTGGAACGTATTGAAAATATCATTAATGATAAAAATTACAGTTCTTATTTTGAGGAAAATCTGATCATCATCAATGAACGTGATATGCTTTCTGTGGAAGATGGTAATTCGAAAACGTATCGTCCTGATAGATTAATTAAAACAAAAGATGGCATCATCATCGTGGATTTTAAAACGGGAAGCGAGAAGGAAAAAGATCAGAAACAGGTTGCGCTTTATCAGGAAAAATTGGAACAATTTGGGGAAAGGGTTTTGAAGACAGATGTGATTTATATATAGACTTAGAGAAAATAGACTGATAGATTATATACAAAAAAAATCCCGAGAATTACTTCTCGGGATTTTAATTTTCTATTTTTTAACGGCGGTTACAACCTGACCTTCCAATTTGGTGATATTATCGAAGATCTGTTTGAAGGCTGGATAATATTCTTTTGGGTAAACCGGGTCTTCAACTGTTGTCGTAGTTTCTACGGTAAGCTTATTTCCTTCCTGAGTCACTTTGTAAACGTACTGGATCGCATTGTCTTCTGTTCGGAACTTTTTGGATTTCGGAACATTTTCAAAAGCGTAACCATCAGGTAAAGTAATCGTCACTTTTTTGATTTTGTCATAACCTGTGTACAATTCAATTGGTGAACGTCTCTCATCAGTCTGGTCAAACTCGTGGGACCTGTTATACAAAAACAAGAGCGGATTGAACACCAATTTGCCTCCAATTCCATCTACGAATGTATCAGAATCAAAGTCGAAACTGGTTTGAAAGGCATTATCGTCAAGCAATTCTGTTTTTATATTTGTAAAAGGAAAAGTATACCGGTCTTTATAAGATTCTTTTTGATATGTCGCTTTGTCCTCTTCATATTTCTCATTGTTCATCATTGCATACAACATCGTATCTTTATCCGAAAATGAACCAGCTACAGTTCCGTCGGGATTCAGATCAGCATTCACCGTGAGATATGTTGTACTTTTACCAGGACATAGGACATTTACTTTTTTAGCATCTTTTTCCGTCATAATATAGCCGTTGTAATTCAGCGCATTTGGGCGGATCAAATTTGGAACAGAAAGTTTTGAACTAGCGTCGTATATAAAAGCTTTTTTATCGATCTCCAAAAATGCCAAAGTATAATTCAGTTGATTAATAGATGGTGAGTGATCCATAAGCAGACCTCTTCCGATAGTAGCGAGCGCCAATGGCTGAGCATCCAGACCGGCACTTCTCATGAGCATGATCAGCAACAAATTAATCTCTCCTGAAGTGCCAACCTTAGTTTCTAACAAATCTTTGATTCCTTTTTCATCTTCTGAGCCAACAGTGTAATAGCCGTTCCATGTGTAATTTTTTTGAACAAACTTCAGAATGGCAGCGGCTTTTTCCTGAGGTTTTTCTATATTTTTGATATCTGCAGGAATCAGGTCTTTTACTAGAGATTTTCTCTTCAGCTGCTCTCCGAAAAAGTCTGATTCGTAAAGTTGTTTGGAAATATCCTTCCAGGTAACCGCATAGGATTTGAATCCGCCCAAATCACCGCCTTCGTAAGCACCTGGCGTTCTTGTAATATTAGTTGAATTAAGTTCGGCTCTTATGGATGTTCTGTAATTATCGAGGTTATGAACATATTTTTCGTCCCGGTAAGGTGCAATATTTTCAAACCCGAAGCGGTAAGTATAATATTCTCCGCCGTAAATATTTTTATCTGTGACATCTCTGTGTTTGGGAACCAGACTTCCTTTATAATCGATATTGAATCCAAGATATTTTGGAAAGTCCAACACGTAATCGAAACGGCGTGTTGGTACATTTTCTTCTACGGTGATCTTATCTACAGACCAAACAAAAGGCGAAAGAACCGAATATTTGTACTCTATGACAGAACCATCTTTTACATTTTCAAAAGCAAATTTTGTAACCGTATAATTTTTAGATTCTTTGGATTTGTATTTGGAGTTTTTCTCGACAGTCGTTGCCTCTACTTTATCATTTACAAGATTATAGGTGGACACCTTAAGTGAAGTTACTTTTTCTGACTTGTTGTTTTTACCATCATAGGTGTAGATTTCCTGATTCAGAAATTTTCCAGCCTGGTCTTTTTTATAAATCTTCACCCTACTTACGACATCCAAATTGAGTTGTCCATCAACAATGTAATAGTGATAAGACTTATACAGTATCTCAGCCACTTCCGAGGGATTTTTTTCGTAGGTACTCGATTTTAGATCGGCATTATCGAGCTTAGAAATATCCAGAAATTTATACTGCCCGAAAACTGGTAAAACGGAACAGAATAGGATCAGTTGTAAAAATTTGGTTTTCATTATTTGGTTATAGTTTGGTTATTAGAATTTTTGTATGGTCGATCTTATTGGTTTTTTTTCTGAAGTTGATGTAATCGGAAATTTTATCAGCTGAGAAGATCCCTTTCTTCAGCATGAATTTTCTTCTTACCAATAATTTTTTATCTTGAGGAATGAACTCCATGGAGAAACTTCCAAACTCTGAGTCAATCTTTGCTGGTACAGGATTTTCAGCGAATTTATAATTATCAGGAATTGTGAACTCTATTTCGTAATCATCTGTAAAACCAAAAGGAATTTCAATAGGCATCTTTCTATCAGAATCCTCCAGATAAAAATCTGAATCAATGAAAGGAATTGCTCTAAAGTAGATATCTGAACCCAATGTCTTAGAATAATTTGAAGCTTTAAAGTTCAGATCAAAATTAAGATTGGCATTATCTCTGTCATTGATCATATTCTGAATATCAATATTCGATAGTTGCAAATTATCATAACGGTGTTTCAAAGCATCCTTTTGTTCTACAGGCGTAAGTGACAACAACGCCATAGACATATCATACAAACCTCCTGAATAAGAAAAACTAGAGGTCAAATCCAAATTGTTATCTTCTGAAATATTAGCTTTTATCCTTAATATTTCTTTATTATTTTCTGCCATTGATTTCGGCGTGTCAACAATCTCAGCTTTATCATTCTTAATCATTATGACATTTCTATCCAAAGTTTCATACCCCAAATGATTGAAGGCTATTTTTTGGCTCGTGCTTTCTAACCAGATATTTTTGCCGTTTTCGGTTGGTACAAACAAAACAATATGATTGCCTCCCATTTTAGGAAAATCTTTATCGAACAGCATTGGCGTATCATTCATATAAATCTCACAATAATAGGATTCTATACCTGCTGCTTTTAGCAAAACCCTCATGTAATTGGACAAGGCTTTACAATCCCCGTAACCCTTTTTTCTGACATCATCCGCAACCATTGGTTGCCAACCGCCAATTCCCAATGCTATTGCAACATATCTGGTTATATTCTGCATATACTGGTAGATGGTTTTTACCTTTTCTTCCGTAGATCCAGAAAGCTGGAGGGAATTGACTTCCTGCTGAATTTCCGGCGTAATTTGAGAAACGGGATTGAGAATCTCATCATGCAACCATTTTCCATAATTTTGCCAACTAGTAAAATCTCCTTTTTTACCTTTTAAAGTAAAATGGTCTAGCGCAAAATCTGCTTTTGGCATTAGAGTAACCGGATCTGGAGAATATTTTTCTTCAACTATAGCGGGAGAATTATCAAAAGAGATTGTAAAATCATTATCGCTTCCCTGAAAATTAAGTTTACCGTAGCTGGATTCTTTTATTTTTCGTCTCAGATTGATTCCGGATTTGTTATTATAATGGATGACAGAACGTTGAATTGACACATTGAAATCATAAAACGTCATCAAAGAATTGAGAAAAACAGTATCAGACGAATCTTCATCATAAGTCAACTCTATTGTATAAGGATAACTTGTTGAAAGAATCTTCAAAGACAAAACCCTGCTATCTGAATAAAGTACAAAGCTTTCATTATAAGATGAATCTGTTAGATCACTTTTAGAATAGGTCTTATATAATTTACCAAAAGCATCAAAAACTTTAACTTTTATATTGCTTACTTTGTTGGTTTTATCATACGGTATTTTTACAAAAGAATATTTTTCGCCAGCTTTATTCATTATCGTAAAAGCATTGACAAAATGAGTTTCTACATCATCCACAGAATTGATAATGATTTGCGAATCACGATTTCTGATAATCATGTTGGCATCTTTCTTTAGATCTTCCGGAATTTCTGAGATAGGGTAATTTTGTGAAAGCATCTTTACAGACACTAACACAAAAAGGGTTATTAGTTTTTTCATCAATCAAATAGGAATTAATTCGCTGCCGGCACAAATACCCGTTGCGCCAATTCCTGATCGAAAAGATATAGTGCAGAAGGATTGTCCTTAACCATTTTTATCTTTGAAACCAAAAGTGAGGCACTTGCTTCCTCTTCCACTTGCTCATTGATGAACCATTGCAAGAAACTTGTTGTGGCAAAATCACTTTCGTCATTGGCGGCTTTTACGATATTGAAGATGCTTTTCGTTACCAATCTCTCGTGATCTAAGGCTTTTTCGAAGATCTCCTGTGCATTGTTGAATTCGTGCGGTGGTTGTGGAACCTCGTTCAAGATGATCTGTCCTCCGATGTCATTCACATAATCGAACATCTTGTCTGCGTGCATCAATTCTTCTTTGGATTGTACACGGAAATAATTACCGATACCTTCCAGATCTTGTGCGTAGAACCAGGCGCTCATTGATAGATATAATTGTGCTGCATATTGCTCTTTTGTTATTTGCTCGTTAACAAGCGTAACAATTTTCTCTGAAACCATAACTTTATATATTTTTTTGTGAAATTTTAACTTTAAAATCCAAATATAAAAAAAAGAGCCGTTACAAAATAACGACTCTCTCTGAAATTAATCACTAACTAAAAACTTATTTAACTACTGCTGAATTAGCACTTTTTCTTTCTTTAAAATTTTCCTTTCTTTCAGCCATTCTCTTAGCCTTCAACTCTTGGAATTTTTTGTACTGTTCTGGTGTCAGGATCTTTTGCATTTCTGCTTCATTTTGCTTCATTTTCTGCATCTTATCCTCTTTTTTCGCTGACATGTCTTGTTTTCTTTCGGCAGCCTTAGATTCATGCAATGCTTTCAACTGCGCTACCTGGGTATCTGTAAGATCAAGTTCTTGCTTCATTTTCTGCAGGTGCTCAGCTTTTCTCTGTCCCATATCTGCTTTCTGCGTTGTCTGTGCAAATCCAAAAACACCTAATCCAAGAAATGCTGCGCTTAAAATTAATTTTTTCATATTGATTTAAATTTAATATTTGTTTGTGTACTGATTTTTATTAATCTATTGGTTTGATGTCAATTTCAAACCCAAGTTAAAAATTGAAATGATAAAGTTTGTTAAATTTTACCTTGAGGTAAATCTCATTCCAGAATTCCTGCCGTTGCCTTCAGATCTTGGAGCAGAGTTTTTTTGATTGCTTCTATTCTCGATTTTTCTCTTCGTATTTTGATTCTGTCTGACACCGTTATTTTGACTTCTGATTCCTTCATTTTTAATGTTTGGAGCAGTCTGCGTTCTGATATTTCCACTTCTTACGCCTCCAGAATTGTTATCTCTAATTCCACCTTGGTTTCGCACGCCACTATTTTCATTGGTTCTCATTCCTCCATTTTGTGAATTTCTGATTCCTCCGGAACCATTTCCATTTGAACCATTTCTAATGGGTTGGTTACGCATCCCTTCATTTCTGTTTGGTCGGATCATATTTTGATTTCTTCCCACATTTCTGAAACCTTCTTTGAAATTTCCACGATTCACTTTGTAGATATTGATATTCACATTTCTGTAAACCGGTCTCACTGGATATCTTCTAGCGTAGAAATTGGTAAAACGATTTCTATAATACACAAACGGACTTGCACCACGGAAATAAACATTTTGATAGACTACGAAAATCCTTGGTCCCAAAATATTTTGAAGCGCATAGAATCTGTCATAATACCATCTGTCCGGATTCCATCTGTAGTAGGAGTTCCACGCATCATAAGAAGCAAATCGGTTATTCAACATCAGGATCTGATTGATCTGGAACGGACTTAGGCGATATTGCGCAAAGAACTGATTCCAGTTGACAGAAACAACGGCATTCTGATAATCATTGTAATAACCTTGATAATACTGGTCTGGATAGTAGTCAGCCGGATAATTGTAATAATAATCATCTGGATAATCATAAGAGTTGTCGTAATATTCATATCCATTATATTCACTAGGATAAGTGTCATAATAATCCTGGGCAAAAACCAAAGTTCCCAAAACTAAAGCGAGGCTTAAAAATATCTTTTTCATTTTCTTTTATTTTAAAAATTTAATTAGAAAGTCATCTTTTCCTTTGTAATGAACTTTCTCCCTTTTGGATATTGGATAGGAATAAAAGTTAAAGTCAAACGAATCAAGATCTTCAAAACTCAAGATTAATTCAGTATTAACAACTGATAATCAGACCAATAATTTCCATCATTAAAAACAAAAACCTCTCAGAAAAATAATCTGAAAGGTTTTTATTAAATATTTTTTATGAAATTAATATCGTCCGCTGCCTTCTATCCAACCTGCGATTTTCTGGTTGAATTGTGTCTGTTCTTTTAGATCCTCAAGTTTCAGATGCATCCTGTAACGCCAATAATGTGGAAATACAGCTGGATCATTGATTCTCTCTTCATCCATATTCGGATTCATCAAGTTGTCATCTGTTGCTAAAAATTCCTGGATCGGAAAAATTGCCAACATTGCCTCGGTAAAAAGATGTTGCTTCATGATCATTTCGGATAGGTCCGGTGTCAAATCCCAAGGTGCAGTTCCGTATTGCCCCAATTGGTTGTTGAAATATTTCTGCGTCAGATTTCTGTCCTCGTGCCACCATTGTCTCAAGGTAGAACTATCGTGGGAAGAAGCCGTAACAACATTGAGATAACTTGCGTTCTTCGGGTCATACCAAGGAATATTATCCGAAGGCATTCTTTGTACCTTCAAAGCGGTAATTGCCAACTTGTCCATCACAACCGGAACCGAATCTGGCACCAATCCAAGGTCTTCACCACAGATTAACATAGTAGTAGAATTGAGTAAAGCTGGTAATTTCTCCATCGCCTTTTGGTACCAAAGTCCATCTTGGCGTTTGAAGAAATAATCATTGTAAACATCACTCAATTTCGCTTTTTCCCAATCTGGCAAATATTTGTAAGATGAAGTTTTTGATATATTAAATCTTGGATGATAAACAATTCCGTTCTCAGTTTCTTCCGTTAAGAATAAAACATTTCCGGCAAGAGAGATCAGTTTCTCTTCTGCCCAATCCCAAGATTCTTTTTTGAAATAATCGGTTAATTTTCTTTGGGTATCAAATTCCGGTTTGAAAGTATAAGTTCCATTTTGGTGACTATCAAAAAAGTGATTCTGAATCTTCTCCTTCGATTCGCCAAACGCTTCCCAAAGAATTGGTTCATTCACAAATGGTTTGATGTAACGATCTTGGTTGAAAGGAATCTGTCTGTCAGAAAACTCTCTCTCCGTCACAGGAACAGCTGGATAAAAGTAACCCAACAAACCTTGCGTCGCAGAGATCGGCATTCTCCAAATTCTGAAGAATCCAAGAATATGGTCGATTCTCATGGCATCAAAATACTGTTCCAAAACTTTGAAACGTTTTTTCCACCATTGGTAATCGTCGGCTTTCATCACTTCCCAATTGTAGGTCGGAAATTCCCAGTTTTGACCTAGATCTGAGAATTGGTCTGGTGGTGCTCCAGCTTGGAAATCCATTCCGAAAAGTTCAGGCTCTGTCCAGGCTTCTACAGAATATCTGTAGATCCCGATTGGCAGATCGCCCTTCACCGAAAGCCCTAGTTTATGCAAATATTCCACCGCGTCCTGCAATTGCAAATGCAACTGGTACTGAACCCAAGCGTGAAGCATGATCGTAGAATAATCCTTATGTTTAGGAGAATATAAAGTTGCAACTTTTCCGGCAACAAATTTCTTATGCGTTTTCCAATCATTGAAGTTTGGCGTGTTATATTTGTCCCTTAAAACACAAAATGCGGAATAAGGCATCAACCACTCTTCGTTATCTTTAATGAATTTCTTGAAGTTTTTATCCTTAAAAATCGCTTCTTGCTTTTCCTCGAAAACAGCTTTTGCAAATTTCCATTTTCCGGAGATCATTTGCTCGTAATCGATTAAACTTAAAGCATTTAATTCAGCTTTTTTATCTTGATATTCTTTTACTAACTTTTTCGGTAAAGCATATTCCAACTTTTCAACCGAGAGATATTGCGGATGAAGTGCATAAACCGAAATCGCTGCGTAAGGATAAGAATCAGTCCAAGTATAATTCGCAGTTGTATCGTTGATGGGTAAGATCTGAATCACAGAAAGCTTCGCATCATTCGCCCAATCTCCCAGTTTTTTGATATCAGAAAATTCACCAACACCAAAACCCTCATCGGTTCTCAAAGCGAAAACAGGAACTGCAACACCTGCAGAATGCCAAAGTGTCTCATTATTGAATTTAAAATAATGGTCTGCTTTTACGTACAAAATATCCTTGGTTGGATTTCCGAAAACCCAACGGTTCTCGCCTGGTTCTATATAAAATAATTGTCCCGTGTTCTTGTCTTTGATAGCATACTTGTAAAGAACAGTTTGGTATGTTGGGATCTCAACGCCTGCTTCCCAAATACCATAATCGGTTTGTTTAAGTTCTACAGATCTTTCAGCATTCCAATTTCCTAATGCGTCCACATTTCCAATGATGACCAGTGTCCAATTTGGATGATAAAGCGGCGCTTCTATTCGGAAAAGATGGGTCTGTTTTTTAACAACCGATAATTTTTCAGGTTTGTAGCCCTGCAGGCGGTTGTGAAGAATTTTATTGGTGAGATAATTCTCTGGAAAATTTTTGAGATTCCATTGGTCAAAAATCACAAACTCTTTGAAGCTGTTTGGTAAATTAAGTTGATGCGTTGGGATTTCTTCATCCAAAACATGGCCCTGCTCGTTCACCAAAAGATATTTGTACTCAATCGATTTAGAAAAATAATCAATTTCTGTGGTCCAGTTGTTATTTTCGGAATATTGCAAGTTGTGGTCACGATGCTCATTTTTATCGTCGTATAGGCGTAATACGAGCCGTTCGCCAACTTTTGTCCCGAAGTTAACACTAAAGTATAGTTTCATTTATTAAGGTCTATTAATATGGACGCAATTTAATGATTTATTGAATTATAAATAATATTCCAACAAAAAAATCATTTTTCCGCAATTCTTTCCAAATATGCCTTAATGTTATTGTCAAGAGAAATAGTTATTCCGCCTACATTTTTAGCTTTCATGTACATCAAAACTTTTTCGTCCCGTAATGAGAACATCAAAAAATCATTGAGCTTTTCGGGCGGTATTCCTGCTTGTGCAAAATATTCTGGATCGATATTACTCCTAGTCCAGGCCAATCCCTCCTGCATATCTTCATATTTGTAAAGCCTTTTCAATCTTCTGGATTTTCCGCTAACGACATCATAAATTGCCTGAAAATTGATTGTTGGAGGAATACCGATCAGAGGCATTAGAATATCATTGACAGCTTCAGCTGGTTTTTCCCGCGGCTTGTCTGGTCCTTTTGGAAGTCCAATCGAGTTCCTGAGTTCTTCTTCCCTGGAACGGGCAAGATTTTTATTAATGATCTTTACTTCCTCTATTTCCTGTGGAATCCTTTCAAGTTTAATCGATTGAATATCATTAGAACTAATTATTATCTTCCCTAATTTAAAACTTTCTTTAGCAAACCGGATCTCGTCACCCATTTTCCCATCGATGATAAAGTTTCTAGATGCATCAGTGTAAGTTTTTTGGTCGGTCGTCATGTTCACGATTAAAACTTTGGGAATCAGAACATCGTCCTCGGTCGTGACTTTCCCCGAAATATTCTGAGAAATAATAAATCCTGATACGGCGAGAAAAATAAGTTGTAAAAGTCTTTTCAAAAGCTATTGTTTGTTCAAAAATAAGCCACTTTGTTAAAACAAAAATACGGTTTAACTTTCGTTAACCGTATTTCTAAATATTTAAGATTATAATCCTGTATCTTTATAATAATTGATAGGTGGTTCCTTCTCTTCCATCTTTTAATTCAATTCCTTTCTCAAGAAGCTGATCACGGATCTGGTCAGAAAGTTCCCAATTCTTGGATTTTCTGGCTTGATTTCTCAAATCGATTAAAACCTGTAAAGTCTGGTCAAGCTTATCGTTATTCGATTCTTCAATAGTTTCCAATCCTAAAACATCGAAAACAATCGCGTTTAAAAATTGTTTCAAATCTTCATAGTCATTGGTAGAGATACTTTCTTTTCCAAGTTTCGAAGCTGAAATAAACTTCACCGCCTCGAACAAATGAGAAATCAAAATCGGACTATTGAAATCGTCTGACAAAGCTTCCAACACTTTTTCTTTCCAATTTTTATAATCAAAAGAAGATGTTTCTACGCCCTCTGTCGGAACTTGAGTATTTAGGATTTTCACAGCTTCCATCAATCTGTTGAAGCCTTTTTCACTTGCCAACATTGCATCATTTGAAATATCCAAAACACTTCTGTAATGCGCCTGTAAAAAGCAAAATCTCAACACACTTGGATGAAAAGCTTTTTCAAAGAAATCATTATTTCCGCTCATTAATTGCACTGGCAAAATAAAATTCCCAGTTGTTTTGCTCATTCTTTGCCCATTCATTGTCAGCATATTCGCGTGCATCCAATATTTCACAGGTTCTACGCCGTTGCAAGCTTTTCCTTGCGCAATTTCGCATTCGTGGTGTGGGAATTTCAAATCCATTCCGCCACCGTGAATATCGAACTGGTCGCCCAGATATTTTGTGCTCATCGCAGTACATTCCAAGTGCCAGCCCGGGAAACCTTCTCCCCAAGGCGACGGCCATTTCATAATATGTTCCGGTGACGCTTTTTTCCAAAGGGCAAAATCCTGTGGATTTTTCTTTTCAAATTGTCCATCCAAATCTCTTGTGTTGGCAAATAATTCCTCGATATTTCTTCTGGAAAGTTCGCCGTAATTGAGGCCTCTTGCATTGTATTCCAAAACATCGAAATACACTGAACCGTTGCTTTCATAAGCAAAACCTTTTTCAATTAGATCTTTTGCAAGTTCCAATTGTTCGATGATGTGACCAGTTGCAGTCGGTTCAATCGTTGGCGGAAGCAAATTGAATTTCTTCAAAACCTCGTGAAAATCGACTGTATATTTCTGTACGATTTCCATAGGTTCAAGTTTTTCCAATCTGGATTGTTTGATGAATCTGTCATTATTGATATCGCCGTCGTCCGTCAAATGTCCGGCATCCGTAATATTTCTGACATAACGAACTTTATAACCCAAAAACTGAAGACTTCTGTAAATAAAATCGAAGGACAAAAAAGTTCTCACATTTCCGAGATGCACATTGCTGTAAACCGTCGGTCCACAAACGTACATTCCGATATTACCTTCCAAGATGGGTTTGAAAACTTCTTTTTCGCCTGAAAGCGAGTTGTATATTTTTAGTTGCATTGTTTATTTTAAAATTGAAAGATTAAATAATTAAAAGATTTAAAAAATTACACAGACAGCAACTGCAACAAATAATTGTTGCTATGAAAATCCGGATTGTATGCTTTTTAAATTTTATCATTATTAATCAAATTTTGCGTGACTTCCTACATAATGCAGAAATTCTTGTCTTGTAATTGGATTGGTTCGGAAAATCCCACTCAATTCTGCAGTAATCGTTGAACTTGCGGTATCTTTTATCCCACGACAATTCACACAAAGATGTTTTGCATCGATGATACAAGCGACATTGTTTGTTCCTAAAGCTTCTTTTAAAGCGTCAACAATTTGCATCGTCAATCGTTCCTGAACTTGCGGACGTTTTGCGTAATAATCTACAATTCTATTGATTTTTGATAATCCAATAACTTCTCCACTGGAAATGTAAGCTACATGCGCTTTCCCGATAATCGGTAAGAAATGATGCTCGCAGAAAGAATAAACCGTAATATCCTTCTCAACCAACATCTGGCGGTATTTATATTGATTTTTGAATGTGGAAATTCCAGGTTTATTTTCCGGAAGCAAGCCTCCAAAAATTTCGTTCACGTACATTTTTGCGACACGTTTTGGAGAATCTTTCAGGGAATCATCGGTCATATCAAGACCCAATGTTTCCATAATTTCGCCAAATAAGCCTTCAATCTTCTTTATTTTTTCTTCCGGTTTCAGATCAAAAGCATCTGGTCTGAGAGGCGTGTGATCTTTTCCTGTAAACAGATCATCATCATTGTCAGGAATGTGTTCCATAATATCATTAGTAATAAGAAGCAAAAATAAACAAAATTTATCTACTCCATGGAGAGTAAATCTAAAGATTTGATTATAAAAAGGATAGATTTAGAAAGTGTCTAAAAAACTAAAAAAAAATTGAAATGATTTGATTTTTTATATATTTGCACCAAATTAACATAATTAAAAATAAAATACTATGTCAGACATTGCATCAAGAGTAAAAGCTATCATCGCTGATAAGCTTGACGTTGAAGAAACAGAAGTGACTCCAGAAGCTAGCTTCACAAACGATTTGGGAGCTGATTCTTTGGATACTGTTGAACTTATCATGGAATTCGAAAAAGAATTCAACATCCAGATTCCAGATGATCAAGCAGAGAAAATTACAACTGTTGGTCACGCTATCGCTTACATCGAAGAAGTTGTAAATAAATAATATTTATTCAAGACAAAAAAAATTTATGGAATTAAAGAGAGTAGTTGTAACCGGCTTCGGCGCTATTACACCGATTGGAAATAACGCGAAGGAATACTGGGAAAGCCTTAAAATAGGAGCAAGTGGCGCTGCCCCGATTACTCTTTTTGATTCCACTAATTTTAAAACCAAGTTCGCCAGTGAGGTGAAAAACTTTGACCCTCTTAATTATTTCGATAAAAAAGAGGCGAAAAAGATGGATAGAAATTCTCAGTTCGGCCAAATTGCCGCAAGAGAAGCTATCGCTCACGGTAGACTTATTGAAGACAATGTCGATAAAAATCGCGTTGGTGTGATCTGGGGATCAGGGATCGGCGGACTGGAAACTTTTGAACAAGAAGTTTTAGGTTTTGCAGAATCCAAAGGTATTCCGAGATTCAATCCTTTCTTTATTCCAAAAATGATAGCGGACATTACTCCAGGAAACATTTCTATCGAATATGGTTTCCACGGGCCTAATTACACAACTGTTTCTGCTTGTGCTTCTTCTGCCAATGCTTTGATCGATGCAAAAATGCTTATTAACTTAGGCAAAGCGGACGTCATAGTGTGTGGAGGTTCAGAAGCTGCTGTAACAGCCAGCGGAATGGGAGGTTTCAACGCTATGCACGCACTTTCTACAAGAAACGATGATCCGAAAACGGCTTCCAGACCTTTTGACAAAGACAGAGATGGATTTGTATTGGGTGAAGGCGCAGGATGTATCATTCTTGAAGAATACGAACACGCAAAAAAACGAGGTGCAACAATCTATGCAGAATTAGCTGGTGGCGGAATGAGTGCTGATGCACATCACATGACAGCTCCACACCCTGAAGGACTTGGCGCTTATCTGGTAATGAAAAATTGTTTGGAAGATGCTGGTGTAACTGCCGATGAAGTAGACCATATCAACATGCATGGTACATCTACTCCACTGGGAGACATCGCAGAATCTAATGCGATCGCAAAATTATTCGGGGAACACGCTTTCGATATTCAGATCAATTCTACAAAATCAATGACAGGCCACCTTTTGGGAGCGGCAGGTGTTATTGAGGCCATTGCTGCATTACACGCAATCATCCACGGTATTGTTCCGCCGACGATCAATCATTTTACTGATGATGAAAACATCGACCCAAGATTGAATTTCACATTCAATACTGCGGTTGAAAAAGAAGTTAACATCGCTATGAGTAATACTTTTGGTTTTGGAGGTCACAATGCTTGTGTTCTTTTCAAAAAAATATAATATGTTTTTATGGAGTTGAAAAGTTATTTTTCTAAATTCCTTCTTAAAAACAGAGCACAAAAACTTTCGGAAAAAGATATTCTTTTTCGCAAAAACATTTCAAATATCGTTGGCTATAACATCCATGATATTGAGATCTTTAAAGAAGCATTCTCTTTGAAATCTTCTTCAAAAAGTACGAATAAAAAAAATTACGAACGTCTTGAGTTTTTAGGGGATTCTGTTTTAGGAACCATTATTTCTTGTCATCTTTTTCAAACTTACCCGAATGAAAATGAAGGATTTCTCACGCAGATGAAATCCAAGATCGTCAACAGGAAAAACCTTAATAAACTAGGCGAAGACCTTAAATTAAGTTCTCTTTTACAAGCTGATACAAGCCAAACGATCCTCAGTGAAAATATTTCCGGGAATCTTTTGGAAGCTTTGATCGGTGCACTTTATCTCGACATTGATTATGAATTTTGTAAGAAAATCGTCTTAGACAGAATTCTTACACCTTCTACCATCAACAAGTTGGAAAACAAGATCATCAGCTACAAAGGTCTTCTTTTGGAATGGAGTCAAAAGAAAAAGATCCCAATCAAGTATGAAACCTGCGAAGAGATCCAGCCTAACAAGGTCATGGTTTTCCGTTGTCACGTTTGGCTTCACAACGAAAGGATCGCCAATGCAGTAGAAACCTCTAAAAAGAAAGCAGAGGAGAAAGCAGCGCAGAGAGCATTTTACGTTTTGAGTAAAAAAGAAAACATTATTGAACATCAAAAAACAATATCTTAAACTAGAAGAAGATCTTACAGAGATCAACGTCGGATTGATTAGACTTGCCAAACCAATCCCAGAGCACGAATTGTTTTTTTCCATCAATAACATCAATACTTTTAAGTTCAAGAGAGTTGATGATATCCTCATAAAAGGCGAATATTTCGACCATTCTTTTTCGCGATATCAGGCTTACGACCGTTTTTCCAAAAACTGTTATAGCTTCATTTCGAATCGATCGATCTCATCTGTCCAGAAAAAATTACAAAATCAGCTTTTTTCAGATGAATCAAATATTAAATTTTTACTAAATCTGCACCAAGACGTAGATTACATTTTAACTAATACGGATATGTTTGCGGAATTTTCGTTAATTTTGCTCCCGGAAAATTTTGTCTTCCAAATTCAAGAATATCCATTGAGCTCTGAAGAAGAGCTTTATCAATTAATTCAATATTATGAATAAAAACCTTAAGAAAACAAAGATCATTGCAACACTAGGACCAGCATCTTCCAGCAAGGAAACGATGATCCAAATGATCCAAGCCGGTGTTGATGTATTTAGAATAAACTTTTCACACGCAGATTATGATCTGGTGATGAAAAATGTCAATATCATCCGCGAGATCAACAAAGAATATGGCTACTCTGTATCTATTCTTGGAGATCTGCAAGGACCAAAACTAAGAGTTGGTGTAGTAAAAGAAGGATCTTTCCTTAATCCTGGAGATATTCTTACTTTCACCAATGAAAAAATCGAAGGAGATGCTACAAGAGTTTACATGACCTATCAGCAGTTTCCTCAGGACGTAAAAGTTGGAGAGAGAATCTTGATCGACGATGGTAAATTGGTTTTCGAAGTTATCGAAACTAATAACTTAGACACTGTAAGAGCAAAAACAATCCAAGGTGGGCCATTGAGTTCTAAAAAAGGTGTGAATCTTCCTAACACAAACGTTTCTTTGCCTGCATTGACAGAAAAAGATATTGAGGATGCAAACTTTATGTTGGACAATGAGTTTGACTGGATCGCATTATCATTCGTACGTCATGCTCAGGATATCATCGACCTAAAAGATCTGATGGCTAAACATCCAAACAACAAAACCAAAACGCCGATCATTGCTAAGATCGAGAAACCAGAAGGTGTGAAAAACATCGATGAGATCTTGCTAGAGTGTGACTGTCTAATGGTTGCCAGAGGAGATCTAGGTGTTGAAGTTCCTATGGAGCAAGTGCCTGTTATCCAAAAGAACTTGGTAAACAAAGCTAGACTTTATGCAAAACCAGTGATCATCGCAACTCAAATGATGGAGACTATGATCAACATCCTTACGCCTACAAGAGCGGAAGTAAATGACGTTGCAAACTCTGTTCTGGATGGCGCTGATGCAGTAATGCTTTCTGGAGAAACTTCTGTTGGAAAATATCCAGTTGAAGTAGTAAGCAACATGGCGAAAATCGTTAAGAATATCGAGAAAACAGCGCTTTATTCAAAACTAAATCACGTGATCGAAGAAAAGATCAACTGTGTGGACGAGCGTTTCATCACTGATAAAGTTTGTCGTTCTGCAGTGGATATCGCCAAATCTACAGGTGCTGAAGCTATCGTAACGTTGACCTCATCTGGTTACACTGCTTTCCAAATCTCTGCACACAGACCTTCTTCTCACATCATCGTTTTCAGTAACAGCAAACGTGTGATCACGATGCTAAACCTACTTTGGGGTGTTAGAGCTTTCTATTATGACATGGAAAAATCTACAGACGAAACGGTTATCCAAGTGAATATGTTGACTCATAATTATGGATTCGTAGAGCAAGGTGATTATGTGATCAACCTGAACGCTATGCCGGTTCACAACGGTGGAAAAACAAATACATTGAGATTATCTACAATATAATTTCAAGTTATATAAAAAAGAAAAAGACACCAAATTACTTTGGTGTCTTTTTTTATTATAGAATGTTTTAAAATTATTCCTTAATGATCTTCTTAGAGATCGTTCCAGTTTTTGTTTTGACATTAATGATATAAACTGAGCTTGGAAATTTGTTTAGATCAATGGTCTGAGATTTTGATATTTTAGAATTTTCATGGATCAATTTTCCATTCATATCGAAGACTGCGATTCTCTCAATATCAGTTGGAGAAGAAACATTCACCATACCTGTTGTCTTTGTAGGATAGATCTTGATATCTTCTTTAATTAAATTATCCGAAGCTAAAGTGATCTTCTTTGTTCCCGTTGCAACCCAAGCAAAATCTTGTGTAGTAGCGTTACCTTCTTGGTTCACCAAAGTATTCTTGTTTGTCACTTCTACCCTATACACTCCATCTGCAATGGGATTATTGATGACAATCTGCTCAACGTTGTCCACGGTATTGTCACCTTTGATTGCATTGGCATTTGGGTCAGCAATGTCCAATTTCCAAGGATAATAGACGGTTCCAGAGCCAATTTCCACAACTCTTAGATCAAGGTCATTCACAATCCTTGACGTGTGATTCTGTTGAAGGTCTATATCTGTTGTAAAAGGTGTGATCGCTGGATCGACCCAAGAGATACTTACCTTCAAAGGTTCTGTTCCTGTTGCCTTTATTTCTTTTGTAAAGCTAACATTAGATTTCAAATTATCTTTTTGAAAGTACGCATCTTCCGTCAATCTATTAACCAAAACCTGAGCAGCTTTCTTTCCATCTACCAATCCCCAGCCGTACCAAACATCTGGACCTGGCCTACCCGCCTCATTTGCGGTGTGGGTCAAAAGCACTTTCATCTCGTCTGCAGTGAAGATGAAATCATTATTCCCAGACATATTTCGTTGGATCTGCGTCAATGCGCCAGCAATTCCAGAAACGATTGGTGTTGCGAAAGAAGTTCCAAATGTAGCCGTATAAGCAGTGATCGTATTATTTCCGATATAACTTGCCATGACCATATTGACACCCACCGCAGTGAGGTCTGGTTTCACAGCGCCATCCTTTCTTGGTCCAGCACTACTGAAAATCCCCTTTACCACATCGGTGGCCTGAGTATATTTGTTGTTGGGTGTCGTCAGTTGATTCACAGCGCCTACAGTGATGATATTCTTCGCAAGAGAACCAAAACCGATGCAATTGTAACCTAAACTACAGTTGGCGGCAGGAATCACATCACCATCTTCAAAAGGAACATAAGCACCATTTTTGAATTTATATTTTGCTTCAGTACCAGTTGGTCCTCCGCCGTAATAGTTTCCGGTAGATTTCACAATGATCTGCTGCGGATTGGAATAGACGATCTTATCAAAATTATAATCATTTTCATAATAAGCGCCAGAATAGGTATCTAGAGCATTAAGGTCATAGTTAGCATACCAATACCATCCAACTACGGGATAGTAAGGCGGATTTGCAGTACTCACATAGGTCCAGCCGACATTTGTTCCATAAGAGTGATTTGAAATATTGATATTAGGAATGGACACTAATTTTTCAAAATTTGTCCCAAGTGCCGTTGCGGAAAAACTGTAATTATCTGTCGTTCCTAATGGAAGGACACCTTTTGCATTCGCTTTTGAATAACTTTGACCACCAGATGTAAAATTTCCGGTCGCAAGTCCATTGCCTATTAAAACATTGGTAACACTGGTTGAGTGGGTGTATCTTGTGGTTGTCGCCGCTTCTTTGTAAACAGCACGTCCAGCAATTTGCTCATGATTATCCTGAGGTCTTCCACTGTCAAAAACTGTAATTTTGATTCCATTTCCCGTAACTGCAGCAGCACCTGTAACAGAACCACTTTGCAATTCATCGATATTGGAAGTTGCATTGGCTCTGGTTTCTTCTGTTGTATAAAAAAAAGGCATTCCGCCTGCGAAACCTGCAAGATTACTTTTTAAGCTGTCTTTTTCCTCAATGGAATATCTAGAATTTTTATTGAAAAAAGCATCCAACTTTTTTTCATTTTCTAATTTTTGTTTAGCGAACTCATTTTTCAGTTTAAGATCCTGAGCATTAGAAAAATAAAAGGAAAATAACATCCCAACACTTAGTACAATTTTTTTCATCTCGATAACTTTTTGCAAAGATAAAAAATACTTGGTTGAAATCCCTTTTAAACCTTTCAACTATTTCTTTCTGAATTTCTTATATGAAGTCTCAAAATGGAGCTTCAAATTTCCAACATCTTCCTCACTGCAATAGCCATATTTCAGGATAGTCATCGTATGGAAGCTTTGAAGAGAATAATACAAAAAAGAATTAATCTCAGGAAAAGCCAATCCCAGCGAAATAAAATACTCATCGGTCAGATTCTCTCGGATCCATTCCACCAGATCCGTAACTCCCCATTTATTATCAGGTCCACCAATTGTAAAACCTTGCCCAACTGGCTGTACAAATTCTCCAGGTTTTGGTTTCATCAATTCTCCACTGGATCTGGTTTTGAAATAGACTTTCAAATCGTTATTCAAAGCTACTTTTTTCTTATTTTCATTGAAAAGTTTAGAATCCTCATCAAGATTACCAGACAACTTTTTCTTGACCTCAACCTCTTCAATTTCTGTGATTAATTTTATTAGATTAATGAATACTTCATCCGTATTGGTGATCTTCAACACCTTCCTTTCATAACCTTCTTTCACAAATCGGAGCTCATCACCGAGATCTGCATTAATGATAAACTGACCTTGGGAATTAGAATAAGTTTTTTCCTGAGAGTTGATATTCACGACCAAAACTTGACTCACCAAAACCGAATCGGACACAGTTTTCCCATTGATCCGTTGAGAATAAACTTGTTCGAAAAGCAGTAAAAAACAAGAGAATAAAAATATTTTCAAAGGCTATTTTTTATCAAAAATAAATTTAATTCCGACTTACAAATGACATTTAACCAGGATTAACTTTTTTATGAACAATTAACAAAATCGGGATTCCAAAGCATTTTATTTCTCTGTTTAAAACCTTAACTTTACGCAAAATTACAATGTAGATGTACTTAGTTTTCGATACAGAAACCACCGGTTTACCCAAAAATTTCAACGCACCGCTCTCAGATTCAGACAACTGGCCAAGAATGGTTCAGATCGCCTGGCAGATCCACGATGACAATGGAAACCTGATAGAAAACCAAGATTACATCATCAAACCAGAAGGTTATGACATCCCGTTCAACGCGGCGAGAATCCACGGAATCACAACTAAAATAGCTAATGAAGAAGGTCGGGATCTAGAAGAAATCCTGGTAGAATTTTCTAAAGCTTTGGAAAACGTAAGAGTGGTTTCGGGACACAATGTGGAGTTCGATTACAATATCGTTGGCGCAGAGTTTTTCAGGAAAAACATTACAGATAATCTGCAAGAAAAACCAAGAGCTGACACGATGATCTTGGGAACAGATTATTGTCAATTGGCTGGCGGACGTGGTGGAAGGTTCAAATCGCCAAAACTGGAAGAACTTTACGAAAAACTCTACGGACACAAGTTTGATGAAGCGCACAACGCGGCAGCCGATGTGAATGCAACCGCTCAGGTTTTCTTCGAAATGATGAGAATCGGCGTGATTCCAACGGATGTTTTGAAAACTTCTGAAACCCAGTTAAAAGAATTCCAAACCCACAACCCAAATCCGATAAAACCTTTCGGAATCGTCATCAGAAGACAGGTTGCGAGTTTTAACAACAAGAAAAAACAATCCGATGTTGGCAGTATTGATGACATAGACCTTGGAAAATATTTCAACTTCGACAATCACAGTGTTTTCTCCACTTTGACGGCGACGACCAATATCAATGACCTTATCAAAAAAGCAACGGATGAGAATTATGCTGCGGTTGGTATGGTGGACATTGGTAATATGATGGGCGCTTTCAAATTCGTTTCTGCAGTTGAAGACACCAATTCTGGAAGAACTAAAAAGCACAAAGAATATTTGGCTAAAAAACAGGAAGCCGAAGAAAAAGGAGAAGCTTTCAATGAAGAAGAACCAAATACAGACCAGTTGATTCCAATTGTTGGCTGTGAATTTTTCATTTCTAACAGATATGAACAAAAACAATTTACCAAAGATGACCCGGACAGAAGAACACAAATGGTGTTGCTGGCAAAGGATTTCAATGGTTATAAAAACTTAATTAAACTTTCCAGTATTGGTTTTCAGAAAGGTTTCTATTTCGGCGTTCCAAGGATCAGCAGAGAATTGATCTCTCAATATAAAGAAGGACTGATTGCCTTGACTTCCGGGATCAACGGCGACATTCCAAATACTATTTTAAATATTGGAGAACAAAAAGGGGAAGAACTCTTCCAGTGGTGGAAAGAGGAATTTGGTGATGATTTTTATGTGCAGATCCAAAATCACAATTTACCTGAGGAAGAGCATTTGAATGAAGTTCTACTTCAATTCGCTGATAAATACAATGTAAAAATTCTTGCTCAAAACGAAACTTACTACACCAACAAAGACGATGCAAATATCCAAGATATTTTGGGTTGCATCAAAGATGGTGAGAAGCAGTCAACGCCTATTGGTAAAGGCTTTGGGAAAAGAAAAGGTTTGACGACCAATGAATATTATATCAAAAGTCAAGATGAATTAAAACAAGCTTTCCTTGCTTACCCAGATGCCTTCGAGGCTTACGAGGAGTTTTTGGCTAAGTTCAAACCATACACCTTGAAGCGCGATGTTTTGCTTCCGAAGTTTGATATTCCAACAGAATTCATAGATCCGGAAGATGAAGCTGATGGCGGAAAACGTGGTGAGATGGCTTATCTTAGACATTTAACATACGAAGGTGCGAATAAACGTTATCCGGTCATTACGCCTGAAATTCAGGAACGTTTGGATTTTGAGTTGGAAGTTATTGCCAACACAGGTTATCCGGGTTATTTCTTGATCGTTCAGGATTTCTGTAACGAGGCTCGAAATATGGGCGTTTCGGTTGGTCCAGGTCGTGGATCGGCGGCTGGATCGGCAGTTGCCTATTGTATTAAAATCACTAATGTTGATCCCATAAAATATGATCTCCTTTTTGAGAGATTCTTGAATCCAGAAAGGGTTTCGATGCCCGATATCGATATCGATTTTGATGATGAAGGACGAGACAAGGTTATCAAATGGGTGGTTGAAAAATATGGTCAAGAGCAGGTGGCGCAGATCATCACTTACTCGGTTTTGGGAGGAAAATCGGCGATCAAAGACGCTGGCAGAGTTCTCGACCTATCAATTCCAGAAACGAATATGATCGCGAAATTGATTCCGCCAAGTCCGGGAATGAACATTGCGAAAGCGCTTTCAAAATATGACAAGCTGAAACCTGAGGATCAACAATTGGTTGATGAGATGAAGTTCATCCTCTCCAACTCAGACGATTCGAGATTCTCGGTTTTGGAAAGTGCTAAGAAAATGGAAGGCTGTATTAGAAATACGGGAATTCACGCTTGTGGTGTGATCATTACGCCGGAACCTGTGAGCAATTTGGTTCCTATTACGATTGCGGCGAAAGATGCAGACATTCTGGTTTCACAATTCGATAACTCGGTGGCAGAAAATGCTGGTCTTTTGAAGATGGATTTCCTTGGATTGCGAACTTTGACCATTATCAAAGATGCGGTGAAACTCGTGAAAGAACGTCACGGTGTTGATATTGATCCGGACGAAATACCTTTGGATGACGCCAAAACTTATCAATTATTCAAGGAAGGAAGAACAATCGGGATTTTCCAGTACGAGAGTCCGGGAATGCAGAAATATATGCGTGAACTGAAACCAACAGTTTTCGCCGATCTGATCGCGATGAATGCATTGTACCGTCCAGGTCCTATCAAATATATCCCGAATTTCATTAATAGAAAACACGGAACCGAGGAAATCATCTATGACCTCGAAGAGACTAAGGAATATCTCGAAGAAACTTACGGAATCACCGTTTATCAGGAACAGGTAATGCTTTTGTCTCAGAAATTGGCCAACTTTACGAAAGGTGAAGCCGATACTTTGAGAAAGGCGATGGGTAAAAAACAGATCGAAGTTCTGAACAAAATGTACCCGAAATTCATAGAAGGTGGTAGGAAAAACAACCTCGATGAAGAAAGACTTGAGAAGATCTGGAATGACTGGAAGGCCTTTGCAGAGTACGCCTTCAACAAGTCCCACTCTACTTGTTACGCTTGGATTGCTTATCAAACTGCTTATCTGAAAGCGAATTATCCTGCAGAATATATGGCAAGTGTGATGAGTAACAACATTAACAATACCGCTTCTATCACGATGTTCATGGAGGATTGTAAAGCCATTGGCGTGGATGTTTTGGGACCGGATGTGAATGAATCTCAATATAAATTCTCTGTAAACGAGAAAGGACAAATACGTTTTGGATTGGGTGCTATCAAAGGAATTGGTGAAGGTCCAAGTGAAGCGATCGTCACATTCAGGAAAGATGGAAGATATAAGAATATCTATGATTTCTTTGAGAGAATTCCGCCTTCGCAAGTAAATAAAAGAGTGGCGGAAAGTTTGGTAACAGCTGGAGCTTTTGACGAATTGGATACCTATCACCGTGGACAATATTTTGACATCGATACAGCTGGGAAAACCAATATCGAAAGACTTTCGCGCTACGGACAAAGTTTCCAGGACAGCAAGAATGAAATGGACAATTCCTTGTTTGCAGATTTTGCTGAGGAAGTTCAAATCGAGCAACCGAAACTTTTGCCTTGCGCTGAGTGGCCGAATATGCATAAACTCAATAAAGAGAAGGAGATCATTGGATTCTATCTATCAGCGCATCCTTTGGACGAGTTTAAATATCAGTTCAAATTTATGCAAGGAGTTCTATCTAAAAAAGCAATCCTTGATGAGAAGAAAGACGAAATTCCAGTCTTGGATGAAGTAATACCAATCCTTGAAACCGACAATACGCCTGATGAAGAAGTACCTGACATTTTGGTTTCTGATGAAGTGGGATTGGAAGATGAGATCATTGAAGAGTCTGGAAAGAAAGCAGAACCGAAGGGCAATTTTAATTTCTTGAATCTGGATGAAGTGGAAGCTTTCAAAGATCTGGCATTTCCTCCGAAAGCACCAGAACTTTTCGAAGAAAAGAAAAGCTGGAAGGACAAGATGAATGAAAAAGACAACACGAAAGAATACACTGTTGCCGGCCTAATTACGGAATATCGCGTTGCCGATGGTTTCCGAAGTGGAGAAAAAGTAGCGTTTGTCTTGTTGGAAGATTACACCGGTTCCTACTCTTTCCGTTTGGGGGACCGTGATTATATGCGTTTGAAAGATAAATTAGAAGTTCAGCGCTTTGTCATAATGAAACTGAAATTCTCACAAGGAAAAGACGGACGGGTTTTCGTCAACGTTAATGATGTTCTGGAACTGAAAGAAGCTTTTGACAAGTTCGCCAGAAGCTTATCCATTGTTGTTCCTTTGGATTCTTTGCGCAGAACAGATATTGAATTCTTTAAAGAAAAACTGATAGAGAATCAAGGTGAGCAAAAATTGAATTTCTTTATCAAAAATCCCGAAGACCAATCTGTTTTGGAAGTGGTGAGCATGAAACATCACATTAATATCAATGAAGATCTTTTGGAGGTGATTCATTCTATAAATAATTATGAAGTTTTCCTGAATTAATAACTTTAGGCATTAATTCCAATTATTTTAATAAAATTAATAGGCTTTGTGGTTGTTTTATATAAATAAATCAATCATAAAGCGAAAATTTATTTTTTTTCACACATTACAAAAATCATTATTACAATCTTTTACTTAAAATGTGTGAAAAAAAATAGTTATTGCTAAAAAATATTATGTTTTATTAAATTAAATACACTACATTTGTTTGATTAATATAAATTAAACAATTATGAAAAAACTTTTACTATCTGCATTACTTGCAACATCAGCAATTTTTAATGCACAAGCATTCTCAGAAGGATTTGACACAACTGCACCAGGATGGACTGTTCTAAACGGAGGAGACACCACTACATGGGGCTTGTGGAGCAGCTACACTTTCACTCCTAGAACAGGAGCAGGTATGGCAGGAATCCAGTATCAAGACGTCAATACCACTTTGGGCGCACACGATGATTATTTGATCAGTCCCGCATTTACAGTTACAGCCAACGTTTCTGACAGACTAAGATTCTTCGCAAGAAACAGAAGCGCTACATTTGCAGAGACATTCAGCGTTAGAGTATTTGAAGCTACACCAACTGCGGGAGGATATACTGGAACCCTTGGAACAGCATTGAACCCATCCGCTACAGCATGGTCTGAGTATACTTACGACTTGAGCGCCTATGTTGGAAAACAGATCTATATCGCTTTCCATTCCCAAACAAATGACCAGTGGTTTTTAGGAATTGATGATGTTTCTGTAACCAATGCTGCGACATTGGCTGTATCGGATACAAACAAAGACAAATCAACTGTTTCTGTATTCCCTAACCCATTCACAGATGTACTTAAAATCTCTGATGTGAAAGGCGTGAAATCTGTTTCTATAAATGATATCTCTGGAAGAGAAGTTAAATCTCTTGCTCCATCTGCAGAACTTAACCTTTCTAGTCTAAAAGCAGGTTTATATATCGTAAATCTAAAAATGGAAGACGGAAGCGTTAAAACTTTCAAAGCAATCAAAAAATAATTTTAATTAAATTATTTAAAAAATGAAATGGCCTCGTTGCAAACGAGGCTATTTTTTTTTGACATCAACAACCAATATCTTATTTTAGTGTTAATATTCTTTTTTAGATTGGAAAAAAATTCTATATTCGTATCAGTTTTAATAAATTTATAATATTATGAAAAAAATTCTATTCTCTTGCCTTTTGGCATCAGCCTCTGGATTATTCTTTGGGCAATCAGTTTTTACTGATAATTTTGAAGCGGCAACGCTCGGAAACTTAGGTACAGACATTACAGGCGTTACCGCAGGACAAGGAGGGTGGTACATTACCGCTGCTGCTGCTGCCACCAATTCTGCAGCTAGTAACTTTCAAGTTGAGAATAACACGGCAGTACATGGAAAAGTATTATCTATCCTTGGATCAGCTGGTCCTACAGGTACAAAACAGATCAACCAGAACAACAAGTTAGTTTCCGTATGGGGAACTAGAACTCCTGGCAATGATATATTAACATATGAGTTCGATGTCTTTTCAGGTGCTACAACGACCTCGCAAAACACGGGTAGAGTTTATCTTTGGGATGGTTCCGCTGCTAATAAATGCGTAATCGGTTTCGCGCTTAATATGGCGACAAAACAACATACGCTTGTTGCATATATTGATCCAGCAGAAGTAAATCCATCAGAAACTGGCGAAGTAGGAAATTGGGGTTTTACTTTCAATACAGCTTTAGAAGCAAATACATGGTATAAGGTTGGACTTGCATGGGATTCTGTAACTGGTGAGATAGCTTATAAAATCATCAACGAAACGACTGGTGCCGTTGTCATAGACCAATTCTATAATGGAGCAGGTGTTGGTGCTGTACCAAATTTGGCAAACATCCAGGTTCTAGCTGTTCCAAATACAACTGTTATTGCCAACACTGTTGCAGCAAATCTATTATTTGATAATATCCAGTTGAAAGCAACTGATTCTATCGACTTATTGGCTGTGGGTGATGTAGTTGATACTAAGAGTAAACTCTCGGTTTACCCTAACCCATTCACAGATGTTCTTAAGATCTCTGATGTAAAAGGTGTTAAATCTGTATCTGTAAATGATATCTCTGGAAGACAAGTTAAAACACTTGCACCTTCTGCAGAACTTAACCTTTCTAGCTTGAAATCTGGACTTTACATTGTTAATCTTCAAATGGAGGATGGAAGCGTAAAATCTTTCAAAGCAATCAAAAAATAATTCTTTAGAATTATAATCAATACAGAAGCCCACTCAAATGAGTGGGCTTCTTTTATTTAAGATAAAAAGCAAGCTTGCTTTGACTTAACACTAGGCCTGCTTTGACTCGATACCAATTTTAGCCTTATTAGATGGCTAGCTTCTCACCTGTCAGCAGCGAGCTTCTTAACACCACATAATACTTTAGCAATTGATCAAAAGCATGCCTATCCTCAATCAATTTTGCTCATGGTATTGGCCAAGAGCAGGCGTAGATTGTAAAAATGATATTTTAATTGTTAATTTAAAATGATGTTGCAAATATTTTAAAAACTCTTCTTGCAGAGGATCTTATTTTTAAAAAATAAAACTTTAGACTCCACTTTTAAACAAAAAAGACCCGTGCAATCCACGGGTCTTTGTCGTCTTATTTTGAGATGGACCTTACCAGATCTTCACTCTTTCTTCTGGTTTTTTGTAAAGCTTGTCGCCTTGTTTTACGTCAAATGCTTTGTAGAAAGCTTCCGTGTTTACCAATGGTCCAAAACTTCTGAAAAGTCCTGGAGAGTGCGGATCGGTCTTTACTTGGTTGGTCATGAACTTCTCGGTAGAAAGCGTTCTCCAAACGGTTGCCCAACTAAGGAAGAATCTCTGGTCTGGTGTATAGCCATCAATTTTTCCAGGATTTCCTTTATCTTTCAGGTACATTTGTAATGCATCGTAAGCGATATTGACACCACCTAGATCGGCAATATTCTCTCCATTGGTAAAAGTTCCGTTCACGTGAACATCTTTCACCGGCGAATATGTGTCATACTGAGCTGCAAGACTTTTAGTTGCTTTCTCGAAGTTGGCCTTGTCCTCGGCAGTCCACCAATCTTTCAGGTTACCATCGCCGTCGAATTGTGCGCCACTATCATCGAAACCGTGTGTCATCTCATGGCCAATAACCGCTCCAATTCCTCCAAAATTAACCGCAGCATCAGCATTGGCATTGAAGAAAGGCGGCTGAAGGATTGCAGCAGGGAAAACGATCTCGTTGTTTACTGGATTATAATAAGCATTCACAGTCTGTGGAGACATTCCCCATTCTGCTTTATCAACTGGCTTTCCAATTTTTTCCAATTCCTTAGCATAATGCCAGCTGGAAACGTTTTGAAGGTTACCATAAAGTGTTCCGCCATCTTTTTCAGACTTCAAAGTTAACTTAGAATAATCTTTCCAAGTATCAGGATAAGCAATCTTAACGGTGAATTTATTTAATTTTTCTAATGCCTTGGTCTTAGTCACAGACGACATCCAAGTCAGTCCGTTGATGTGAACTGCAAAACTTTTCTTAAGATAATCAACATAAGTCAACATCTGAGCCTTAGCCTCGGGCGTGAAAAATTTCTCTACATAAACTTTTCCAAAAGCTTCTCCCACAACGCCATTGATCAAACCAAGCGCTCTTTTGTTCAATGCTCTTTGCTCCTGCTGACCTTGCAAATATTTGCTGTAAAAATTGAATTTCATATCATCCAACTTTTGATCTAGGTAACCTGCGCTCCCGGAAACAAGATTGAACTTAAGATAATCCTTGATCAAAGGGATATTCTTCTCTGTCAGGAACGTATCCAGATTCTTGTAATATCCAAGCTCACCGATGATCACTTTATCAGTCTTGACACCAACTTCTGCCAGATATTTTGGAAGATCAACACTCTTCACCAAAGTTTTTAGCTCCGCCAAAGTCTTAGGATTGTACTGAAGGTTTGCATCACGGATCTGTTCGTTGGTCAGGTAGGTTTTTGCTATTGTCTTTTCAAAATCTACGATCTGTCCCGCAACCACAGCAGAATTCTTGTATCCGATCTCCGTAAGGACCTGAGCCACATACTTTTTGTATTCTTCGATGGTTTCTGTATTCTTCGGAGAATCTTTTTGATAATAATCTCTACCCAATCCCAAAGATGCGGAGCCTAGGTAAACGGCATTCATCTTAGAATCCTTCAGGTCGCCATCTACACCCCATTCGTAGAAAGAGTTGTCGCCTCTTTTGGTAGCATCTATTAGATATTTTTGAAGATCAGAAAGATTTTTGATCCCATCAATTTTTGCAAGATCAGCTTTGATCGGATTCAGACCATCAGTATTACGCTTATTCATATCCATGTAAGTTTGGTAAAGCGCTTGGATCTTCTGCCCTTCGGAACCGTTTTCGAATTTTTCTTTTAGGATATTATCCAAAAGTCCCAATGAATTCATATCAGTAGTCTCTCTCAATTGCGTGAAAGAACCCCAGCTCGGCTTGTCGGCAGGGATCTTGGCAGTCTTCATCCAAGTACCGTTGACATAATTATAAAAATCATCTTGCGGACGAACGGAAGTGTCCATATAAGTCAATTCCAAAGCGTTTTGTTTGGATTGGGCAGAAACAGTGCTTACCAAAGAAGCTAACATTAATGCTGTAAGTGAGATCTTTTTCATTTCTTGATAAAAATATTTGTTCTATATGTAGTTTTAAAGCGGAATTTGTTACAATCTTGCCCTAGAATTTTCAAAAACCTAAAATTAAGACTTATCAGCCGAAAAACTTCTATAACTCACTTACAATTAATACATTAATCACTATATCAATTTCAATGGTTTTATTAATTGAATTAATTTTTTCAGTAAATAGGATTTTAATGGATAGAATGATATTTTTACACATCAATTGATCACAATTCCTACACAAATGCATCACAATCTATTATTGATATTGGCTTTACTATTCTCGGTCTTCATGATGGTAATGGTAGCCCGGAAAATGAAGATCGCTTATCCCATATTCTTGGTCATTGCAGGATTAGCGATCAGTTTACTTCCCGGAATCCCAGAAATAGAACTAGACCCGGAACTGGTCTTTCTGATCTTCCTTCCACCATTATTATACGAAGCCGCCTGGTACACCTCGTGGAATGACTTCTGGAAATGGAAAAGGCCCATCGCTCTCTTGGCTTTCGGGTTGGTTTTCGCCACCTCTGTGATCATCGCCTACCTTTCTCAGGCCATGATTCCCGGTTTTACTTTAGCCTTGGGATTTTTGCTTGGCGGAATCATTTCACCGCCCGATGCAGTGGCTGCCAATACAGTTTTGAAAGGATTACCAGTTCCGAAGCGTATCGTGAGCATACTGGAAGGTGAAAGTTTGGTAAATGATGCTTCATCTTTGATCGTTTTCCGATTTGCTTTAGCAGCAATTCTGACGGGCAGTTTCTCTATGCACGAGGCTGTGGGACAATTCTTTTTGGTTGCCGGAATGGGAATCGTTTGCGGTATAGTAGGTGGTGGAATCATGTATCTCATCCACCGTTTTCTCCCGACAACCTCAGCGATGGATGCAGCACTGACGATAATGACGCCTTACATTTTATATCTTGGTGCAGAGCAGTTTCATTTCTCCGGAGTGATGGCTGTTGTGACAGGTGGACTTTTCATCTCCTATCGTTCTCATGAGATCTTCAAAAACGGAAATACGCGTGTCAATATGATCGGTGTCTGGACAACGGTAATTTTTGTGATGAATGCCATGGTCTTCATCTTAATTGGACTGTCTTTGCCCTCCATTATTCATGGCTTGGAAGAAGCGTCATTAATTCAAGGGATCAAATATGGTGTGATCATCAGCGTAGTCGTAATCGCCATCCGCTTTTTATGGATCTATCCTGCGGCGTTTGTTCCGAGATGGCTTTTCAAATCGGTAAGAAAAGAGCAGCATCCTGGTTGGAAAGGACCGCTCGTGATCGGTTGGGCAGGCATGCGTGGTGTGGTTTCTTTGGCAACAGCACTTTCGATTCCATTTTTGATGCCGGATGGTTCGCCATTTCCACACCGTAATTTGATCTTGTTCATTACCTTTATTGTGATCTTCATTACTTTGGTTGTGCAAGGTCTGTCTTTGCCTTTCATTGTCAAAAAGCTTAATATGCCAGCAATGGACGTCGTTCTGCCACAGGAGCAGCAGGAAGCGCAAATCCAAATTAGACTAAACAGATTGGCACTGAATCACATTAATACCAATTACAGTGATGACCTACAGCGCAGCAATCTTCTCAAAAATTACCGCATGCAGATCTCATTGGAAACAGAGAACACAGAAAATCAGCTTGATCTGATGGAATGCAACAATTGTACGACCCAAGAAATCGATAATTTCGAAACAATACTGAAGGAGATCTATGATAAACAAAGAGTAGAGATCTTCCAGATGAGAAAAGAAAAATATTATGAAGACGAGGAGATCAGAAAAGCTGAGCTTCAACTCGACTTGAACGATCTAAAGATCAATCCGGATTTTCATTCATAAAAATTAAAAAAACTCTTCGTTAATCGGGAAGAGTTTTTTAGTTGTCAGTTATAGAAGTTGAGAAATCAGAATTATTTCAAATTCATATAATGCGCCACTTTCTCTTCCAGATCTTCCAGATTAAAAGGTTTCGCCACATAATCATCTGCTTGTGCACTTTCTGCCAACGCTGCAATATCATTGTTTGCAGTGACATAAATGACAGGAATATCTTTGAATTCCTCGTGACTTTTCAGAAGTTTTGTAGCTTCTACACCTCCAATATTCGGGATCCAATTGTCCATCAGGATCACATCTGGACGGACCTTTGCAACTTTCTCTATGATGTCGTGCGATGTCTCGGAAATCTCCACCTTGTATCCATTTTCTTCAAAAATGATACTGATGACCTCGAGGATACTTGCATCGTCGTCAAAAATTAAAATCTTATTCATTAGGTATATATAGTTAGTTATTTTAATTGATTAATATAATTTGCCAGTTCATCAGGCTTTATAATAAGATCATATTCCACATTTTGGATGGCTTGCCTTGGCATATAATCCACGTCGGCCGTTTCCGGGTCCTGGATCCACACTTTGCCTTGATTTTTCTTGATGTATTTCAAACCTTCCACACCATCGGCATTTGCCCCAGATAAGAGAACACCAACAACGCTTTGTCCAAAGATCTCTGAAGCCGACCTGAAAGTGACATCGATAGAAGGTCTGGAATAATTCATTTTTTCTGAACTGTCCAGTGAGACAGTCTTTCTATTTTCGAACAATAGATGGTAATCTGAAGGGACGATATAAATTTTATTGTTATCGATCTCTGTTTTGTCTTCGATCTCAATCACTTGAATGTTAGAAAACTGTTGTAACAAATTCGGTAGAATACTTGCAGCCTGTGCTTTGCGGTGAAGCACCAACAGAATGGGAAAACTTAGATCAGCATTCAAATTCTTGACCATTTCCAGAATGACCTGCAAACTACCTGCAGATCCTCCGATCACGACCAATCCTGTCTTAGCATCTCTTATCTCCATGTTTTCTAGTTATGATCCACTTTTCTCCATATCTTTTGACTATCGATCTGATGATAGAATTTACTCAAATTCGAAAAACGCAACGTTTCCTTGGAACCTAAAGCCAAGTAACCCAGATTCTCCAGACTTGCATCAAAAAGACCGAATACGCGCTCCTGCAATTCTCTATCAAAATAGATCAACACATTGCGACAGATGACCAATTGGAAACTATTGAATGAACTATCCGAAACCAAATTGTGTGTGGACAATATCAATTTTTCCTGAAGGCTTTTGTCAAATTTTGCCCCATCATAGTTCGCTGTGTAGTAATCCGAGAAATCCTTTTTCCCTCCAGAAAGCATGTAGTTTTCCGAATACGTTTTCATCTGATGCATCGGGAAAACGCCAGCTCGGGCAGTTTCCAAAACCGAAGGATTGATATCTGTTCCATAGATGAGACATTTGTGATAAAGTCCAGCTTCCTTCAACAAAATTGCAATCGAGTAAGCTTCTTCTCCTGTAGAGCAACCAGCCACCCAGATCCTGATCAAAGGAAAAGTTCCTAACTGAGGCAAAATATCCTCCCGAAGTGATTTGAAAAACAGTGGATCGCGAAACATCTCGGTCACGTTCACCGTGATCTCCTCGATAAAATGTTTGAAATAATCTGGCTCATTCAAAACCTGATAGCGCAGCTCAGCATAACTGGTAAATCTGTCTATCATGCATATCCGATTGATCCTTCTGGTGAAAGATGCCCGGCTGTAGAGAGAAAAGTCATAACCGTAAGATTCGTAGATATCCTTTATCAGGTGTTCTATTTCGTTATCTTTTACGATACTTGGTTCCAGCATTAGCAGTGTTTTTCTATAGCATTAAGTAACAGATCGACGTCTATTGGTTTTTTAATATAATCTTGTGCGCCCGCTTCCAGGCATTTCTGCCGATCATCGTCCATCGCTTGTGCAGTGACAGCAATGATTGGCATCTTGCTTATTTCCGGTGTATTTCTTATTATTTTAATAGCCTCATATCCATCTATTTCCGGCATCATCATATCCATCAATACGACACAGAAATCCTGATCTTCCTTCAAAATCCGGATGGCCTCATGTGCCATCATGCAACTTTCAAGTTGGTATTTGCGGGCTTTCAGGGTCAATCTCAAGGCAAAAATATTATTAGGATCATCATCCACGATCAAAATCTTTTTACTCATAAAAAATTCAAACAGTTTTTAATTTTCATATAACCAAACACGCAACAAAGATAGCAATTGATCGATATCCACAGGTTTTGTGATATAATCTGACGCACCAGCCTGCAGACATTTGTCCCGATCACCGATCATCGATTTTGCAGTGACCGCAATGATAGGCAATTTTTTGTAAGCTGGCATCTTCCTGATTTCCTGGATCGTCTCGTAACCATCCATTTCTGGCATCATCATATCCATCAGGACCACATCGATATCAGGATTTTGTTTGATCTGTTCGAGCGCCTGCTTGCCATCCATCGCCAAGACGACTTCTACCTTGTACTTTTCTAAAGCTTTGGAAAGCGAGAAAATATTACGAACATCATCATCTGTCACTAATATCTTTTTGCCACTCAAGACCTCTGTCAATGATCCTAAAGTTTTGTTTCTAATGATCTCTACAGAACTATTTTTTTCCTCGACCAAATGTAAGAACAATCCGACCTCATCTAAAATCCTCTGGTAAGAATGAGCCGTTTTCACGACTATAGAATCAGCATATTGCTTGATCTTAAGTTCTTCTGACTTGGATAGATTGCGTTCGGTAAAAATAATGATTGGTAAGTTTTCCAGACCTTCGTAAGTTTTTATCGATTCTATAATTTGATAACCGTTTCCTCTTGCCGGACCGATGTCCAAAATCACGCAATCTACTTTATCGGAGGTCAATGCTTTCACACTGTCTTCCAAGTTATCCTCAACGGACAAGGAAATATTGAAGTTGCTCAAGAAGTATGACAATGCATTGGCATGTCTCGCATTTTCTTCCACGATCAATACTTTTTGAGGTGAACGTTTCAATGCTTCCTCAATTTTTTTGAAGATCTCCGTCATCTGTTCCATCGCCACCGGTTTATTAATAAAATCGATAGCACCTTTCATTAGACTCTGTTGTCTCACGTGCAATGAGGACATCATATGAACAGGAATTGGCTTAGTTTGAGGATTAGCTTTCAACTCGTCCATCACTTGCCAACCATCTTTCACAGGAAGCTGAATATCCAGCAAAATAGCCGCCGGGCGATATTGTAACGCCGCAGAAATTGCATGATCGCCTCTCACGGCCACGATTCCTTTATAATCTTGACGCCTCGCATACTTCAACAATGCCTTGGCAAAATTGGTATCATCCTCTACAATGAGGATCACTTTATCATCATTCTCAATATTGTCTCGGTCATCTGGAACATCTTCAGGAATTTGCAGATCATTGATCGGCGTTGCAATCCCATATTCATTAAAATCGATGATGCTTTTCACTTCCTCTACCTCTTCTTCTCGAATAACCTGATCTAAGACCTCATCTTTCTGAAGTTTGTTTATTTTTGATTTTTCATCTTTTGGAATGATGAGACTGAACTCACTCCCTTCATTCACTTCACTTTCCAGAACCAACTCGCCACCCAGCAATTTTGCGATCTCGCGGCTGATGGACAACCCCAAACCAGTTCCGCCGAACTTACGTTGTGTAGAACCATCCGCTTGCTGGAAAGCTTCGAAGATGACCATCTGCTTATCTTCCGGAATTCCTATGCCTTTATCTTTGACAGAGAAAATAACGAAATCTTCGTTCTTAGGATCTTGTTTGATGCTCAGATCCACGCTTCCTTCTTTTGTAAATTTGATGGCATTTGACAAAAGATTTCTCAGAACTTGATCCAGACGCAAACGGTCTGTTTCGATAGTTTTCGCCAGATCATTTTCGATATTGATATTAAAGTCGATACCTTTGTTTTTGGCTATTGGCCCCATCAGATTTTTAAGGTCTTTCAACACATTATCCAAAGCAACTTCTTCGTATTCAAGGGACATTTTCCCGGATTCTATCTTGGCAAGATCTAATATTTCATCAATCAATGTCAATAAGCTTGTTCCGGAACTTTGGATCACTTTTGCAGATTCTATCTGATCTTCGTTTAGATTATCATCCGAATTTTCTGCCATCAATCTAGACAAGAGTAAAATTGAGTTCAGCGGTGTTCTCAACTCATGAGACATATTGGCTAGGAATTCTGATTTGTATTTGGTACTCAATTCAAGTTCTTCAGCTTTTTTCTGAATTTCTGAATTTCGTTCGGCAATCAAATGGTTTTTTTCTTCCAATAGTTTGGAGCGCTCTTCCAATTCTGTATTGGTCTGCATCAATTCTTCCTGCTGTACTTTCAATTCCTCTTCGGAGGCTTGAAGTTTTTGGGTCTGCGCTTCCAGTTCGGTATTCAGGTTTTCCAATTCGGAATGCTGAACCTGTAATTCTTCAGATTGTGCCTGAGTTTCCTCCAGCAATCTTTGCTCCTTTTCACGGCCTTTCGCAGCATTGAGTGCGATGGCAATGTTCCTGCTGCTCTCTACGAAATATTCGATCTGGTCTTGGTCATAATTCACCGTTGAACTCAGTTCCAAGATCCCGATACTTTCGTTACTCAAAATAATTGGAACCAGTATGATAGCGTTGATCTTGATCTTACCGCTTGCGAAGGAAATCGCAAAATCATTTTCATCAAGGTCATTATAGACCTTCGGCGATTTTTGAATAAAAGCCTGCCCTACCATTCCTTCTCCAATTTCGAAGGAGTGCTTCATGTTATTCTCCAACCCGTAAGCTGTAGTAAGCCTTAATTTCCCTTCGTCCACCAGATAAACTGCTCCATTGGTACAGTTTCCATATTCTATCAATTGATTAAGAGAATCTATGGTGACCTGACTTACAGATTTGTTTCCTACAAGCGCTTCATTGATCAATGCCAGACCTTTCTGATGCCAATCGCTTTTGTTGAGCTTATCAAAAGATTCTTTGAGGGAATCTGTCATATGATTCAGTGAATCCACGAGGTCGCCTAGGTCGCCGTCATAATCGTCTACCACTTTCACGCTGTAGTCGCCATTGGAAACTCTATTGGCAACCTGCTGGATCACATTGACCCTGTTGGAGATCTCAAAGTCTTTTGCTATCAGTTCTTTTTCAAGCTTGTCTCTTCTAAGCAGGTCATTTCTAAGTTTCACATAGAAAAATATTGTAACGCCAATGGCTGCAAGTGCGGAGAACAAAATAAAAAGAACGGTAGTATTGGATGAGTCGTTCAGATCTTTGCTCTTTTTAGACAGTTGAGATTCTTCAAATTGAACAAAATTATGGACCAGAATTCTACATTTGTCCATATAAACTTTACTCAGCATCATTTGATCTTGAGTCATTGCAATTCCGTTGCGCTTATTCTGAACAAACTGTTTCAGATTGCTCATATTCCCGTCGACATTCTGCTCTAGACCTCTCAGACGTTCAATCTGTCCTGTGTTATCAAGATCTAATGATTTGGCAAGTTCTATTGCTTTGGAATATTCATTGAGGCTCCGGTTGTAAGGCTCCAAGAAATCTTCTTTCCCCGTCAGCTGAAAACCCCTGTTTCCAGTTTCAGCATCCAAAAGCGCGATCAAAACATCCTTCACAGCGGTCATAGCCTTTCTGCTTTTGGAGACATTTTCACGATGTTCCATTTGTTTTTGGATGCTCCAATAAGATGCTATAGAACTTGCAATTAATATGAATAAAGAAAATCCGATCCCGAACTGTAGATTTCTTATAACTTTTTTCGGCATAAAATTAATTTAAAGGTAATGTGAAATAAAACGTAGAACCTTCTTCTACCACACTAGATAATCCAATTGTTCCATCATGCTGACTAATGATCTCTGAACAAATGTAGAGACCAATGCCCATACCTTGGAATTGAAGGGAAGACTCCTCCACCCGATAGAATTTTTTGAACACCGCATCCTGTTTGAAATCCGGAATACCGATCCCGAAGTCCGTAACACTTACTCTCACTTCATTTTCATCAACAAAAGTGGTGACAATGATTTGATTATTCTCTGGCGAATACTTGATAGCATTGGTCAGGAAGTTGATCAAAACCTGCTCGATCCTGATCTCATCAAAAGGAATCAAAATATCCGGAATGAAGCCATGCCTGGTGATCTTCACTTTATCACTATGGGTTTGGATAATAGTATCGATCGCATTATTGATCACAATATCCAAATTGGTTGGTTTTTTATTGATCTTGAGTTTTCCGTTATCAATTTTGGAAACATCCAATAAGTCTGTGATCAAACTGTTGAGCTTTTCTACTTGAGACAAGGCCTTTGTGACGTAACTCGCTTCTGCGTTCTCTTCGTTGACCTTCAGTTTACGTTCTAGCAGCTGCATGTAAGCTTTGATACTGGTCAATGGTGTTTTGAGTTCGTGGCTGGCAATACTTAGAAACTCGTCCTTTTCCTTTTCGACCTTTTTTTGATCGTCTATATCTGTAAAAGTCCCCACCCAATTCTTGACGGTTTTCCCATCAAAAACGGGAGACATCCTCAGTAGGTGAAACCTGAAATCTCCAGTCTCTCTATTTTTGATACGAATTTCCAATTGCAAAGACGTTCTCTTCTTTCTGCAACGTTCGAATTCCAGAAGAATGCTATGGTCATCCGGATGGGCTATTGGAAAAACTTTTTCCGAAGAAGAATAGTCATACCATTTGCTATTGACGAATGTCACAGCTCCACTCCCATCAAGGGTGAATGCTATTTGAGGCAAAGCTTCCAGCATCAGATGAAAATGATCTATTTCGGACCGCATCGTCACCTGAGCTTCCCTTCTCCCTTGCACTTCCAATTCCAGACTCTGTTGACTTTTCTTCATCGCAAGGTTATTCTCCTGCAGATTGTAGAAAGTTTTGACTTTCAGCAAAAGGATTTCTGGATCAATGGGTTTGGTGACATAATCCATACCTCCGGATTCATATCCACGGGTGATGAATTGCTTTTCAGTATTCACGGCAGATAAAAAAATGATAGGAATATCTTTGGTCTTGCTGTATCCTGCAAAAGACTCTGCTACTTCGAAGCCGTCCATTCCTGGCATTTGAACATCCAGGATGATCAGGGCGTAATTATTTTTAAGGGCTTTCACCAATGCCTGCTCACCAGATTCTGCGGTATCGACCTGAAAATCTTTGGATTCCAGCAGCTTTTTTAGTGAATAGATATTGTTTTGATTATCATCAACAATTAAAATCATAATATATAAATGGTCTAATGCCTGGTTTATATTTTCTTTGTTTCAAAAATACTCACATATTTTCAAAAAGCACGCCATTTTCTGGATCAGTTTCAAAACTTGGGGACTAGGTGAAAAGTTTGGATAATCTAAAAAGGAAAAATGCTATGTCTTTTACGCATCGAAGTTGTAATCTAA
>NZ_LSHB01000004.1 GCF_001643375.1 Chryseobacterium sp. FP211-J200
AATAATGCACTACGAGTGTTTTCAGATTATTTTTAATAAATCATGTAATTTGACCCCTTTGTTTTATGGGTTTGAATTAAAAATAATATAAAAATTAATAAAATAACCCTTTTAAATTTATATATTAGTTTAATTAATGTAAAACTGTCATATGACTGGAGATCTATTGAACCATTATCGACCATTGGAAAACGTTTTTGATGAGATGATGTCCGAGGCGTTTATTAGGAAGCACTATCAGGAATTTATCCGTTCGTTTGAGAAACTGGATGTTTCCGAAATGGACCAGAAAAGTGAACTGGCCAAAAAACTTTTTATGACGCAGGGCATCACTTTCACTGTTTATAATGACGGCGAAGGTATCGAGAAAATATTTCCTTTTGATATCGTTCCCAGGATCATCCAGTCGGCAGAGTGGGAATTTATAGAAAACGGGATCAAGCAACGTTTGAAAGCTTTGAATATATTTCTGAAGGACGTTTATCATCAGCAATTCATTTTAAAAGATGAGATCATTCCATCGTCATTAATATACAGCTGTCCGAATTATCTTCGGGAAATGATCAATGTGGATGTCCCTTTTGATATCTACACCCACATCAGCGGAATCGACCTGATCAGAGACAACGACGGAAGTTATTATGTTTTGGAAGATAATCTCAGGACGCCTTCGGGAGTAAGTTATATGCTCGAGAACCGCAAAATGAGTTACCGACTTTTCCCCAATATTTTGCCGAACATCAAAGTAAAACAAGTCAATAATTATCCTGATCTATTAATTAAAAATCTACTCTCACTCGGAAGACAGATCAGTGCGAAACCAAATGTCGTTCTTCTCACACCAGGAATCTACAATTCCGCTTATTTTGAACACACGACTTTAGCGAGATTAATGGGAATCGAATTGGTAGAGGGTCGCGATCTTGTGATCCAGAATCATATGGTCTATATGAAAACGACGAAAGGACTCAAAAAAGTGGATGTCATCTATAGAAGAGTTGATGACGAGTTTTTGGATCCATTGGTCTTTCAAAAAACGAGTGTTCTAGGTGTTCCAGGATTGTATCATTCTTACAGAAAAGGAAATGTGGTCATCGTGAATGCAATGGGAAATGGTGTTGCCGATGACAAAGCGATCTATTCTTACGTTCCCGATATGATCCGATATTATCTAGGCGAAGAACCACTCCTGAAAAGCGTTCCAACTTACCGAATGGAAAATATGGACGAACGGAAATTCGCTATCGAGAATATGGATAAAATGGTCATCAAAAAAACCAACGAAAGTGGCGGTTACGGAATGCTGATCGGCGACGTTGCAACTGACGAGGAAATCGCAGAATTCACAAAACAGATCAACCTGAATCCAAGAAATTACATAGCCCAGCCAATTATTAAGCTATCAACTTCGCCGTGTTATATCAATGGTGTTTTGCAACCAAGACGAGTGGATCTGCGTCCTTTTGCTTTGTACGGCCCAGACGGAATCGATATCGTTCCCGGTGGATTGACGCGAGTGGCGATGAAGGAAGGTTCCATCGTCGTAAATTCCTCACAAGGTGGCGGAAGTAAAGATACTTGGGTCGTAGATTAAATTATAATGATGAATTATTTTTCTTAAAAACAAAAACTCAGAAAAATGTTAAGTAGAGTTGCAGAGAATATCTTTTGGATGAGCCGTTATATGGAGCGGTCCAATTTCCAGATCAAAGTTTTTCATACCAGATATATCGCTTATCAGGACGGCGCTTCCACAGAAAGTTGGGAAAATTTTTGTGATGAATATCAAATTAAGGTCGAGGATAATGACCATAGTTTTGGGAATCTACTTTCCAAAGCACTTTTTGATATCGAAAATGATTCTTCTATCGCCAATAATATCTTCAGAGCGCGGGAAAATGCGAGAAGTGCGCAGGATCATATCAACAAAGATGTTTGGCAATGTCTCAACGATTTTCACCATCAGATGAAGGATCAAAGTCTGATCCGACAAGCTAAATATGGCGACCCAATTAGTGTTTTCGATGCTTTGGTAAAGCAGGCGATGGTTTATTATGGCGTGATTGATAATTCTGTGGCGAGAGATTTTGGCTACTGTTTTATAGAGTTGGGGAAATATGTTGAAAGGATCCTGAACGGCATCAATCTTATCCGTAAACAATGGCTTTTGTACGGCGAGGACCTTTTGGATAATGATTATTCCAGCTGGCGGTATTTTCTAAGTTCAGTCAGTGGTTATGATTTTTATCTTCGGAACAATCTGGGAATGATGGAAAAGGAAAGGATATTTTACCAGATCATTTACGAGCCTTTGTTTCCAAATTCAATAGCTTACTGTCTTCAGGAGATTGAAAAATTTGCCAAGCATTTGCAAGCCAATAGCAATGCTGAGGAAAAGGACGAATCTGTGGAATTCTTCATAGGGAAATGTATTGCGAATGTCCAGTTCACGAGACATCCTAGAAGCAGAGATGAAAAAATGCAATTTCTGGCGAAAATAGAATCCGATGTTTACGAAGTTGTGAATGTCTTTAATCAAAGTTTTTTCGGATTGATTCTGAAGATCTAATAGTTAAAATACTCACAAATAGCAATTAATCATTTATCACTTATCAACCATCAATTATTAATAAAAATGCCAGTTTTCAACGTTTTACATATTACAAAATACCAATATCCATCGCCTGTTACAGATAGTGCCAATCAAATTATCCTGTCGCCTTTGAGTAATGATTTTCAGGAAGTCATCAGTCAGAAATTGAGCCTTTTTCCAAACGTTAAACTTGATTTTTACTTTGATTTTTTCACTAATAAAGTTGGCGTATTTACAATCGTAGAACCTCATAATTTTCTGGAGATCAAATCAGAGTTGGTCGTGGAAACTTATCCGATAGAGCTGCCAATCATCGATATGGATGTCATAACGCAATGGGAAGATGTGAAGGAACAAAGTCAGGTGTTTCCTTATGTGGATTTTGTTCGTCAGGAAAAGATTGAAAGCAAAGATGAGATTTTCGAAGCGGTGAGAAATATTGCAAAACCAGAATTGTCTGTGATGGAAACCACGACAGAACTCTCCACTTACATTTATGAGAATTTTGCCTACAAACAAGGCGTCACAGATTATGAAACAGAAATTGATGAAATCTGGAAACTTAAAGCCGGCGTTTGTCAGGATTTCGCCCATTTGCTTTTGGCGATGTTGAGAATGTTAGGCGTTCCTTCTCGATACGTGAGTGGATATATTAGCCCAAGTAATCAGGAACTTAGAGGTGAAGGCGCAACGCACGCTTGGGTCGAAGTTTATATTCCGGGTTATGGCTGGCTGGGAAATGACCCTACGAATAATTGCTGGGTAAGCGATCGTCATATCAAAATTGCGATCGGAAGAGATTTCAACGATTGTACACCTGTGAAAGGAACTTACAAAGGTCTTTCCAATCACATTCTCAGCGTTTCCGTCATCATCACCAATGAAAATACCAAAGAAAAAACCAGTTTGCCGATTGTGCCAATGTATGTGAGGGAAAATCCAAAAGTGATAGAGCAGACTTTGGATAATAATTCTTACCGCCGATTTTTGGAAATTCAGCAACAACAGCAACAACAGCAGCAACAGCAATAATTTGAACATTAGAATCTGTAATTTTGCAGAGATGTTCCAGAAATTTTATAAAATTACAATTCCGTTTTACACCATTTTTCTGTTGTATCTGATGTTTTTCGGATTCGGGAGAAGTCAGTATGATTTTAATATTGTAAGACTTTCACCGCTTGTTTCGACTTTTAGCTTTGTGAAGGAAACGATTCTGTGGAAAACGATTGTCATCAATGTTTTCGGGAATATAATCATGTTTACACCTTTTGGGTTTCTAGGAATTATCTTTCCGAAACTCAACGATTTTAAAGCTTTGATCATCAACTTTCTTTTCGCAATAATTCTGATAGAAAGTCTCCAATATTTCACACGACTCGGTGTTTTCGATATTGATGATATCATTCTGAATACCGTTGGCGTTGCAATTGGGTTTTGGATTTACAGAATCTGGGCTTCGAGAGCCTCAGACTGACACACTCGAATTCTCCGACTCTCAAACTCTCTAACTTAATCTATTTATTCAATTCCTTAGCACGATTTTCCGCAGCCAAGATTCCTTTTGTCAATATTGATTTCAATTCGTTTTCTTCAAAAGTTTTGAGCGCAGCTTCTGTTGTTCCGCCTTTGGATGCGACGTCTTTGATCAATTCTTCCAAAGATTTATCAGAATTATTGATAAGGTGATAAGCGCCCAACATTGTTTGTTTTACGAATAATTTCGACAGATTTTCATCGATTCCCATTTCGGTCCCGGCTTTTATCATCGCATCGATGATGTAATAGAAATACGCAGGTCCGCTTCCAGAAAGTGCCGTTACACCGTCCAAAAGGCTCTCATCTTCCAAATAAACTGAACGTCCTGTCGAATTCAATAATCGTTCGACATTCATTAATTCTGAGAAAGAAATTCCGTCTGCAGCCGTGTAACCCGTGATTCCCATTCCCAAAAGCGTAGGGGAATTTGGCATTGCTCGAACCACGAATTTATGATTCAAAAGTTTCTGAATTTTTTCGATAGAAATTCCCGCCATTATCGATAAAACCAAAGATTTTTCTGAAATTTTGAAAGGCAAATTTTCCGCAACGAAAGTAAAATCCTGAGGTTTCACAGCGATGATAATCAAATCGGCCTCCAGATTTTTGATTTCCTCAAAAGTTGAGATCTCCGAGTCGGGGAAAGATTCTTTTATTTTGGATTTTTTGTTCTCATTTCTGGTGATGAGGTGGAGGTTTTGCGGTTTTATCAATTCATATTTCAAGAACGACCTTGAAAACGAAATGCCCATATTTCCGGCTCCTAAAACTGCGATTTTCATAGTTGTGTTTTTTGTTTTTATTGATTAGCAATTTCCTTCCACGTCGCAGGAATCGCCTTCTTCAATGATTTTTAATTTGGAATCGTTTTCAGAAAATTCTGTCCAGCTTTTTTCCAGAACTTCGGAAAATAAATGTGTTGGCTGAGCTCCGGAAATCGCATATTTTTGATTGAATACAAAAAACGGAACACCTCGGATTCCAAGATTTGAAGCTTCGGTAATGTCATTATTTACTAACTCTGATAATTCTTTGGATTGTAGAGATTTTGCTATTTCATCTTTTGAAAATCCCATTTTTTCTCCGATTTCAGAAAGTACTTCAACATCATCAATGTCTTTTCCTAGTTTGAAATAAGCTTCGAAAAGAAGTTCTTCCATTTCGTCAGCTTTTCCTTTTTCTTTCGCGAATTGAACCAGCATTTGACTTTTGAAAGAATTAGAAACTTTCACTTCATCAAAATTAAAATCGATGCCGGCATTTTTCCCAGATTGAATCAGATTTTCGTGCATTTGCATAATTTGAGCCATCGGAAAACCTTTGACCTCAGATAGATATTCGTAATGATTTTTGCTCAAATCGGTTTTCATATTTGGATCCAATTGAAACGAATGCCAATTGACCACGACTTTATCATTCTGAGAAAACTTTTGAAGTGCTTTCTCAAAATTTCTTTTTCCGATGAAACAAAACGGACAACGTGTGTCGCTCCAAATATCTACTTTCATTTTTTATGTTTTAAATAATATTCACTTCCCGCTCCAGCTCAATCCCATATTTTTCCTTCACAGAATCAATAATCATGGTAGAGAAATCGAAAATCTCTTTTCCAGTGGCGTTTCCCGTAGCGTTGATAATGACCAAAGCTTGCAATTTATGCGAAGCTACATTTCCGATTTGCTTGCCTTTCCAGCCACATTGTTCTATCAGCCAACCTGCAGGAACTTTCACCAAGTCGCCGCTTGGATAACCCGGGATATTTTCAAATTTCTGTTTTAAAGTTTCATATTGAGCGAGCGGAATTGTTGGGTTTTTGAAAAAACTCCCGGCATTACCGATTTCTTTAGGGTCTGGCAATTTGCTTTGTCTGATATTGATAACCGCCTTGGAAACATCTTGGATAGTAGGATTGATGATTTCCATGTTTTCCAATTCCGATTGGATGGCGCCGTATTCGACATCGATCCTGTGGGTTTTTGTGGTCAATCGGAAAGTCACTTCCAAAATGACATATTTCCCTTTTCCTTCCTGCTTGAAAATCGAATCTCTGTAGCCAAATCTGCATTTGTCAAGGTCAAATATTTCCATTTCCAAAGTTTCCAGATTCAGCACTTTACAAGACTCAAAAATATCTTTGATCTCGGTTCCGTAAGCACCAATATTTTGCATCGGCGAAGTTCCGACGTTCCCTGGGATCAATGATAGATTTTCCAATCCACCATAATTTTTCTCCAAGCAGAAAATTACGAATTGATGCCAGTTTTCGCCAGCGTTTGCAGTGACAAAAACTTCATTATCATTAATGATCTGCTCGGTAATTCCCTTCAGATTCAACCGAATTGCCAAACCTTCAAAATTTTTTGTCAGAAGCAAGTTGCTACCGCCACCTAAGAAGAGCAAGGGATTTTGAGGATTGGAGTGTTTTAGAACTTCTGTAAGTTGTTCTGCGGAATTGACTTCGGCAAAATATCTTGCATCAGCATCTACGCCAAATGTATTGTAAGATTTAAGAGAAACTTTTTCTTGAATTGTCATTATCTGTATTGAGGAAGTAGTTTTTCCAGATCGGTCTTTAGTTTTTCCAATTGTTTGTAACCAGGAGATTCGGCAGGAACGTTGTAGAATTCATATTCTTTAGAATCTGTTACGATGGTGAAGATCTGATCTGGACCGTCATAATGTCCACGTATTTCTCCACTTTGGGTTTTTTCCAAAAGTGAAATATCAAGTCCTGCCACCAATTTTGTCCAATCCTTCGGGTTTATTTTCTTTTTAAAACTTGGGAATTCCGCCGTTCTGCCACCTCTTGCAGATGATTCCAAAGAATCTTTTGTCGCATTGATCGATGTAGCACCACCTCGTCCCATCGTATGTCTGTACGAAACCGATTTGATGGCCGAAGTCGTTTGAGCAGTCGTTTTGCAACTTAGCAAAAAGAAAGTCAAAGCAGAAAGGACGAATCCAATTTTGATTATTTTCATCATTGTATTTTTTTTAATTAAATTCAGAATTGTATTGCGTGATTGCATCTTTTAGGATCTCCACACTTCTTTTCAGGTCTTCTTGTTTTAAAACGTAAGCGATTCTCACTTGTTTCTTTCCCAATTCAGGCTCGCTGTAGAAGCCACCCATTGGCGCAACCATAACGGTTTCGTTGTTGTTGGAATAACTTTCCAAAAGCCATTGTGCAAATTTTTCTGTATCATCAACCGGCAATTCTACACCACAATAGAAGGCACCTTTTGGTTTCGGACAGATCACACCAGGAATCTCATTCAATAATCCGACCAAAAGATCACGGCGCTGTTTGTATTCTTCTCTTACTTTTGCAATATATTCTGCATCGTTTTTGTGCGCGGCGGTTGCAGCGATCTGTCCCAAAAGAACTGGACTCAATCTTGCTTGGGCAAAAAGAATCGCAGCATCGTGGATTTTTTTGGAACGTGTGATCAAACAACCAATTCTCGCCCCACACATTGAGTATCTTTTGGATTCTGAATCGATGACGATGACGTTGTCTGCAACTTCTGGGAATTCGAACATGGAGATCTGTTTCTCGCCGTCGTAAACATATTCTCTGTACACTTCGTCAGAAATAATGACGATATCGTGTTTTTTAGCGATCACAGCTAATTGTTCAAGTTCTTCTCTTGAATATAAATATCCAGTTGGATTTCCAGGATTACAGATGACAATTGCTCTCGTTTTATCTGTAATTCTTTTCTCAAATTCCTCGATTGCTGGCAAAGCAAATCCTGTATCGATAGTCGAAGGAACAGCAACGATATTGATGTTGAAAGTTCCTGCAAAACCATTGTAGTTCGCGTAATAAGGTTCAGGAATGATGATCTCATCACCATCATCACAAAGCGTGGAAATGGCAAAGTTCAAAGCTTCTGAACCGCCATTTGTCACGATGAAATTATCTGTTGTAAGGTCTGTGAATCCTAGAGAATGGTAATAATCTCTAAGCGCAGTTCTGTATTCCAAATTACCTTCGGAAAGTGCGTATTCGTAGATTTTTAGGTGGTTATTTTTGATTGCATCCAGCGCAGTTTCAGGTGTTTCGATATCGGGTTGACCAATGTTGAGATGATACACTTTGATTCCTTTTTGTTTTGCGGCTGTTGCAAATGGAACTAATTTTCTAACTGGAGACGCGGGCATATGTTGAGCGCGCTGAGATATTTTCGGCATTGTTTATTGACTTTGAGGTACAAAAATAGTGATTTTTTGGTTGTCAGTTGATAGTTTTCAAAATTCGAAAGAATGTGATTTGATGACAAATCGTGATTATGGCGAAGCTGCAGCCCGGCTTGAACGGAAATCCTTTTTTGCTTGGTCAATGCGTTCAACTAAACTGAAAACGTGAGCAAAAAAGATTGGGAGTGGAAGACGGAAATAGCTGCCCAAAAAATTAACAAGTAAATGTTTCCTGTAATTTGAATCTTCAATTATATTTGCAGCTATGAAAAAATCAGTTTTACTTTTTCTGTTCTTTTTGACATTAAGTTGTAAAACTTACAATACCTCAATTTTGGAAAACGGAGATCTGCTTTTTGTGCCAGCTGTGGAAACAGGATTGTCTGGCGCGATCAACAATGTGACGCAAACGGAAAAGAAAACTTCCTATGACCATATCGGAATCGTGAAGAAAGAATCTGACAATTTGTATGTGCTTCACGCTACTCCAAAAGGAGGTTCTCAGAAACAGAAACTGAATCACTTCTTAAAAGAACAGACCAAACTAGGACAAAAAATTGATGTTTACCGTTTGAAATCTGAATACAAATCTGCAATTCCAAATTCGGTTTCGAAGGCAGAAACTTTGGTTGGGAAGCCTTATAACTTCAATTATATTCTGGATGATCATTCCTATTACTGCTCGGATTTTGTGGAGAGAGCGTTTCGTGCGAATCAGATTTTCACATTGGAACCAATGACTTTCATCGATCCAAAAACAAATAAAACCAATGCGTTTTGGGAAAAATTCTATCAGGATAAAAACTTGAAAGTTCCAGAAGGCGAACCTGGTTGTAATCCAAATGGTTTAGCGGCTTCTGAAAAATTGAGTAAGATCGGAGAACTCAAATAAAATTTTTTTAAATTTAATTCATACTTATTTGGTGGGAATTAAATAATTTATATATTTGCAACAGAATTAGAATTAAATGAACCGCATCTTCTCTCAAATCATAATGTGTAACTCCAAGTAGATCATTGGATAGGAGAGAATATGTCATAAGCTTTACCTTTCCGGTAGAGCTTTTTTTATTTAAAAATTTTAGGAACAATGGATCAATCAAATAAATTCTACACGGACGAAAATACAGTTAGATCAACGGCATTTTTTGTAGTCATTGTTCTTGCGGTCGCCCTTTTTTTCAAGTGGCCGTATTTGGTATTACTCTTAGTTTTTGATTTTATTATGAGGGCTTTAGGCTTATCAATTTCTCCTTTAGCCCTTTTTTCAAAATCGATCTCGAAAATATTTGGATGGAAGGCGAAACCAATCTTCGCTGCACCGAAAAGATTTGCGGCGACCTTGGGTTCTCTTTTTACATTGTTAGTTTTTTTACTAATGCTTAATGGATACTATGATTCAGCTTTCGCAGTGGGATTTCTGCTGATCATCTTAGCAAGTCTGGAAAGTTTTTTCAAAGTTTGCGTCGGCTGCTATCTTTATCAATTCATTGTGATTCCCATCCAAAATAAATTTAAATAACAAATCAACTCACCAAAAAAATATTCAATTATGATCTATCCACAAGAAACGCAGAAAGGAGGCTTCTTTCACAAGCCCGCAAAGGAAATAATCCTGGAAATAGAACTGAATGGTAAAATAAGATTCGACATCCTGCTTTACACGATCTACAACCATTACAAGGTCAGCTACAAGATCGTGAACGCCCATATCGAATATCTGAATGGCAATAACTTCGGCAACGTAAAACTTCTTCTGAATATAACGGATGACGAAATAGATAAGATTGAAAATTACCTTGGTGAATATAAACTGATGAGTTGCAAAATACCAGTCCTACAACAAACAAAGGAAGCTTCATAATGAGCTTCCTTTAATTTTTTATAAATGATAAGCTGTCAACTGACAACTTAGAATTAGCAATTACTGTTCGATTCTTCTGATGTCTGCGCCAATTGCTCTCAGTCTTTCGTCGATGTTTTCATAACCACGATCGATCTGCTCGATGTTTTGAATGATTGATTTTCCTTCTGCGGAAAGAGCCGCTATCAATAGTGCATTTCCTGCTCTAATGTCTGGAGAAACCAGTGTAGTTCCTCTCAAAGGCGTTTCCTGATTCATTCCGATTACAGTTGCTCTGTGCGGGTCGCAAAGAATGATCTGCGCGCCCATATCGATCAATTTATCTACGAAGAACAAACGGCTTTCGAACATTTTTTGGTGGATCAAAACAGAACCTTTGGCCTGAGTTGCGACCACCAAAATAATAGATAATAGATCTGGCGTAAAGCCTGGCCAAGGTGCATCTGAAACTGTCAAGATGGATCCATCGATAAATTTTTGGATCTTATAATTTTCTTGGGACGGAATATAGATATCGTCGCCTCTCTGTTCCAATTCAATTCCTAGTTTTCTGAAAGTATTTGGGATCACGCCCAACTCATTCCAGTTCACATCTTTGATGGTGATCTCCGATTTGGTCATTGCTGCCAAACCGATCCAAGAACCGATCTCTACCATATCTGGTAACATTCTGTGGTCTGTTCCGTGTAATTTTTCAACACCTTCTACAGTCAAAAGGTTTGATCCAATTCCTGTAATGTTGGCGCCCATTCTGTTCAGCATCTTACACAGTTGCTGAAGGTAAGGTTCGCACGCAGCGTTATAAATACTGGTTTTACCCTTTGCCAAAACGGCTGCCATCACGATGTTTGCCGTTCCGGTTACAGAAGCTTCTTCTAGAAGAATGAATTTTCCTTTCAGTTCTTTGGCTCTTAGAGAATAATAAGCTTCATCCTCATCATAAGTAAATTCTGCTCCCAATTCCACAAAACCTTGGAAATGCGTGTCCAAACGTCTTCTCCCGATCTTGTCTCCTCCAGGTGTTGGTAAATAAGCTTCACCGAATCTGGCCAACATCGGACCCAGGATCATTACAGAGCCTCTCAATTTTGCGCCATCTTTCTTGAATTCCTGAGATTTTATATAATCGAAATTGACTTCATCAGCTTTGAAAGTGTAATCTCCTTTTCCGTTTTTGGTAACTTTTACATTAAAGTCCTGTAAGATGTCGATCAATTTGTTGACATCTTTAATATCCGGAATATTGCTGATTCGCACTTCATCTTCAGTCAGCAAAACAGCACAAAGGATCTGTAAAGCTTCATTTTTCGCACCTTGTGGTGTGATCTCTCCGCTTAGTTTTTTTCCTCCTCTTATTTCGAACGCATTACTCATTATTTTCTCTTGTTTTTATGGTTTTGGAAGTTATTCCTTCTGTTGTTGTTATTATTTTGATTGGGGTTCCTGCTGTTGTTGTTTGGGTTCCGGTTGTTATTGTTTCTGTTGGCTGCGTAGTAGATCTTGCTTCTTTCCAGAGATTCCAAAGTGGTAAGGTCCAATTTGTCATTCGAAAGTTCCTTTAAATGACGGAAGATCACATCATCCTGCACGTGTTCTTTGTTGTAAACATTGTAGGACTTTTTCATATTGTTGGCGATCACGTGGGTCAAGGCTTCTTTCTCGTCGCCTTCTTCCAGTGCAATTGCTTTTTCTATCAATTGCAGGATGCTTTTCCCGTAGAACTTGTAGGCGTTATCCAAAGAAGGATAATCCATTTTTCTAGGTTTCGTTATCAGATCGTCAGCGGAAAGTACCGGATAGGGAGAATCTACATCCAAGTTGTGGTCTGCCAAAATAAACAAATGGTCCCAAAGTTTGTGCTTGTAGTTTTCCTCATCGCGAAGATGTGGATTTCTCTGCCCCATAAACTCGATGATGGCAAGCGCCATCTCATTTCTTTCCTCTTTGGTTTGCAGGGTTTTGCAATGCTCCACCAGCTGCTGTATGTTGCGCCCATATTCGGGCATTAATAGTTGTGTTCTGTCGGTATTATAATCCATAATGTGCAAATATAAAAATATAAACTTACAATTTTTGAAAACCAATTGAGTATAATTGATTTTGATAGAAATAGCTTAGGAAATGAAAATGGAATTTAAATTCCTGACAAGATAGAATCATAATCTGAGCCAATTTTTTTTCGTAGTCTTTGCTTGGCTTTTTTTATTGCATCTAGTGTCACGCCAAGTAGTGAAGAAATGTCGGGATTAGACAGTCCGAGCTTGGACAGAAGGATGATCCTCAAATTAGATTCTGTAAGGTCTGGGAAATCCAAAATCAGCTGGTTGTAGAAAAAAGACTGCTCATTCTGAAACGCCTTCTTGAATTTTTGCCAATTCTCATCGGTCATCAGATGTGAGTCTAGCAACGTCTGTAATTTTTGCTCTTCCTTTTCCAAAATAGAGTAGGAAGATTGCTTTTGAACCCGATGGATTTCTTTATTAAGATGCTCTATCTGTAGATTTTTTTCAGTAAGATAGACATTCATGGAATCCAATGTAAAATGAGCATCACTCAACTTCTGTTCGGAGGTTAGTTTTTCCAGCTGAAGTTGAAGCACTTTTCTTTCGTATCTGGTCTTTCGGCTGTGCTGTTGTCTTTTGTTGATGAAGATGATGAGAATGATCAAGATCAAAAGTAGAATAGCGATCACGATGAAAGCATTTGTTTTGAGCTGCTCTCTTTCATATTGCGCATTCGCAAGACTTAGTTTGCTAGAGTAGCGTTCTTTCTGAGCCAGAATATTATTTCGATCCAGATTTTTCTGACTATCCAGATAAGCTAGGGAATCATCCAGTTGGTCCAATCTTCTTCTGGAAAGTAATTCTTTAGGAACATTCTTTTCTTTTACAGCTATCTTTAGATTAAGTTCTTCGATCTCCTTCTCGAATTTCATGTAATACGATTTGGAGCGCGCATAGCTGATGGATTCGTTAAGGTTATCTTTAGCTTCCGTGATCTGATTGTTGTCTATTAGTGCCTTGCTTAGTTCTATCAGGCAGTACATCGTATTTTTGTCAGCCTTTGATTGCTTAGAATATTTAAGGTCTTGTTGAAAAAAGTTGATTGCAGCAGGATAATTTTTTTGCTTGTAATTCAAGCTTCCATAATTACCAAGAACTTTAGCATATCGTTCGTAATCTTTGATCTGGAAAGCAATGTTTCCCGCTTCGGAAAGGTATTTTTCCGCATTTTCAAACTCATTGAGACTAATGTGATAATAACCGAGATTGTCTTTTATCATCGCCATTTCTCGTGAATTCGGCTGGGCGTATTTTGCCGCTTTCTTCAGATAACTGATTGCTTCCTTGGTGTCACCAATTGTCCCGAAAAAGAAACCCAGGTTCTTGTAGCAATGGCTGGGGAAAATAAGTTGTTCGGGATTGGTCCTATGGATCTTTTGGTCAGCATCCATATAGATCTCAAGAGCTTCCGACATTTTAGTATAATCATACAGATAAAACGCATAGTTCACCAGCGCCCATATTTCTAATCCAGAGTGGTTGGCAACTTTCGCCGTTTCAATAGATTTTTTATAATATTGGTCACTTCTGGGATTGACTTTGTCGATAGCTTTGGAAACGCCGTTCGCTAGTAGATTGTAATAAACAGACTGTAACCTTTTGTCAGACGATCTTAAAAGTGGTGATAGATAGGATTTGAGTTTGATTGTATCTTTGCCAAAATCTTTATTCTGAAGGATGATGTTCTCTATTTTTTGATTGATTTCGAGACGATTGTCGATGTCGACGGTTTGGGAAAACACAGTCACCCAAGACAACAAAAAAAACCATAAACAATAGAGACTTTTCAATAGATTTCCTTTACAGATGCAAAATAGAGAAAAATAATTGATAAAGGTCTATTGATTATACTTCGTAATGTCAATTTTTAGTTAATTATTTACTTCAAATATATTGTAAAAATATATTACGTGTTTTTTTGTTTTATTTAAGACTCAATAAACTTTTTCCTCTGTTCAGCACTCGGCAAAAAACATTGGTTTGCAGCCAGCTTTTTACGATTTCTGGAAACGAGATTATAAAATTGATTCCCAATTGCATCCGGAAGTATTTTTCCAATCGAAGCCAAAGAATAAATTCCACCAATCTCTGAAGCAATTTCCAAGATTGCCTGATATTTGGTCAAATAAAAACTGTCGGGTTTCCAAAGATAAAGTGTGTCAAAAACTTCATTAGGAAGATTTCTTTCATTCAAGAATCTCTGTCCAAATTTGGATTGTAATGAGGAGAACAAGAACTTGTCATTTTTATCTTTTTCCAAGATCCATTGCACCCAATGGTTGCAGAATCCACATTCGCCATCGTAGAAAACGATGTTTTTGTCTTTGAAACTTGCTGATATTTCGTTTGTCATAAGGCGTTGGCTTGTTGGATCTGTTTTTGGATCATTCTGAAATAATTGACCAATTGTTTTCTTTGCTCATCTGTCAGTTTTGCATCCGGATGTCCCAGTGTATAACTTTCCAGAGGCATTTTTTTCTGCTCAACTTGTTCAGCAGCTTCTTCCAACTTATGTGCTTGTCTCTTGGCATCGTACGTTGCAAATGTTGAAAAATTAAGTTCCAGTCTGCCTTCATCAATATGATTTTTCAAAAGCCAACCGGCGGGTTGTGTGTAACTGTAAGCCGGATATTTGGTTTCGTTCGAATGACAGTCGTAGCAAGAGTTTCTGATAATGTTTGCAATCGGTTCAGGCGTGTTTTTAATTTTAATAAAATCCATCCCGTCATTGGTTGCAGGATTCACCTTGTCAATTTGAAAGAACTGGATCATTATAAAAGCCACCAAGAGAACAATTAATACTTTTTTCATAGTTTATATTTAAATTAGATATAACAAATTCTCGTCCAAAAGTTAAAATCAAGAAACAGGGCAAAGGTATAAAGATTCAAGTTCACTGATTCGGATAAACTATTCTATTTAAAACATGAAGATCTTTGATGAGGTTGTTGTTTATGCTGGACCTGTCGAAGTGTCTTTGCGAACCTCAAAATATTTTCAATAAAACAGAAAATCTTAGCAGACTTTGCATTCAAAATTTTAGAATTAAATCAAACACTCTTCAACTCAAAACTTTCAACCCAACCAAGCCACAATTTTCGTACATTTGCAAAAATTTTGGGCTTCGAAAGTCGAAGTAACCCATTCTTAACCAAGTCTTACGCTCAATGATTCTTAACCTGAGCTGAGACCAAGAAACAAATTTATGTCAAATATTGTCGCAATCGTTGGGCGTCCCAACGTAGGAAAATCCACATTATTTAATCGATTATTAGAAAGAAGAGAAGCCATCGTAGATTCTACTGCCGGCGTTACCAGAGACCGTCATTACGGGAAATCTGACTGGAACGGCGTTGATTTTACCGTTATTGACACAGGTGGTTATGACGTAGGAACAGACGACGTTTTCGAGGTGGAGATCCGCAAGCAAGTTCAGTTGGCTGTAGACGAAGCAACTTCCATCATCTTTATGGTAAGTGTTGACGACGGACTTACAGACACAGACCAGGAGATCTTCGAATTATTAAGAAAATCAAACAAACCTTTATACTTGGTGGTAAACAAAGTAGATTCTTCGAAAGAGGAACTTCCTGCAACCGAGTTTTACCAATTAGGCATTGAAAAATATTTTACTTTATCTTCAGCAACAGGTTCAGGAACTGGAGAATTGCTGGATCAGGTGGTTAAAGATTTCCCGACAACGGATTACAAAGATCCATTCGAAGGATTACCAAAAATTACCATCGCAGGTCGTCCAAACGTAGGAAAATCTACAATGACGAACGCACTTCTCGATGTGGAAAGAAATATCGTTACCGATGTTGCCGGAACTACAAGAGACAGTATCCAAACGTTGTACAACAAATTCGGACACGAGTTTGTGTTGGTAGATACGGCTGGAATGCGTCGTAAAGCAAAAGTTTCCGAAGATCTGGAGTTCTATTCGGTAATGAGATCCATCCGTTCTATCGAGTATTCCGACGTCGTGATCTTGATGGTTGATGCCACGCAAGGTTGGGAATCTCAGGATATGAACATCTTCGGACTGGCTCAGAAGAACAGAAAAGGAATCGTGATACTTGTCAACAAATGGGATCTCATCGAGGACAAACACACCAACACGATCCGTGATTTTGAACAATCCATCAGAGACAAAATCGGTCAGTTCAATGATATTCCCATTCTTTTCGTTTCTGCTCTTACGAAACAAAGGATCCTGAAAGCCGTAGAAATGGCAATGGTCGTTTACGAAGACCGTAAAAAGAAAATCAAAACTTCCAAACTAAATGAAGTGATGTTGCCGATCTTCGAAGCAATGCCACCGCCATCCAACAAAGGAAAATATATCAAGATCAAGTATTGTGTGCAGTTGCCAACACCATCGCCACAGTTCGTATTTTTCTGCAACCTTCCGCAATATGTGAAGGAGCCTTACAAGCGATTCACTGAAAATCAACTTCGTAAAAACTTTGGTTTCACCGGAGTTCCGATCGAGATCTACTTCAGACAAAAATAAAAAGCAACCCTTTCTTAGTTCAAACTTCGAGAGGGTTTTTTATTTTAGGAGCATCACGTTTCAACTTCTATTCACCATTCCAACCCGCTATCCACTATATCTTTTTTGTTTTTCTCAACATTTGTCATTCCAAACCACGTGAGCCACAGAAAAACAAAAAAGGATGCCGTTCCTATCGGGGCTAGGTTGAGGTTTTCCATCATCTTTCAAGATTTAAAAATTCGTATTATTAAAAAGCTATTCTAAAAAAGTCGCAGAGCGACGACCTGTTAATAGAACAGAAATCAACAATACGACAAAGCTCCAGAGGAGCGACCTGTAACAATCAAGATATCATTAGATAATGAATTTCATTTAAAATAATTTGAAACCAAATTTAAACAGTTTCCAAATTTTTACGATATTTACCCACAAAATAGACGAAATGCTAAAAGTTTTATCAGAAGAATTCTCACTAGTGAATTCCTGGATCAATGACCTTCGAAATGTTGAGGTACAAAATGACCGTTTAAAATTCCGAAGAAATATGGAACGCATCGGCGAAATTGCCGCTTTCGAGATCAGCAAAACTTTGAATTTCATTGACATAGAGATCACCACGCCACTTGAGAAGATCGCCGTAAAAGAAATCGAAACACAACCAGTGATCACCACGATTCTTAGAGCTGGCGTTCCATTATTCCAAGGGATTCTCAATTATTTTGATAAAGCAGATTGCGGATTTGTAGCTGCTTATAGAAAACATGACATCAACGATTATTTTTCCATCAAACAAGATTATCTGACTTGCCCGAAATTGGACAATCGTCCACTCATTGTAGCTGATCCAATGTTGGCAACCGGCGCTTCACTCATTGAAGCCATCAAAGATCTTTTGACTAATGGAAAACCAACTTCAATCCATATCGTTGCCGCGATTGCAAGCAGGCAAGGTGTAGAAACCATCCAAAAAGCTTATCCTGAAGCAAATATCTGGATCGGTGCTTTGGACGAAAGTCTGACTTCAAAAGGCTACATCACACCAGGTTTGGGCGATGCAGGCGATTTGTCTTATGGCGAAAAACTACAGAGATAAATATTATAAACGATAAATGATAGATGATGATCGATCACTCATCAATTATCATCTATCAACCATTTATTTATATTTACATGTCCATTGCCATCACCAATAAACTGACTCTCACATTTTCGGAATTGCGTAGGATTTCCCAAGCGATATTTGAGCTTGTGTTTCCGGTGGTGTAAACGTCATCGATCAATAATATGTGTTTATCATGGATCTTTTCGGTCAGCTGGTAGGCATTTTTTGTTTTCAGGCGTTCGTTCTGGTCTTTCTTTGCTTGCGCTTTGGAATGTTTTATTCGTTGAAGAAGAGAATGGCTGATTGGAATTTGAAAATGCTTTGCCAATTCATTTCCAAAAATATGAAGTTGATTGTAGCCTCTTTGTTTTAGTTTTTTGGGATGGAGTGGAACTGTAGCGATCAGATCTGGCTTTTTATCTTCGAAGTTTAATTTCTCGATGGCCCATTCTGCGAGATTCTTCCCGATCTTTTCCCGATGGTTATATTTCAATTGATGAATGATCTTTTGCGCTAGACTTTCCTTTTCATACAGCATCAATGAAAATGCATTTTCAACAGGGAAAAGGAGAGAAACCTTTTCCTTCAAATCATTATTTTCTGAGAATTGATGATGGGAAAAATGAATATTGTCTTTGCAGATCTCGCAAACGATCTCATTCTTGTCAATCAATTGATTGCAATCCAGACAGCGGTTTGGGAAAAGAAAATCGAAGATCATGATCGGTGTGTTTCTAGAAACTAAATTAAAAAATTAATTCAAATAAAAAAGCCTTTCAGAAAATCCGAAAGGCTTAAGTAATTTATCTAGGCGAGGAATTAATACAACAACTTGTAATATTCATCAGCCATTCTATCACTTCCAAATTGGATCTTTACATCATCCATCGCAGTGTGGACGATCTTTCTCCATTGGTCTGGCTTTTCGTAATAAGCAGGGATGATCTCTTTTTCCAAAACATCATAAAGATTATTGAGGTCAAAATTATCTTGCTCTATCGTTGGCCAGTTGTCGTAATCCGCTTTAGGCACTACAAATGAGTTTTCGCCGTGTTTCGCAAATTCCGGGATCCAGCCATCATCAGTCGATAGGTTGACGGATCCATTCATAGAAGCGGTCATTCCACTGGTTCCGGAAGCTTCTCTTGGAACTCTTGGATTATTCAACCAAATGTCCGAACCTTGCTTCAAAGCTTTGCTTAATGACAATTCGTAGCCTGTAAGGACGGCCATGTTTTTGTGATTCTTACTTTCCTCAACCAAATTGTTGAAAGTTGAAATTGAGCCGTAATCCATCGGGTAAGGTTTTCCTGCCCAGATGATCTGCACCGGATGTTCTTTGTTAGATAGCATTTTTCTGAAACGCTCTTTGTCTGCCAAAAGTAGATCGGCTCTTTTGTAACCTGCGAAACGTCTTGCCCAAACGATGGTAAGGACTTTCGGGTCGAACATATTTCCGTTCTGGTCTGCAACGATACGGAAAGCTCTTTTCTTAAGGTATGCTTTTCTGATATCAAATTCCTCGTTGTCGCCATCCTCTTTATGTTGATAAAGTGCTTTGTCCGACCAATATTTGAATTCCTGAGCGTTGGTAATCGATTTGATCTCGCAGATGCCCGGATACTTGTTCCACATTTCTCTGGAAACTACACCATGCAACTGGGAAACGCCATTCGCAACTCTCGCCATTCTCAAAGCACAAAGCGAGTGGTTGAACCTGTCATCCTGAACGCCTTCGATGGTTTTGACCTCATCGATTGTCAATCCGCAGAAGTAGGACATATCGTGGCAAAGGTGGATGTTGTGTTTTTCGTTTCCTGCTTCTTCTGGTGTGTGTGTTGTGAAGACCAATTTTTCTTTCACTTTATCCAGATCGCCACCATATTTTCTTAATAGATAAAATGCAGCCGGCAATCCGTGCGCCTCATTCAAGTGGTAAACTTCTCTTTCAAAATTCATTTCGTCCAAAAGTTTTGCACCACCTTTTCCAAGAAGGATGTATTGCGCCACTTTGGTAGATTCGTTGGCGTCGTATAATTTGTGGCAAATGGTTTTTGACAGGTGATCGTTCTCAGGAACGTCTGTGCTCAGGAAGAACATTGGACAAGTTTTGAAAGTCTCTGGAGCCAAATACCAAACTTTTACCCAAACCGGAGCGTTGTGGATCTCGATCTGGAATTTGATGCCCGTATCTTCTAAGAAACTGTACATTTTCTTGGTCCAGATCGGATTCAGGGTTTGATCCATATTTCTGCTTTGGTCGTAGTAACCATATTTCCACAAGATCCCGATTCCCACGAAATCCTGTTTCAAATTGTAAGCACTTTTCATATGAGAACCTGCAAGGAATCCCAAACCACCGCTGTAGATCTTAAGCGCTTGGTCTATCGCAAATTCCATGGAGAAATAAGCTGTTTTCTTGGTGTAATCTGGATTGATGCTGTAGGGCATCTTGAAGTTTTTAAAATCCATTCGTATTATTATTTTTAAGGTCTTGTCTATACGGCTGCAAATATAACAATTAGTTTTTTGTACAGTCAGTTACGGGATTATAATGTGGAAAAATTCATTTATCCGATCAGGAATTCCACTGTCATTGCTTGTTTGTGAAGCTTTACTGATTTTGTATCGGTTCTTTACCTTTATTCTTTCTACTTGTTTTTGTTTTCTTTATTATTAAATTTAATTCATATAAGTGTTTTGTAATCAATTATTTATTAAATTTAAACAGGTTTAATTTCTAATAAAATCAAGATGATATATTGTGAAGACCTTCAGAAGAATTTGGACGTTTGTATGGCTTCCAAAACCGGCAGATCGGACAATCTGGTAAAGTGGTATGACACCATCGGCAGTGCCAATCTGCACGAGCGGGAGGAATATCAGAAGAAGACAGAGCTCCTTTTGCTCAGTACTTTATTTGCTCATTATCCAGATATAGAAATCGAAAATCTGACAGGCGAGAGTCCGGATTTCATCATCAATTATCAAGGAAAAAGCATCGGTGTTGAGGTTTCGGAGATCATCAATCATTTTGAACTCAAGAAAAAGGAAAGTTACATCAATCATATCTTTCGAACAGTGGAAGCTTTGCTTTCGGATTACAAAAGTCTTTCCGGGATCTATTACCTCAGCATCGATTATCATCAGGAGGATTTTTACCAGCAGCCAGAGCAATTGATCAAAGAAATATCGTCCGCGATCACCAATAACAAGAATACCAAATTTGTCAAACATATCAGAAGAACGCCCCATCATAAGGGCGTTCTTTTGTTTTTGGAGTACCGTTTTTCCTTGTTCGATGAGCTACATTCCGAGAAGATCCGCCAAGTGATTGAAAAGAAGAACAGCAAGTACAAACTTTATAATTCCAAAGCCAAAGAATGTTGGTTGGTACTGGTCTCCAATATGTACAATATCGCTTCCCGATACACCTACATCCACGCTAAAGAAGAGTTGAAAAACATCAGCAGTCCGTTCTCCAGAATCCTGCATATCGAGAATCTGCATAGTCAGATGATGGTGATCAAGTAAGGTTTTAACAAAAAAAGTTAACCACAAAATCGATTATTCCACAAGCTATGAGATATTATTCATATCATTCTTTGAACTCGGACGTATTATTTTTAAGAAAAAACCACTGTTTTAAGGTATTTGAGATGTGAAAAACTTTATTGCTATTCAGTGAATATTAAACAATGGTTTGGTTAATTGATTACGTTAATGTTAAATTTTTAAACAAATTGCAAAGAATTCAATAAATAGTTTACATTTGCCTTCGAAAAAAAAATTTAACACAAATGAGAAAAGATTTACTCTTCGTTCTTCCATAGAACCGTGTTCGTTGTACTTTTTATGCTGACATTCGTGAGAGGATTGGGGCAGAAAACTTATTCTCTTGTTACTTCAACAGGCGATTTGACTGTAGGAAATAAGTATTTAATTGCAAATGGTAGTTCAGGTAGCGTTAATTTGTTAGGCTCTCAATCTACAAATAATAGAACTAAGACAACAGCTACGACTGTGACTGGAGGAAATCTGACAATTACTCCTTCAACAGCCCCCGCTGGAAGTGGAGCTTTTGAAATCACATTAAATGGTTCATCAGGTGCATGGGTTTTATACGATGCAGTAAACAATATAAATTTGGGACCAGATGTAGGTGGTACTGGTAATAATCATTTGAAATCGAATCCTTCAGCTACCTATTCAATAAGCTTTAATACAAATGCTGCAATCATTACTGCTGTCACTTCGATAAATACTAATGGTCGAAATATTATTAGACATAATTCAGTTAGTTCAATTTTTTCAAGTTACGCATCTGGTCAAGCTGCCGTGTATCTATATAAAGAAGTTCCATCAACATCTCCAAATCTTACAATTACCGGAACCCCAACTAATCACGGTGCTGTATGTCTAGGTACGCCAGCAACTTCAGTACAATATACTATAATCAATACTGGGACTGCTGCTTCAGGAATTAATGTGGTATCCAACAACCCTGAATTTGCTGTAAGCGCATTATCTTCTACAAGCATTCCAGCTAGTGGTGGTACTGCAACTTATACGGTAACTTTTACACCCACTACAGCCGGGGCAAAGACGGCAACAGTTACTGTGGCAAGCACTACATCTGGAAGTAATGCTCCAACAAGTAATTTAGCAGGTACTGGAACAGCTGCTACTGCAGGAGCAGTAACAACCAATACGGTTGGGGCTATTACGGCCAGATCTGGGGTGTTGAATGGTACAGTAACTTCTATTGGAAGTTGCCCTTCAATAGACTATAAAGGATTTGTAATTTCACAAACATCACAAAATGCCAACCCAACTGCTGGTGGTCCTCTTACTGGTACTATTAATATTAATGATAATAATCTTGGCGCATTTACCAGTACACCTAACGGATTAATTTCCTCTACACAATATTCCTACACAGCATTTGTCAGAACTGGCCAAAACTATACTTATGGTGCTGTTCAAACGTTTACAACATTGCCTGCATTAGGAGTTACAGGAACTTTAGCACACGGAAGCAGTTGTGCAGGTGTATCGACCACGCCAATTACTTACACGCTTACCAATAACAGTGTAGCTACCGTAACGGGTATTAATGTTTCCTCTAACAATACCGAGTTTGTAGTGGGAGGAGCACCTGCAACATCGCTTGCACCAGGTGCTTCTACAACTTACACTGTAACGTTTACGCCTGCTTCTTCTGGAATAATGAGTTCTACGATTTCAATCGCTAGTTCGCAGCCTACAATCACAAATTTGCTTACTGGTACAGGTTTAACACCTGTTGCGCAAGCAGTTGGTACTACGTCTGCAACGGTAATTACAGGTACTGCAGCAACATTAAATGGTAATGTTACCGCTGTAGGAACTTGCCCTGCAAGTATTGAGAAAGGTTTTGTTTATTCTGCTACCTCGATGAATAATGATCCTTTAATTGCTGGAGCCGGGGTGACAAAAGTAATGGTTGCAAGTGTAGCAACTGGTACCTTTAATACTGCATTGGCCTCATTAACAAACGGGACATCATACAGTTATAAAGCATATATTTATAACGGTACGACTTACACTTACGGAGGTGTTCAGACTTTCACAACTGCTTTTTCTGGAACATTAAATAATGTGACGGCCACAAAAGCTTGTTTGACAGATGGTGGTGGAACTATATCTTGGACTGCTCCTGCTAGTGGCGTAGTACCAACGGGGTATATGTTGTTCGCAGTGACCGGGGCAACTACACCTGCTGGAACGCCCACAACAGCGCTAACAGATTATGCCAATGCAAATAGTAACTATTCCGTTGCAACCAATAATGCAACGCCTACAACTTTAGGCAAATTATTATACAAAGGAAATGCGACGTCCGTGGATATTTCCAGTCTTACAGAAAATACAGCTTACTCCTTTATGGTGTTGGCATATCAGGAGGGCGGTTCTTTGAGAAGATTTGCTGCCGGTACTGCTGCTAGTAGGGCGCTGGGTGTCTCTGCACAGGATGATGTGAAATCATTTGTTGAAACACCATCCAATGGACAGGTAACACTTAATTGGACACACAATAGTGCAGCAAGTTGTTTTGATGAGGTTCTCATAGTGGCCAATCAAGGAACTGTTGTCTTCATACCATCAGGTGATGGAAGTAGCTATCTTGCGAACGATATCTATTCTTCAGCGAATCAAGTTGTCTATAAAGGAACAGCCAACTCAAAGGCCATTACAGGTTTTACTAATGGCACAGAGTATTGTTTTAAAATATTCGTGAGAAGAGGAACAACTTGGAGCGATGGGACAAGTGTTTGTGTAACGCCAGATATTGTCTACTGTTCTTCAAATGGAAATATGTCTTATCAGACAGGCGTAACTTATGTGAAATTCAAAGAGATTGAAAATGCAACCCCAACCAAAACTCAAGCTTATACAAACTATTCGACACCTAAAGCTAATGTTGTAAGAGGGGAAGTTGTTCCTCTCGCAGTACGTGTAAATACAGCAGGGGATTTTTTAGTCAATACCAAGGCTTGGATTGATTGGAATCATGATGGTGATTTTGCCGATTCAGGTGAAGAGTTTGACCTAGGTACGGCTTTTGGTCAGGCAGATGGAGCAACGACCCTTTCACCTATCAATATCACTATTCCCAATACAGCTTACTTAGGAAATGTAAGAATGAGAATCAGTGCAATGTATAATACAGTACCCACTTCTTGTGCTACAGATTTTGATGGTGAAGTGGAAGATTATACAATTACGATAACGCAACCTACAGGCCCAGAAATCAATATTAAAGGAGGTGGCATAAGTATTCCAAATAACTTTGAAGAACCTTATGGTCTTAATAATACATTGTTTGCGTCTACTAGTCTGGGCTCTGACTCAATAGAGAAAGAGTTTACGATTGAGAATTTAGGTTTGGCCAATCTTAACCTTGCCGGCACTCAAATTGTGAATATTGTAGGATTGAATCCTTCAGATTTTGTGGTTACTCAGCAAGCTGTTTCGCCTGTTGTAAATGGCGTTGCAACATCCTTTAAAATCAAATTCCATCCTACAGTTGCAGGTGTTCGCCAAGCAGATGTTAGCATTGCAAACAATGATTCTGATGAGAATCCTTATGTTTTTAGAATTCAAGGGACTGGAACATGCGCCAATTCTCTTTGCGTAGGTGCCTCTCCAAGTTCTGGACCTGTGAATACGATTGTCACATTCACATCATCGATAGATGATTTAAGCGGTGCTACAATTACTTATAATGGCATTGCAGTTCCTTTACTTTCTGTTAGTTCCAACAAGATAGAAGTTGCACTTCCTGCAGGCTCTTTAGATTCTAATTTTATACTAAAATTACCAACTGATTGCAGCTTTACGCATGATTTTGATGTTGTAAGTTCTGTAACAACTAATTGTGAAGCATCTTCTGGTGGGTCATCTGCGACACCGGCATCAAATCTTATCATTTATGAAGTTTATGATGAAAAGGTAGGGTCAGTCGGAGTTATTTCATTATTCAACAGGACAGGAGCAACGGTAGATCTAAGCGGATATTCTATTTCGAGAGCAGGAGATTATGGTGGGACGTATTCAACAATAGCAAACCTTTCTGGGACAATTGCCACGAATGCTGTCGCTGTAATAGGTGTCAGCGGTTCGAATTGTGGTATTGCGCCAACTAGTAACGGTAGCTTCGGTTCTACTGGTTTTAATGAAAATGATGGTTTTAGATTGATGAAAGCGGCATCTATTATCGATGACGTACACGCGCCAAATATTACCGGATATTATCTGAAAAGAAAAAATGAGTACCTTTCTCCTAATAGTGTTTTTGATGCTAATGAATGGACGAATCAGGCTCTTTCAGCAGGTCAATGCCTTCCTGCTACCGAGGTGGCACAGCCTCCTGTTACTAGGAATCCACCTTTAGTAAATACACAACCTACATACTCACTTTCTTGCGATATTGCTAGCACATCATTGGCTATCACCGCAACAGAAGGTTTTGCTGGAGGTAACGGATTGACTTTCCAGTGGTATGAGTTGGGAAGTACGGGAAATTGGAATGCCATTTCAGACGGTGGTGTCTATTCTGGAACTACCTCTCAGACTTTGATGATCAGTGATGTTACAGGTCTGAATAATTATCAATACTACTGTCAGGTAAGAGAGAATACTGCAACTTGTTTCACGGCGACGAATGCAGCTCGAATCAAGGAAGCAAGCAATACTTGGTCAACTAATGTTTGGTCAAATGGAACTCCTGTTTTGGCTAGTAAAGTTATCATTGCAGGGAACTATGATACACAGTTGAATGGAGCTTTAGATGTTTGTGAGCTTACTGTGGTCAATCCTGGAACTGTGGTCGTGAAACCAAATAATCCTATCACAGTCAAAAAGAGAATTATCAATAATAATACAGCTGCTAATAGTTTTATAGTGGAAAGCGATGCCAACCTTTTGCAAGTTGATAATGTAATAAACGAAGGGAATGTCAAAGTAGAAAGAAATGTGGTAGATATGAATAATATATCCACACATATGGATTATGTCTATTGGAGTTCTCCGGTATGTGATCAAACGATCAAAGGCGCAAGTGGGTTCTCACCAAATACCCCAAATAGCGGTTTCCAACAATATAATGAACCAACTGACAAGTTTACTGTCACTGCGGATTCAAAATTTCTAAGGGCAAAAGGTTATGCGGTGCGTGCAGAGTCTGGCGTGATTCCAGGATCCAGTCCTTCTCAAAATTATGGGGATGGCTACGCTAAGACTTATGCTTTTACAGGTGTACCTTTCAACGGTAGCTTCACTTCTCAAAATCTGCAAAAGTCAACTGGCACAGATAAGGGGTATAATCTCATTGGGAATCCATATCCTTCCAATATTGATTTTGACCTATTATATGGGCTCAATGGCAATGAGGCTAAAATGTATTGCTCGGCTTTCTTCTGGACCAATAATACATTTACCCCACAGCAGATGGGCTCCGGCTATACAGGGAATAATTATGTGATTTACAATGGAACAGGTGGTTCCCCAGCAACTTATGACACGGAGGATACATTCTATTCTGTAGCACCAAATGGTAAGATAAAAGTTGGTCAGGCTTTTATTATTCAGGCGAAACTGGCTGGTACTATCGATTTTGATAATAGCATTAGGGTGTCGGATAATGGAACTTTTTATCAAAAGGGCGCCGCGAAAAATAGATTCTGGCTTACGATGACTTCGCCTAATAATTTGGTCAATACAATACTGATTGGTTATATAGCTGGAGCTACGAACAATTATGAAAAAGATTTTGATGGAGAGTTGTTTTCAGTTGGTTCGGATTCATTCTATTCCACCTTGGGAGCTAAGAAATTGGCAATCCAAGGTAAGGCAGATGATTTTTCGGTAGAGGATAAAATTCCGGTAGGGAACGTGTATTCTATAAATGGAAATTATACAATCAAATTACAGACTGGAGAAGGCATCTTCAATCAAACTCAAAACATCTATCTCAAAGACAAACTGCTGAATAAAACAATCAACTTGAGTAATGGTGACTATACTTTTACCGCTGTGAAAGGTACAGATGCAACCCGTTTCGAAATCGTTTATAAAGATGACCTGGTTTTAGGAACGGATGCAGCAACAAAATCAGATTTCATTGTTTACAAAGATGGAACGGATTATGTGATCAAGTCTTCCAAGTCTTTGGGTAATGTAGAGGTCTATGATGCGGTAGGAAGAATGGTTGTAAGTAAAAAAACAACGGCGAATAGTATTAGGCTAGATGTTGCGGCTCTTGTTAGTGGTGTTTATATCATAAAGGCTGAAAATTCCGGAGATGTAACAACCAAGAAGGTCATTAAGTAATGTCCATAAAAAGTGTTGCATTAATTAGATTTAACATTAGGATATAGAGGTTTTATTAAATTTTTATATCTTTACAACTTGAAAATTATGTTTATTTTTAAACTGTCAATGAGAAAGTATTTCATTTTATTATATATAACATTCAGTGTTATGTCTTTTGCCCAGTTCAAAGAGAATGTCTTTGACCAGAATCAAGTACCTGCCGAACAGCAAAATTCTCCCAATTTAAATGCTGCACAGCAGGCTGAGGCCACGCCAGTTTTGGCTCCAGATGGAGAAGCTTCTGAATCTGCAATGGGCGTTCCAGGACCAGGTGATCAGGAAGAAGGTCCGGGTAATCCGGGAGAGCCAGTACCAATCAATGGATATATTCCAGTATTGCTACTAAGTGGTTTGGCTCTTATCTTTTATTATCAGAAAAATAAAAAAATTAATATTTAAAATTTACAAATCCGAAATTGATTAATTTCGGATTTATTTTGTCATTATGTATAGAAACATCGTTAAGCCGACTTTTGATTTTTTGTTAGCCTTGGCTTTGATCATTATTCTTTTTCCAATATTTATTTTATTAATTGTCTTGCTGTATTTCTTTAACCAAAAAAATGTGTTCTTCTTTCAGCAGAGACCTGGCAAGAATGAAAAGGTGTTCCAGATCGTGAAATTCAAAACAATGACCGATCAGAGAGATGCTATGGGCGAACTGCTTCCGGATGCATTAAGGCTGACCAAAGTGGGAAAGTTTGTGAGGAAAACCTCTTTGGATGAACTACCGCAGTTGATCAATGTTCTGAAAGGCGACATGAGTTTCATCGGGCCAAGGCCACTTCTGGTACCTTACCTTTCAATCTATAATGAAGAGCAGAAAAAACGACATCTCATCAAACCTGGTATCACCGGTTGGGCGCAAGTAAATGGTAGAAATACAATTACCTGGACGCAAAAGTTCATCTATGATGTCTATTATGTAGAAAATATTAGCCTGGCATTGGATGTCAAGATCTTTCTGTTGACGATAAAAAAAGTGATCAAAAGTGAAGGCATCAATACTGTTGGACAGGCAACAACAGAAAGTTTTAATGGGAATAATTAATTAATGAAGACAAATATTTTAATCACTTCTGCAGGACAAAGAGTTTCATTGGTTAAGGCTTTTCAGACAGAGCTTAGGAAAAAGTATCCAGATTCAAAAGTGGTAACCGTGGATCTACGTCCGGACTTATCGCCGGCTTGTCACGTTTCAGATTCTTATTACAAGATCTGTAGGGCAAACAATGAAAATTATGTCTCTGAACTATTAGAGATCTGCGAAAAAGAAAATATCGGGATGGTGATCCCGACAATCGATACAGAACTAAGGATTTTATCTGAAAATAAAGGTCTTTTTGATGCAAAGGATATTCATTTGATAGTTTCTGATCAAGAATTTATAAAACATTGCAGGGACAAAAGAGAACTCAATGATTTTTTCAAAAATTACGACATCAGGTTTCCTCAGCCGGTGGACAAATTTAATCCTACATTTCCCCTATTTATCAAACCTTATGATGGGAGTTTGAGCAAGGATATTTTCATCGTCAAGGAAGCGGCTCAACTGACTGATTTTCATCTCACTCATCCGAAGTTCATGTTCATGGAATATGTGGATCCTGAGTTTTATAAGGAGTACACTGTGGATTGCTATTTTAATAAAAGTAATGAACTTTCCTGCGCTGTTCCTAGACAAAGAATTTCTGTACGAAGTGGAGAGATCCATAAAGGCATCACAGCGAAGAATCACATCATCGATTATTTAAAGGAAAAGATCAATACAATTCCTGGTGCGATCGGTTGTATTACCTTTCAATTGTTTTTTAATAAGGATAATAATGACATCATTGCGATCGAGATCAATCCGAGATTCGGTGGCGGATATCCATTGTCCTATGAAGCTGGCGCCAACTATCCAAAAATGTTGATAGAGGAATATTTTGAAAACAAGAATATCGACTATACAGACAATTGGGAAGATAAATTGTTGATGTTGAGGTATGACGCAGAAGTTTTGGTAAGAGATCATGAATAAGAAATATATTGTTTTCGATCTGGACGATACACTCTACTACGAATTGGATTTTCTCCGGTCGGCTTACAGAGAGATCGCTGAAACATTATCCAAGGAAAATGCTGACGAGCTTCATCAAAAAATGTTGTCGATGTATGAAAATAAAAAAGATGTTTTTGAGTTTCTTTCCTTAGAGTATGACTTTCCAAAAGAATCGTTGCTCAAGATTTATAGGGAACATTTTCCGAATATCGTTTTAAGAGAAGGTGTCAGAGATATTTTGGATCATTTGAAAGGTCAAAAGGTCAAAATGGGACTTCTGACAGATGGAAGGTCGCTAACGCAAAGGAATAAGATCAAAGCTTTGAATATTGAGAACTATTTTGACAGGATCATCATCTCTGAAGAATTTGGTTCCGAGAAGCCAGATGAGAAAAATTACGCCGCGTTTTTGGAGCAAGGGTTTGATTATTCCTATATCGCAGACAATCCAAAAAAAGATTTTATCACCCCGAAATTCTTAGGCTGGGAGACGATTATGATAGAAGATAATGAGGGGAAAAGAATACATCAGATCCCCGATAATCTAGAATCAAAATGGATAGCAGAAAAAATATTAGGTTGGGATTATTTTTATAACTTAATTAAGTAACTTTGCAAAATCATGTAAGATAATTAACTATATTTTATTTTTTAACAAAAAAAAATAAATTGATTTTTAGGTTAAAAAAGATAAATTTAATTAATATCATTGAAGAAAATATTAAAATAATTAATATTCAATAAACAATAAGTACGAAATAATGGAGGCTAAAATTTGGCTGTCATCACCTCATATGGGAGGTGGGGAGATGGGATATATTCAGGAAGCATTTGAACATAATTGGGTTGCTCCATTAGGCAAAAATGTAGACGAATTCGAGATTGCCATACAAGATTACCTTCAAGAAAATAAATTTGCAGCTGCACTTAGCTCTGGAACGGCCGCTTTACATTTGGCCTTGATCCAATTGGGAATTGGCTACGGAGATGAGGTGATCTGTCAATCCTTTACTTTTTCCGCGACTGCAAATCCCATAAAATATCTTGGCGCAACCCCAGTTTTTGTAGATTCTGATAAAACCAATTGGAATATGTCCCCAGAATTTTTGGAAATTGCCATTCAAGACAGGGTCAAAAATCACAAAAAGCCAAAAGCCGTGATTGTGGTTCATCTTTATGGGATGCCTGCAATGATGGATGAGATCCTGGAAATCTGTAATAGATATGAGATTCCATTGGTAGAAGATAGTGCAGAATCTTTGGGGTCAAAGTACAAAGGACGTAGATGTGGTACATTTGGGGAATTCGCGTTACTTTCCTTCAATGGTAACAAGATCATTACAACATCAGGAGGAGGTGCTCTAGTAACCAATACCAAAGCGCAAAAAGAAAAGACTATTTTTCTCTCAACCCAAGCCAGAGATCAAGCGCCACATTACCAACATTCCGAAGTGGGATATAATTATAGATTGAGTAATATCTGTGCCGGAATAGGAAGGGGGCAGATGGAAGTCTTGGAGGAAAGGGTTTCGCAGAGGAGAGCGAACCACGACTTTTACAAAGAATTATTTTCAGATATAGATGCTGTAGAGGTTTTTAGTGAGGTCAACTCAGATTTCTACTCTAACCATTGGTTGACAAGTATTACCTTACATAAAGATTTAACGTCCAGAACCACCGAAGAATTGATGTCTGCATTTTTGGATAGAAATATAGAAACGCGTCCCTTATGGAAGCCTATGCACCTTCAGCCAGTTTTCAAAGATTGCCCATATTATGGGGAGAACGTTGCTGAAGAATTATTCAACCAGGGTCTTTGCTTGCCTTCTGGTTCCAACCTTACAAATGATGATAAAAAAAGGATAAAAGATGTAATAGTTAACTTCCAATTTTAAAATTGCCACCAAAAGAAATGGAGAAGGTTAAAAATCCTAAGAGATTTTCACTTAATGATAATGTATTGGATCTTTCGGATCTTAAGTTCCTGCCAAGATGGGTCATCTTGTTTATTGACATTTTAATAATATTCACGTCATTATTAGCTTCCCATTTACTCATCATGGGTCTGGAGGTTCAGCACTACAAAGTTTTTCCACTCGCCTACGTATTTTTGTTTATTGTGGCTGTGAATGTTTTGTATATGTACATCTTCAAAACTTATCTGGGTGTAATTAGACATTCTACATTTGTCGATCTCTTCAAGATTTTCCTTGCCAACTTATGTGGTGTTTTGACGGTTATCATTATTAATTATACTTACTACTTAAGTGTTCACGAAAAGGTGGTCCTCATTCCGTTCCTGGGATTGTACTTTGCTATTTCATGTTTGTTCTTATTCGTTTTCAGGCTTTGTGTCAAAGGTTTTTTTAATATTATCAAAGAGAACAAAAGAAGTTCTACAAGAAAGAAGATATACATTTTAGGAGATGATGACACTTCTGTTGCTATTGCGCAGGTTGTGCTCTCCAATCCAAATTTGCCATTTGATATCCAGGGTTTTATATCCTATCATGATAAAAGAGTAAGTATCAAACTTCTGGATAGGCAGATCATCACAAAGACCAATTTTATCAATAACCTCAGAGATGGAAAGAAGGAGGTAAGCGGTGTGTTGGTCATCAAAGAAGCCTTGCAGAAGGAAGAACTTGATTTTTGGGTCAATGTATTTTTGGAGAATAACCTTAAAATATACAAAGCTCCGAACATGCAGAAGCTCCGGAGCAATGAGATCATCAATCATATCAATACCATCCAGATAGAGGATCTCTTGAATAGGAGACAGATCAAACTGGACAATATGGAGGTGAAGAAAAGACATTTCCAAAAAACCGTGTTAGTTACAGGTGGTGCTGGATCTATTGGTCGTGAGATCGTAAGGCAGGTCGCTCTTTTGGAGCCTTTGCAGATCGTTATCTTGGACCAGTCAGAAACGCCGCTTTATGATACAGAATTGGAAATGAAGGAAACTTATCCTCACATCAATTTCAAATTTGTTTTGGCAGATATTTCAAATAAAAGCAGGCTTGAACCACTATTCAAGAAATATAATTTCTCTATGGTCTATCACGCCGCAGCGTACAAACATGTTCCTATTGTTGAAGATAATCCGCATGAGGCTGTTCTTGTAAATGTGATGGGGACTAAGAATCTGGCATCGCTCTCATACAAATACAAAGTCAATCGTTTTGTGATGGTCTCCACGGACAAAGCAGTGAATCCCACCAATGTGATGGGTGCTTCCAAGAGGGTTGCCGAGCTGTTTGTTCAATCCCTACAGAATATCGAGGGTAATACTACAAAATTTATTACGACACGATTTGGGAACGTTCTAGGATCTAATGGTTCTGTAATTCCACATTTCAGGAAGCAAATAGAAAAAGGAGGACCAGTCACCATCACTCATCCGGATATCGTTAGATACTTCATGACCATTGCAGAAGCCTGTGAATTGGTTTTGAATGCTGGTACCATGGGACATGGAGGTGAGATCTATGTCTTCGATATGGGCGAGGCAGTCAAGATTTTGGATCTTGCAAAAAGAATGATAAAACTATCCGGATTCGAACCAGACATCGATATAAAGATTATCTACACTGGACTCAGACCAGGAGAAAAATTGTATGAAGAGTTGCTAAGTGACAATGCGCGCACATTGCCAACTTCTCATGAGAAGATCATGATCTCCAAAGATCCGTCTATGGATTTTCAGGAAATTGATGAATTGACGGAGCTTGTTATTGATTTTTCAAAAAAAGAAGAGAAGCAGGAAATCGTGAGGATACTAAAATCTATCGTAAAAGAATTTAAAAGCAATAATTCTATTTATGAATCGTTAGATAAATAAGAATCCCTATATTTGCAGACCTCAAATTTAAGAAAACATTTATGAAAAGAGTTTTATCCATAATTTTTATGGCTTCATTGTTTTGTGTAATCTTTTCATGTAAAGTGAAGGATAATATCGATTACATGAAGAATATTGAACAAACAGCAATCAATACGTCTCTTCAAACATCTACTTTTACAATACAGCCAGGAGATCAATTGATGATTTCTGTTACGGCTAAAGATAATGACGTGGTGAAACCCTTCAATCAGAATTATTCTTCCGGAGAAATTTCGCAATATTCGCTTTCAAGTAGCAATTTGCCAATGCAGGGACAAACTTCTGTCTCTGGACCTTCATATTTAGTTGATTCCAAAGGCAATATTCAATATCCTATTTTAGGAGAATTAAGTACTAGTGGGAAGACCATTGAGCAGTTTCGTGATTTATTAAAAGAGAGATTGAAACAATATGTAAAAGAACCAGGAGTCAATGTACGAAATACCAATTTCAAAGTAACGGTTCTTGGCGAGGTAACCAAAACGGGTACTTTTTTGATTCCTGATGGACAAAGTATGAGTATTCTAAGCATATTGGGTATGGCGGGAGATCTTACGATATACGGAGAGAGGCAAAATGTCTTGATTGTACGCAATGTCGATGGCAATACGACAAAAGAATATATGGACCTTACCAATGCAGAGTTATTCAACTCTCCATATTATTATGTGAAACAGAATGATGTTATTTATGTTTCTCCAAATAGAGCGAGAAAGGGTTCATCTTCATTCGGGCCACAGACTGGTGTCTACATCTCCGTTGCATCTGTTATTGTAGGACTTTTAGCTTTGCTATTTAGATAATTCATTTTCAGTTCTTCTTGATGGAAAAAACGAATATTAACCCTTCTGATATAGATATTAATTTGCTAGTTAAACCCTACCTCAATAAATGGTATTGGTTTCTCTTTAGCATTACGATTGCTTTGATTCTAGGCTTTCTATATGTGAAAACTTCTGTACCAGTTTACAATGTCAGAGGTGCGGTTCTTATAAAAGATGCAAAGAAATCTTTAGGAGCTGGGGTTGGTGATATGGGTGTTTTGGAGGGTTTGTCGGGATTTGGGGGTATGAGTACCAATAGCATAGAAAATGAATTGGAGGTTTTTAAGACAAAAAAACTTGCTCGGGATATAGTTTCCATTCATCATCTTCAGACGACTATTTATTCCAATACAGGAATTACAAAAAATGAACTTTTTGGTGATACGTCTCCAATCGTTATTCACATAATTAGTGAGAAAAAAAATAAAAAATTTCCAAGAGAACCATTCGTTGTCAATTTTGAAAAAAATAAATTGATTCTAAAATCCAGGAAATTGGATTACACTCATGATATTCAATATGGTAGATCTATAAGTTTACCATTTGCTAATATTATTATCACAAAAAATAATTCGTTTGATAAGGAAAAGGCTGGAAATATTGGAGATGAATTGGAGGTTCACTTTTCTACTTTAGAAGCAGCATCCTCTGATATTCAGAAAATGATGCTCATAGATTTGGCAGATAAGGATGCTACTGTTATCAATCTTTCTATCAACTATCCACAGACGGATAAGGCGAAGGTTATCATAAAAGCACTGATAGATGCTTATAATAAAGAAGCTATTCTAGATAAGAACTCAGAATCCCAAAAAACAAAGGAGTTTATAGATGAAAGGGTTACAAAGATATCGAGAGAATTAGGAGATGTAGAATCAGAAAAAGAGCGATTCAAAACAAATAATAAGATCACTGACCTTATGACAGAGGCCAAGATAAATCTTGAAAGTTCTGCAGATGCAAAAAAAATTCAACTGGAACTAGATGCTCAGTTAGAACTCACAAATGATCTGATTTCGTATCTCCATAGACAGAATGATAATCAATTGCTACCTGTCAATATAGGACTAAACAATGCAGAGTCTAATACAAGTATTGCTACCTATAACAAAATGATTTTGGATAGGAACAGATTGCTGGAAAATGCTACTCCTCAAAACCCATTGGTTCAGGATATTAGCCAGCAAATCATTTCTATGAAACGATCTGTGTCTGAATCTTTGCAAAAGAACAGGACAGCACTTCAGTTTTCTCTTAATGAATATCAGTCTGAACAGAATAAAATCGGAAATCAGATAACTAAAATACCTTTACAGGAAAAGTTGTTTAGGAGTCTTGAAAGACAGCAACAGATCAAGGAGAGTTTGTATCTTTTGTTGCTCCAGAAGCGCGAAGAAACGGCAATCTCGTTAGCTGTGGTTGCACCCAAGGCACGTATAGTTGAGCCAGCATATGTTTCTGAGAAACCAGTTGCTCCAAAAAAAATGATTATTTTCTTATTCTGTATGGGGCTAGGAGCCCTCATTCCATTTGTAATCATATATCTTAAGTATTTGATAAGTACAAAAATTGTATCCAAAAATGATTTGAAAGTTTTAACAAAAATTCCAATTTTAGCAGAGATTCCCGCTGTAGGAAAGAGTATTTCTCATACAATTAAGACAAATGATTTTTCACAATTAGCAGAAGCGTTTAGAATTTTGACGACCAATATTGGTTTTATGTTGCCAAAAGAAAAAAATTGCAAAGTAATTTTTGTAACTTCTTCTATCAAGGGCGAAGGAAAAACCTTTGTTTCTATGAATCTAGCACTGTCACTTTCTAATTCTGATAGAGTCGTATTGATCGGTGCAGATATTAGAAATCCGCAGTTACAAAGATATAATCAAAATAGAAATCCAGGAAAAGGCTTAACTGAGTTTTTATATGATGATAACACTCGTATTGACGAGATTACCTTTAAAAATCCAGTCAACGAAAAGTGTGATATCATCTATTCTGGAACAATACCTCCAAATCCGACCGAGTTGTTGAAAAATGGCCGATTGGAAATTTTACTGCAAGAATTAAAGGTAAAATACGACTATATTATTATTGATACAGCGCCATTATTATTAGTAACAGATACTTTAACAATTGCACAGTATGCTGATCTCAAATTGTATGTTACTCGTTCCAATTTTACAGATAGAGCATTGATAGAATTTGCTAATGAGGCTGTGGAGACTGGAAAATTGAATAATGTTGCGTTTGTCCTAAATGATATCACGAAGCAGAATTTTGGATATGGAAATAAATATGGCTATGGCTATAATAATAAATAATTTACTTAAATGGAAGTAACGAAAAGAGAAGAAGAAATCAATTTAAGAGAAATCATCAAACCGTACACAAAAAAATGGTATTGGTTTTTTATATCGGTAATTATTACCACAATTCTGGCAATATCTTATATCAAACTTACTGTGCCAGTTTATAAAATACAGTCATCTGTATTGATTAAAGATGCAAAAAAAATGTCTAGTGCATCCGGTGATTTTGGAGTTTTAGCAGGTCTAGGAGGTTTTGCTGGAATGGGAACTAACAGTATTGAGAATGAGTTAGAAATATTCAAATCTAAAAAAATAATTGAAGATGTTTGTAAAGATTTAAAACTACAAGTATCGATATATTCTAAAGAGAAATTTCATGATGTTGAACTTTATAAAGATACAAATCCTTTTATAGTTCATGTTGTTAATGAAAAACCATACGAGGAGTTGCCAAAGAAACCTCTAAGTGTAAGGATAAATGGCGAGAAGATAACAATTTCTTCTGAGGAGTTTAAAAAGGACATAATAACTTCATTTAACAAAATTATAAGTCTGCCTTATGCTAATTTTATCATTCAAAGAAACCCCAAATTTATTGCAAAAAAAGTTAAAAATTTAGAATTAAAAGACTTTTATTTTACATACTCTGAGTTCTCAAAAGTGGTTGATGATAATCAAGAATCCATACAGGTGGATCTCACCGACAAAGATGCTACAGTTATTAGTTTATCGATGAATCATCCTAATAAAGATAAGGCTAAGGATATGCTAAATTTCCTTGTCGATAAATACAATGGATATGCTATAAATGATAAGAATGCAGAATCTAAGAAGACGAAAGACTTTATTGACGAAAGAATTTTGTTGATATCTAGGGAGTTGGGTGAAGTAGAAAGTGATAAGGAACGCTTTAAAGTTGATAACGATATTGTTGACATTGGAACAGAAGCCAGGATTAATCTGCAGTTAGCTAATGAGACTAGAAGGAAAAGTATTGAGCTTGAAACTCAAATCGAAATAAGTAAGATGCTTTTAGGTTATATTGATAATCAAACAAATAATTATCAGGTTCTTCCTACCAATATAGGGCTAGATAATCCTTCTGCAACGTCCAATATTACCGCCTATAATAAATTGGTGATGGATAGGAACAGGCTTTTGGAAAATGCGACTTCGGAGAATCCTTTGGTAAAAGAAGTTACAAAAGATCTTGCTGGTTTAAAAAGTGCCATGAGAGAAAGCATTCAGAGATATATAATAAATCTGAATGCATCAAAAAATCAAGTTGATACTGAAAACAGATATAGTGATGTGGAAATTCAGAAAGTGCCAAGACAAGAAAAACTATTTAGAAATATAGAGCGACAGCAACAAATCAAAGAAAACTTATATTTATTATTACTTCAAAAAAGAGAAGAGGCTGCAATATCTATGGCTATTACGGATAATAAAGCCAGGGTTGTGGATAGTGCGTATGTTTTGAAAAAACAAGTTGCACCTAAAAAAATGATATCTATTTTGGGAGCCTGGATAATTGGTTTTTTAATTCCATTTGGTGTCATTTATAGCAGAGGATTATTAAACAACAAATTAATTAGTAAACATGATCTAGAGAAACTAACATCAACAGCTATTCTATCAGAAATTCCAAGACTTTATAAAAAAGATGGCGAATTGATCATAAATAATGATGTCTCTCCACTGGCTGAATCATTTAGAATTTTGGTAACGAATCTTAATTTTATGTTGCCAAAGACAGACGAGGCAAAAGTAATTTTTGTAACTTCTACCATAAAAGGTGAAGGTAAAACATTTGTTTCTGTGAATACTGCATTAGCACTTGCAACACCAATTAAGAAGATTTTGGTCATAGGTTCTGATATCCGAAATCCTCAGCTTCAGAGATATAATCCTGTAATGAAAAATGCTAAGGGGCTTTCTGAATATCTTTACGGTGAAATTGTTGATTCGGGAGAAATTATTCATCCAAGTGGGTTTCATCCAAATTGTGATTTTATTTACTCGGGTGTTATTCCACCAAACCCAACCGATTTATTACAAAATGGTCAATACTCTAAACTAATAGAGTCTGTAAAAGATATGTATGACTATATCATATTAGACACAGCACCTCTGATGTTGGTGACAGACTCTTTCCTGATTTCAGAATTTGCTGATGCAACTCTCTATGTAACAAGATCTGAAATGACAGAGAAAGACTTCATCGATTTTGCTAACAAAAATATCTCGTCTAATAAAATTAAAAATGTAGGATTTGTTTTGAATGATGTTCACAGGACTAATTTTGGATATGGTAACAAGTATGGTTATGGTTACGCTGGTACATCTAATACTAGTTTTCTTAAAAAACTTTTTGGTAAGAATTAATTTTTCTTTTTTGAAATGGGGAAATCTAGAACTCAGAAAAGCATAAAAAATGCAAAAGTAGCTTTGTTATTTTATGCCATCTACTTTGCAATACAATTTTTTTCAAGAAAAGTATTTATTGATTATCTGGGGGCAGAAATTTTAGGCCTCAATACCACTATAGCTAATATGCTTAGCTTTCTGAATATAGCTGAATTGGGGATTGCATCTGCAATTTCCTACGTTTTGTATAAACCTTTGCATAATAACGATCAAAATACTATTAAAGAAATTATTTCTATACAAGGTTGGATTTACAGGAAGGTAACGTTATTTGTATGCATTATCACGGGTGTAATTCTATGTTTCATACCTTTTATATTTCGGAAAACGGATATTCCTTTAGTTTTTATCTATTCTACATTTTTGGTATCGGTAACAGGTATAATTTTAAGTTATCTGTTTAATTATACTCAGATTTTATTTGTTGCGGATCAAAAAGAATATAAAATTAATATTGTAAATCAGGGTTTTAGAATATTGAAAATTTTTTGTCAAGTAATAGCAATTATTTACTTGGAGGATGGATATATTTACTGGTTGATTCTTGAATTTGTTTTCACAATTGTGTCAGCATATTTTCTGCGCAAAGTCCTAAAAGATCATTATCCGTGGCTAAAATTAGAATTAAAAAAAGGAAAATTTTTTAATGAAAAATATCCTGAAATTCTGAAAAAAACTAAGCAATTATTTGTACATCAGATATCACAATTCATTTTAAATCAAGTTACTCCTCTTATAATATTCAGCTACTTGAGTCTAACTATGGTTGCTATTTATGGCAATTATATGTTGATTGTCAATGGGATTGTCTTATTTATAAACGCTATGTTTTCTGGGGCTCAAGCCGGTATTGGAAATATGGTGGCAGAAGGTAATAAATCAAAGATAATCGATTTTTTTGGAGAGTTTGCAGTTTTAAAATATTGGATGATATCTATTATTTGTTTTGTATTGTTCTTACAAACACAAGCATTTGTAAGTTTGTGGGTAGGTGAAAAATATTTGTTAAGTGTTACAGAATTATACTTACTAATTATTTATTTGTTCATACTTATCACACGAGTAACGGATGGATTTATTTATGCATATGGTTTGTTTAATGATGTATTTGCACAGATATTTGAAGTGATATTAAGTATAACTCTATCCCTTTTTTTAGGAAAATATTGGGGATTAAGTGGGATTTTGTTTGGTGTTGTATCTAGCCAATTTCTTTTAATGATGTGCTGGAAGCCGTTTTTTCTTTTTACAAAAGGTTTTAAAATTAATTTTGGTGTTTACATCAAAAAAGTAATAATCTATTTTTTATGTATAATTATTTCTTTTTTTGTTTCATTAAGATTATTCAACATCATAGTTTTTCATGCTAACAATAATTTTTTGTTTTGGATTATCAACAGTTTAATAGCATTGATTATTTATTTTGGGGTTAGCTTCTTTGTTTTTTCGTTGACAAGCAAGGATTTCAAAAAGATCTATAGTAGGTTTAAATTAATTTTCGTGAAAAGGTAAGCTATGAATAAATTGTTATCCTACAAAAAGGAAAATATTTTCCAGTACATATTTATATTATTAGCTTTCTTGGTTAGTTTTTATATTTCTATAGCTTTAGGGCTTGTTATTTTTGTGTTTTGTATCGCTGTTTCAAAGAAAATAGCAAAACTAGCATTTTACTTTGTTTGCTTCATATTTGGATGTATATCATTTACACAATATACTAATACCAGCATTGGTAATTATGATATCATTTCATATTATTCGGTCTACTACTATTATCTTTCAGATTTTTCATTCAATGAATTTATCGTAATTGCTCTAAGTCTTGGAGATATTTTTTTCTATTTTGTATCATTTATCGTTGCACAGATTTTCCCTTATGACCCTCGATTTCTGAGTCTTGTCCTTACAACTTGTACTATGGGATTGTTGTTCTCGTCCATAGATAATTTTTGTCAATATTATCAAAAAGATAATATTGAAGGTGAGATAAGCTATAACAGACTTCAGGTCTTTGTTTGGATACTTTCATTTTTTATTATCATAAGTTTTCCGAATTTGACAAATGTTTTACGACAGTTTTTAGCAATGTCATTATTTATTTACGGTGTTTCAAGAAAAACTGTAGGAAAACATTATATAACATTTTTTGTTTTAGCATTGTTAACGCATTGGAGCTTATTGATTTATATATTATTGTTTTTTGGATTCAATGCAATGAAGAAATACGATACATTATTACTTATAAGTACACCATTCTTTGTTATATCTTTTATTATAGTGATTAATTATCTCCCACTATCTCAAAGAATTGTAAAAGGCTATCTTTCTGGTAATGAAATTTTAGGTGTCGATAAAACCCTGATTGCTATCAATTTTGTTATACAGCTTCTCATGCTCTTTGTAACTTTTAGATTGCGGAAAAACTACAAAGAAATTTATATTATTTTATTATTTAGCGTTGTATATTCTCTATTATTTATTACAAATACGACGATAACTATGAGGCATTATTATTTTATTTCTATGTTAGGTACAGTTGTTCTAATGTGTGCTTGCATATCTAGAAGTCCTATATTGAATTTACATAAAGAAAATAGAATTATTTTATTCTCTGTATTCTGTCTTTTTTCATATTATAACATTAAAACTATGGTCGAAGGAGATTTCAGCTATTTAATTTTTGAAGAAAATCTTTTATTTACTTCTCTTCATGATGTTTTTAGTTCTAAATTTGATATTACAATAATTAGATAATGATAACAGTTATAATTCCATCTTACAACAGAGCTCATTTATTACCAGAAATAATTCCCTCCTATTTGCAAGGTGCAGTCTCTAGAGTAGTTTTAGTTGATGATTGTTCTATAGATAATACAAAGGAAGTCATTAAAAAATTGCAAGTAGAAATACCGATTTTAGACTATATCAGATTGGATAAAAATAGTAGACAAGCATATGCCAAAAATGTAGCTATAGAAACTGTTGAGACGCCGTGGATCTATTTCGGAGATGATGATAGTGTACTTTATCCTAACAGTTTAAAATTTCTTTTGCAGACTTGTCAAGAATATGATGCTGATATATGTGGAGCAAAAGCGCTTTATATGAATGACGACGAAATTGATTTAGAAAAAAATGTTGCAATACACAACATACTTTTGCCTACTGGAAAGCTTATTGCAGACCTTAATACTTTAGAAACTAATTTTCAATATTCTGTCGTACAACCAATATCGGTTCCTATCGTTCATGCTTCTGCATTAGTAAAGACAGATGTCGCAAAAAGAATCAAATTTGATCCATCTTATATAGGTAACAGTTATAGGGAGGAGACTGATTTCTTTCTAAGATCTTTCTTGGAAGGAAGTAAGATCATGTATGATTCTAGAGCTGTTCAAATTAACTTGCCTAGAAAAAAAGCAAAGGGAGGCTCTCATTCTTCTGGTAAAATAAAATGGTATTATTATACAGTTGTCAACAATCATCGTTTTATGAATAAAAATTGGAGTTCTGTTCAAAAAAAACTGGCTATTAAAACCCCACAGATGATTATGGAAATCAAATTTTTGTACAATCTCTTCCTTGGAGCTTCAAAAAATATAATATCTAAGTTATGATTGAAAAAAGAAATTGTTATTTAGTATCATACAATGGTCTTTCTAATGCTGGAGGTGTTGAAAAAGTGAGCTATTATCTAAATAAAATACTGCAAAAAAGAGATTTTAATATTATTCTTGTCGATAAACAATTAATTGAAGAAAGTTTTTTAGGTAAATTGTTTGGAATTATCTTTAAAAAAGTTCCTATTACGGTTTTTACATTATTAGCATCGTTTTACATCAGATTTTATAAGAAACGTGACGATATATCAATCACTCAGGGTTTTAATGCGCCATTCTTGAAAACAGATTATCTATATGTTCACGGAACAATGCGTGGATACGTAGAAAGTGTGGGACAAAAAAAAACATTTGCTTTGAGAATGTTATTTTTTCTAGAAAAAATTGCAATTAAGAACGCAAAAAAAATTCTCAGCGTCTCTCAAAATGCAATAGATGAAATTGAGAAATTTTATACTAAAAAGCAATTAGATTATTCAATAGTAAATAATGGTGTGGATAGTGATAATTTTTTCCCCAACATTAGTAATCTTCCAACATCTCAGATTACAGTTCTATATTGTGGAAGATTAGATGAAGGTAAGGGATTGTCCCAACTTTTAAATCTTGCGGCAGAAGCTGAACAAGACCCAAAAATCAAATTCTTAATTGCTTGTAATAATAATTGTAATACTGATTTATTCAGAAAATTTAATCGAACACAGATAAATATCGGTCTAAGTTCTGATGACATGAGCTTATTTTACAATAAAGGCAATATACTTTTTTTTCCATCTTTGTATGAGGGGTTTGAAATGGTAAGTCTCGAGGCTTTATCTTCTGGTATACCAGTATTAGGTAATAAGGTAGGGGCAGTAGCAGAATTGAAAAAAAATAATGCACCTGGTGTTTATATAATAGATTATTGTAGGCCAATACTTAAACAGATTAGAGAGATTGTTGACCAAAATAATGATAAACAATATTTTTTACATCAATATTATAAATCAAAATTTGATATTGTAGTGTATGCTGAAAAGTTAAATAAAATTATTAATTAAGAATGGCAAATAAAATATTGTATATCGGGAATGATATATTAGACGTTAATTGCGGTGCAGATGCTGTTAATAAAATGAATATTGGTTGTTTGCGCAGTATATTCTCTGATGACTTAATCATTATGCCACTGACTCAGAATTCTATATTAGATAAATTCAGACGTTATGTTGGGGGGGTCAATTCTCTGATAGAAGAAAAAATTTTACAAATTTTAAGTTTAGGAGGATTTCAATATGTTTTTTTAAGTAATAGCCTGATGGGAAGAGTGGCAAAAAAAATAAAAGATAAATTTCCTAATATTCAAATTGTAGTTTTTTATCATAACATAGAAACGTATTATGCTAAAGAACTTATTAAAACCCATGGGATTAAACATTATTTTTTTTATTATAATGCGCTATTCAATGAAACCTTAGCTAGTAGATTTTCAGATGTTAGAATCTCATTAAATCTAAGAGATTCCAATCTCTTGGAAAAGCTTTATAAAGTAAAGGCCAACGAGATCATCCCTGTATCGTACAAAGATAATTTTGACTCTATGAAAGTCATTAAGGATTTTCCAGATGGCCATACTTATCTTTTTGTGGGGACTTCTTTTTTTGCAAACATAGAAGGTATTAGATGGTTTATTAAAAAAATAATGCCGAATGTACATGGTAAACTAATTATCGTAGGTAATGGAATGGAAAATTTTAAGAGTGAATTTTCTTCAGACAGAACTATAGTTCATGGATATGTCGATAATTTGGCCGATTATTATTATGGTAGTTCTTTTGTTATAGCACCCATATTTGTTGGAGGTGGTATGAAAACCAAAATAGCAGAAGCTGTAATGTATGGAAAGACTGTCATAGGTACCAAAGAAGCTTTCGAAGGGTACTTTCCAAATAATAATGTTCTTTTAGAATGTAATACGGAAGACGAGTTTATAAATAAAATCAATCAGATTGAGAATAATAAATTAATGTATAATTTTGATGCAAGAAAATACTTCCTAGATTACTATAGTGAACAAGGAACATTACGTAAATTTCATAAAATTTTTAAAAAAAGCGACCATTTATGAAAAAAATTGTATTTATTATTATATGTACTATCCTTGCAAATTTTTTGCAGGCAGCAAATACTGGAAAAGTTTTTAATGTAAGAGATTTTGGAGCTACTGGCAATGGAAAAAAAGACGATTATTCATCTATAATTCGTTGCATTAATGAAGCATTGAAAGAACCGGAAAGTATTATTGAGTTTCCATCGGGTAGATATCTATTGAGTCAAACACTATTTGTTGAATCAAATGCAACTTTTACTATTCGTGGAGTATCCTCAGCAAAGAAACCGGTTTTGTTCACTAAGACAGCTACTACCGTTCTAAGCATAAAATCAATTGCAGGCAGAAAAGGGGATTTGAAAATTTCTAATTTAAGTTTTGAGTCCAAAAACCCAAGATTCTCTCAAAACCATCCCTTTATTAACAAAAAACTTAGTTGGAAATGTGGAATAAAGGTTTTCGACAAAGATATTGTGCATATCGATGATGTATCTATAAAAGATGTGTACGGGTTTGGTATTCATATTTCCGCAAATGCAGCATATATAGATAAGGCTATTATTAATGATTGTTGGGGATTCAACCCTGTTGATGATAATCATGGCGATGGGATTTATGTATGGTATGTTTTTAACGGTTCTGTAACAAATTGTATTGTTGTAAATAATTTTAACAAGACAGGTCAATTGGGTAGAGCTGGTATTGTGCTTGAGTATGAGTGTAAGAATATTAATGTGCAGAATAATTATGTCTCAGGTTATGATAGAGGCATTCATATAGAGTCGGACTATGGTAATCTTAATATTTCAGAAAATAATGTTAGTGGATCAGATTTAGGAATATTAATAGGACAACCGCAAATTGATGGTAAAAATTATCCAGTAGTTGTAAACAATAACACTATATCAAATAGAAATCTTAAAATGATACCTGGGTTGCGAAAAATATGGGGAGCTCGGCCCGCAGACCAGCCGGAAACAAGAACATTACTTTCAATTATAGCAGATTCAAATAGTAGGGATGGAACTGTTATAAGTAACAATACCATAATATTAGATGGCAATTATAGTTACTTTGCCAACTCCATAATAGATGTTGAAGCTAACGGTATAAGTTTGATTAATAATAAAATTTCACTCATTAACCAAGTAAAACTTAATAAGCCTATTAAAGTTAGATTGTTAAAAAATACGATTATGAAGAGTAATATTTCAAAAAATCTATCGACAATTTATAAAGACCAATAATGTTTTTTTGATTACGATGGAAAATAAAAAAGTATCAGTTATTATACCTGTTTACAATGCAGAGGCAACGATCGTTGGAGCTATGAAGTCTGTGATTGAACAAAAATATCATGATTGGGAAATGTTTCTGATAGATGATGGTTCTACTGATAGTAGTGCATTGGTGATTAAAGATTATTTAAAGTCACTTCTTCCCGATTCAGAAAGAAAAATATTCTATTACTATCAAAAAAATGCAGGTCCATCTAAAGCAAGAAATTTTGGCATTGGAAAAGCTACCGGCCGATTTATTGCTTTTTTGGATTCCGATGATGAATGGACTTCTGATAAATTACAGTTGCAGGTATCATATTGTGAAAATAAAAAAAATGCCTTGATAAGTGGTGGTTTCAACAAATCTATCTACGAATCAAAGAAAGGTGAATTTACAGAAATTGCTTTGAATCAATTATTACTAAGGAATAACTTTATGACTTGTAGTGTTTTAATTGATTTGGAAGTTATTGATAAAAAAGAGGTGTTTTTCAATGAGAGTCAGAAGTACGCAGAAGATTATAGATTGTGGCTGATGATTTGTGCAGACTATCCATGTATTTATATTAATAAAGTCATATGTATGAGCATCACAAATAAATATAATTATGGAGCATCGGGATTATCTGCTCAATTATGGAAGATGGAAAAAGGTGAGTTGTCAAATTATAAATATCTAAAAAATCAGAAAAAAATTTCTATCCTGTATTATTATATTTTTAGTCAGATTTCCGTAATTAAATATCTCATACGAATAATAAAAGTCAAAATCAGAAAATAATTTGATGAAAATATTACATGTCATTACCCGTTCCGATTTAGGTGGAGCCCAATCTGTCGTTATAAACCTCGCTAATTCGATGTGTAGCGATCATAAAATTACAGTTGTTGCGGGTGAGGATGGGCCAATGTGGGATGCCCTGGACGATAGAGTTGCTAAGATGAAAATAGAGGATATTGTAAGACCTATTTCAGTGCTGAAAGATATTCGTGCATTCTTTAAACTAAGACGGCTTTACTCATCAATAAAACCAGATGTAATACACCTTCATTCTTCAAAGATTGGTGTTTTAGGAAGACTTGCTTTTCCAAAAGCAAAAATAGTTTATTCCATTCATGGTTTTGACTCCATTCGTCTGGCATACAGAAAATTTCTACCTCTTGAAAAACTACTGAAAAATTGTTGTAAAGCAATTGTTGTAGCAAGTGATTATGATAGGAAAAATGCTATCAATGAAGGTGTAAATAAAAATCTACATGTTGTTTACAATGGTGTTGAAACCCCTCATAAAGAGCCACAATTATCTTTACCCGGAGTTAAATCTGATAAGAAGACAATAATTTGTATTGCTCGTATTTCACCTCAAAAAAGATTTGAAAGCTATTTAGATATTGCCAAATTACTCCCTGAGTATGAATTTGTTTGGATTGGTGCGCAAGAACAATATCCAAATCTTCCGCCCAATGTGATTGTGTTAGAAGGAATGCCAAATGCAAAAAGGTTTATTCAACTAGCTGATTTATTTGTTCTACCAACAAATTATGAAGGCGTCCCGATTGTGATAATAGATGCCTTGAGCTACGGGAAGCCTGTTGTTTCCTCTAACGTTGGAGGTATTTCGGAAATTGTTTTAAATAATCAAAATGGATACGTAATTGATAACAACGATAACCTTTTTGCAGAAAAGATTCGTTTTATTCTAGAAGATGAAGCGGTTTATAGCTCTTTTTCAAACAAATCTTCGGAAATATTTTTTAATCGTTTAACAATTAAAAAAATGGTTTCCTCATATTTGGAAATTTATGAAATTTAATTGCCATTAGATACTATTATAGTTTGTATGAGATTCCATGATTTGCAAGCTGCACATAATTTCATATAATTAAATTTTGATGACTATCTTTTATGGTATTAAATATCTACCAAATTTTAATATATTTGCACAAAAACTATGAAAAAAAACAATGATGAAAAGAAGAAAATACTATTCCTTTTGGATTAGTTCGTAAAGTAAAGTTTTATGAAAGTAAAAACTTATTTGAAAGTATCTAATCCTGTCGAAAGATGTCTATTTATAAATGTAAGTGATATCTCTTTGAAACTTTTTCGTGGTAACAAACTGAAAAAATCATTTAAAGTGATTAGATATAATTCCGAAAAAAATACAAAAAGTATTTTGGAATATGTAAACCGTTTGAATATTAAGACAATTGTAATCGAAACTTCAAATCTTAACCATTTGCCAGAAAATTTAACAAACGATATAATTGATGCAAGACTTAATGGTGTAAGAGTTTTTGATGCCCAAGAATTTTATGAGATTGTTAATAGACGAATACCTCTCGTAAAACTTAGTTCTAATGAATATTTAGCTGATGATATTTTTTCAATCGGTTTGAAACACCATTCTGGACTGTCGTCGAAGAGAATTATAGACCTTCTGGTCGTGATGACCATATTGCCTGTAGCTTTACCGTTAGTTTTTTTTGGTTGTCTCTTGACTTTGATCTCGTCATCAGGTAATGTTCTATTTGTTCAGGAAAGGATTGGAATTGGTTCCAAGAAGTTTAAGATCTATAAAATTAGAACGATGAAATCCAAACATAATGGAGGGTATACAACGTCTAATGACGATAGAATTACAATAGTAGGTAAATTTTTGAGATTGTCGAAGATCGATGAGCTACCTCAACTTTATAACATTTTGATAGGTGATATGAGTCTGATTGGACCTAGACCAGAGCGACCAGAATTTGTAGATATGTACAATGAGGAAAATGCTTATTTTGACCTTAGACATGTTATAAAACCGGGAGTTACAGGATGGGCACAAGTCAATCTTCCAAAAGCTACTCCAGACGATAATCTAAAAAAGTTGGAATATGACCTTTATTATATCAAAAACTACTCCCCAAGATTAGATATTGAGATTATCTTTCGAACAATCAAAGTTGTCATGACTATGAACAGTAACTAAAGTGTTTTTATTATGAAAACAGATAAAATTGGTATTACCTTTTCTGCGTTTGACCTGCTTCACGCTGGACACATAAAAATGTTGGAGGAGGCAAAGACCATTTGTGATCATCTAATTGTTGGCTTGCAGATTGATCCCACTATCGATAGAACTTTTAAAAATAAACCGACCCAGTCAGTTGTTGAAAGATACATTCAATTGAAGGCCTGTCGTTCCGTAGATGAGATCATTCCTTATAATACAGAGGAAGATCTTATGGATATTCTAAAATCTTTTGTGATTGATGTTGGGATTATTGGAGATGATTATAAAGATGTCAATTTTACTGGAAAAGAATATTGTGAAGAAAAAGGCATTCAAATCTATTACAATAAAAGAGACCATCGATTTTCAAGTTCTGCTCTTAAAAAAGCTGTTTTTGATAAGGAGCTGGAAAGAATAAACAGGAAATAATTTATGAAATTAAAAGAAACGCCGCTGAAGGATTGTTACATCATAGAACCTACGATTTATGAAGATGATAGAGGCTACTTCTTTGAGAAATTCAATGAGAAAAAGTTCGAGGAACTTACAGGTCTTAACGGTCACTTTGTACAAGATAATATTTCCCGGTCGGGCTATGGTGTTTTGCGTGGTTTACACCTGCAGAAGGGAGAGAATGCACAAGCCAAACTAGTTTCTTGCTTGGAAGGAAAGGTCTTTGACGTTGCTGTTGATCTAAGAAAAGATTCGCCAACATTCGGTAAATGGTTTGGGATAGAACTTACGGATGAGAACAAATTGCAATTATATGTCCCGCGCGGTTTTGGACATGGCTTTTCTGTTCTGAGTGAGAAAGCAACCTTCGCATACAAATGTGATAACTTCTACAGCAAAGAGTCAGAAGGAAGTGTTTTGTGGAATGATACAGACCTTAAAATCGACTGGCAACTACCAGAGGAAGACGTCCAACTATCAGAAAAAGATAAATTATCACCCACTTTTAAAGACGGTAATTTTTAATAAATACAAATAAAAAGGAGTCAGATTGATTCCTTTTTTTATTCCTAAATTTGCAACCTCAAATTTTCATCAATGCGTACTAAATCAACAGGTAAGAAAAAAATAAATATTGTCACTCTAGGATGTTCCAAAAACGTCTATGACTCAGAAGTACTTATGGGTCAGCTGGAAGCCAATGGCAAAAAAGTGGTCCACGAGGAGAAGGGTGATATTGTAGTGATCAATACATGTGGATTTATTGACAATGCGAAAGAAGAAAGCATCAACACGATCTTGGAATATGTGGACCTGAAGAATCAAGGTCTTGTAGAAAAGGTTTTCGTGACAGGTTGTCTATCTGAAAGATACAAACCGGACTTGATCCGTGAGATTCCAGATGTGGACCAATATTTCGGGACTCGCGATCTTCCTATTTTGTTGAAACATCTTGGTGCCGATTACAAACACGAATTGGTGGGCGAGAGATTGACGACCACACCAAAGCATTACGCTTACCTCAAAATTTCCGAAGGCTGCGACAGACCTTGTTCGTTCTGCGCAATCCCGTTGATGAGAGGAAATCACATTTCTACACCAATCGAAAAATTGGTCATCGAAACTCAGAAATTAGCTAAGAAAGGTGTGAAAGAATTGATTCTAATCGCTCAAGATCTTACTTTTTATGGACTTGATATTTATAAGAAAAGAGCTCTGGGAGAATTACTTCAGGAATTGATAAAAGTAGAAGGCATCGAGTGGATCAGACTTCATTATGCTTTTCCAACAGGTTTCCCAGAAGATGTTCTGGATATCATCCGAACTGAACCGAAGATCTGCAACTACATCGATATTCCACTTCAGCACATCAATACAGAACTTTTGAAAGCCATGAAACGTGGAACAACGTTCGAAAAAACAAATGCGCTTTTGGATAAATTCCGTGAGAAAGTGCCGGATATGGCGATTAGAACCACATTGATCGTTGGTTTCCCTGGTGAGACAGAAGAGAAGTTCGAAGAATTGAAACAATGGGTAAGAGACCAGAGATTCGACCGTTTGGGTTGTTTCACTTATTCCCACGAAGAAAATACAACGGCTTACGTTTTAGAAGATATTATTTCTGACGAAGAGAAACAAAGCAGAGTAGAGCAGATCATGGAGATTCAGCAGCAGATCTCTTGGGAGAAGAATCAGGAAAAGATCGGGAAAACCTTCAAATGTATCTTCGATAGAAAAGAAGGCGATTATTTCGTCGGTAGAACAGAATACGATTCACCAGATGTTGATAATACTGTTTTGGTTCCTGCGAAAGATGTCTATATCTCAATTGGTGAATTTGCAAACGTCAAAATTACTTCTGCAGAAGATTTTGATTTGTACGGAGAACTCGTTTAAATGTAATTTTAAATAATAATTAAGCCTTCATATTTTGAAGGCTTTTTTTATTTCTGTTAAAATTTCACTCAATTTTATTTAATTCACTGAAAATCAATTTATTGAAGTGCTATTGATGCTTGGTATTAGCTTTTAATATAAATTATTGTCGATTTTATATTAATATATCTAATCTGAAGATTAAATAATTGTTATTAAGATTAATTATTAAGTTATTTTAGCTAAAAAAGCTTTAGAATTATTAAATGTGTAAATTAAGTAAGGGTTTTAAATTGTAATTTTTTATTTAAGTATTTGTTGTTTAGTTAGTTGTGTGTTTTGTGTAATTCCACCTGATTGTAATTAATTAACAAAATCTAAATTAAATTAACATATTTTAACAAATCTTGTGATTGACTTACAGTAAGTACTTGTAGAGGATTGGAAATTTGGAAAAAGCCCATTTGATGCGGGGTTTGCCAGAAAGTGTGGTTCGAAAAGTCATTCCTGGTATCTTTGCGGAGTCAAAACCAATAAAAATTCAACATGATAAAAAGAATTCTTCTTGTAGTCATAATGATGATTTCCACACTTGGTATTTATTCTTTCAAGAGTTATGCCACAGATGCTAAAACAAGTTTTGCATCGTTCTACCACGATAAGTTTAATGGTAGGAAAACAGCAAGCGGTGAAATTTTCAGTAACAAAGCAATGACCGCTGCTAATAAAACACTTCCTTTTGGGACAGAAGTAAAAATTACAAATTTGATCTCTGGGAAAAGTGTTGTAGTTAGAGTTAACGACAGAGGACCATACCACTCATCTAGAGCCTTTGATCTCTCGAAAGCTGCATTTGATTCGATAGGCGACACCAGAAAAGGTACAATCGCAATCGAATATGAAATTATCGACTAAGATCCAACTTATTTTAAAAGTTTAAAAGCCATCCTAATCAGGATGGTTTTTTTGTTGTTTGATGTTTAAATGAAAATCCTATCTGAAGATCTTCTTGATGATATTCCCGATTTCCACAAAATCATCATGGTTTCGGACGGACCGGATTTCTGTATTGTCATTATCCCTCTTGGAATATGGATAGATCAGCAGATAATTCTTGTTCGGAAGTTTTGTATTGAGGAAATCCGGAATGTATCGCATCCTAGGAAAGTAAGACCTCATGCCACGTTTGGCAAGGATCAGGATCAGTCCTTCGTTGTCCTTTATCTTTTCCGCTTTCTTCTCTGCATCTGCCCAAGCTTCCGTAACAATGAAATCTGCTTCGATATTCACTTTCTTGATGATTTTCTTCAAAATAGTAATGATATTTTCAGGCGCATAAAAACTGATCACGGCGCCAGAGTTTTTACCGATATTCCACACTCTTGCCAAGGAATGGAAGAATCCAGATTCCAGATGCGCATTCTCGGGAATCATCACCAGATAACGCTTAACAGTGGAAAGTGGTTGTGCAGCGTGATAAACAAAGATGTTGATGTCATCATTCTGCAAATAACCATTGTAAAGATTGTCAGCGAATGACGCGGAGAATCCTTTCTCATCTTCCAATCCAATGATCAGGTCGGTGATCTTCTGTTCTTTCACCACATTGTTGATTCCGTTGATCACGTCGTTGTCATAACGTGTTAGAGGCTTTAATTTCACGTCTGCTGCAGAAGCGGTGTTTACGGCATAATTCAAGATCTTCTCTGCATTTTTGATGGATGATTCATTTTTATCTTCATTAATGACATTCAGGCCGAACATATTTTCTGTGTTGGAATGATTTTTCACCAGCAATCCAAGGTTTACAGTCTTATCGACCATTCCTTCATAATTAAGGGTCAGAAGGATATTTTCCTGCTCGTGATTGTTTCCCGTGAGAGTATCTTCATTTTCTGCTTCCGCGATTTTCTCCGCACTTGCCATTGAGATGAAGGATGAAATGGTACACGAAATCAATATTAGTAAAATACTACCGTTCAAAACGTGTTCGTTCAATAGTCTTACCGGTTCTCCAGATTCGCTTTCGGAAAGGATGATGTTGTAACCAACCATTACCGCGGCTAGTGTGGCTGCGGCTGACGCAGAACTCAATCCAAAGATCAATTTTCCCTCTTGCTTCGTCAGTCGGAAAGTTTTTTGAGTAAGGACGGCCGCCACATATTTTCCTAAGATGGAAGCCACCAGCATGACAGAAGCCACCTGAATGGTTTCCCAACTTTTGAAGAACACTTTGAAGTCGATCAACATCCCAACACTTATCAAAAAGAAAGGAATGAAGATCGCATTGCCAACAAATTCCACGCGATTCATCAATGAGGAAGTGTGCGGAATCAATCTATTCAAAGCCAATCCTGCCAAGAACGCGCCGATGATAGCTTCAACACCTGCTAATTCTGCCAAGAGCGCCGCCAAGTAGATCATTACCAATACAAAAATGTACTGCGAGATCTTATCGTCAACTTTCTTGAAAAACCATCGTCCGATGATTGGGAATACTAATAAAACCACCAATCCGAAAGCCAGGACAGAAGCGGAAAGCTTGATCCAAAACTCACTACCCACTTCTCCCTGCGACATCCCCACGACAACCGCCAAAACCAATAACGCAAGAACGTCGGTAATCATAGTTCCACCAACAGTGATGTTCACGGCCAGATTCTTCGCAACGCCCAATTTGCTGACCAAAGGATAAGCGATCAAAGTATGTGACGAAAAAAGACTGGCAAAAAGAACCGAGGTCAAAAATGAAAATCCTAAAAGGTAGTAGGATCCTACAAACCCTAATACAAATGGAACAATGAAGGTATAAAGTCCAAAAGTCAAGCTTTTCCATTTGTTCTTTTTGAAATCGCCCATATCGATTTCCAGACCGGCGAGAAACATAATGTAGAGTAATCCCGTAGTTCCGGTCACGACAATGCTGCTGTCTCGCGAGAGAACATTAAAACCATTTGGTCCAATGATGGCACCAGCGATGATGAGTCCCAAAAGATGTGGAACTTTGATCTTGTTGAGTAATAATGGCGCACTGAGAATGATGATGAGAACCACCAAAAATTTCAGAACAGGATCTTCCAACGGAAGACTGAGGTTGTGAATACTTAAAAGCATTTGTGTATTTTTTATTTTGAAGGACGTACCAATTCTACAGAAAATACGGCAGAACAGTTGTTGTTGACCGTGATTCTTCTTTTTCCTCGGATCTTTTCGGGTGAGATCTCATTGAGTAGAATATTCATATCCACAAGTTTGGTAGCGGTAGAATCAGTTTTGAAGTTGAGTTTGATCTCGTTATTTTCCAATTTTCCAGCGTAAGTTCGCACCAGATTGTTGTTGCTGTAGACATTGACGGATGTTTGAAGAGAATCATTGACAAATTCCCAAACGTCAGTTCTTTGGTCGCCGATCACATAGTCGGAGCAAGTGGATTCTGTGCAGATCACTTTTCCGTTCCATTTTCCCAGGATCTCTGTAGGCCACGTGGGAACAATGACAGAGTCGCTTTTTTTGGTGTATAAACTGTCTCTCATCTTCAGCAGTGCTTCGAACTCTGCTTCCTTTTGAGCGAAGATATTTTCTTTTTCTGATAATGATCTTTCCCTGGCGTCCAATTGTTTTTCCCGCTCGTTCTCTTTGCAGGAAAAAACAAAAATGGACAGACCGGATAATAATAGAAACTTCACAATTCTCTGCATAAACTGGATTTTTTAAGATTTCAAGATAGCAAAAAAATAATAAAGCTTGTTCTGTGACAAATTAGGTCTTTAACCTTAAGTCGAAAAAGCAACGTGTTTTGATGCTTTGAAAATTAATATCCAGGCAGTTTCACCAATCGCACAATTTGGTAAACGGCATGGTTTTTCAGAGACAAAGAACGGATGATCTCCGGACTCGCTTGCAGATGCGCTTCGCAGAGATAACCAAATTCCAGTTCTTTGATGACTTTGCAATGTTCAGCGATTATTTTTTTTCAGTTTTTTGTCTGCTTTGTAAAGTTCCACATAAACCAGATATTTGCTGTCGGAATATTCTCTCGGCGTTCCAATGTCTTTGATGTATTTTTCCAGATCTTTCTTTCCCATTTTGATTGATTTTAAAATCATTATTTCTTCTCAAATTTATTATTAATGGCAATCAGCGCGGATCCGCTTGCTAAAAATACCAGAAGCATTATTAAAACATTAATGCTGACCTGTCCGTAGCCAAGTTTTGAAGCGTTCAGAAAAGGGTAGGGATACCAATTGACAATCGGTCCGCGAATCAATGAATAAATCAAATAAGCGAGCGGAAAGATCAACCAATAAAAACCGTTTTTCCAGTTCAGTTTTCCTTTGACCACAAAAAATAGCCAGTACAGAATATATGAAATTGGAATGACGACGTGAAGCATGTTATCCAAAAATAATTGCCAGCCAATTGGTTTCCAGATGCCACGCAAAACCGTATTGTAAACGACAAAGACGATGAAGATATACAAAGCAATCGCCGTTCTGACGGATAGTTTTGAACAGAAGATTCCCAGTTTAGTCCTCGCGAAAAAAGTAGAAAATGTGAGGCTTAGCGCAATCAAAGAGTTGCAGAGGATCGTAAAGTAACTGATCACATTAATGAAGCTATCAGTAGAAATATAGAACTGCAGAATGACGCAAAACCAAGTGGTAACAGCTAATGCAGAAGCAAAGATAAACTTAAGATTTGGTGGGTTCATTTCTTTTCTGTTAACAGACTGGAAGTTATCATTTTTTTTGTCAAAAGGAGAAGTTCTACAGTCAACTTTCTATTTTGTTTTTTTTTGTTATTTTAATGATTCAATTTCAGCTGCTATTTAAAATTTGAAAGATTTAATCATCGTTTTTTACATAAAATTTTTACATTTGTTTCCAAGATAATTTTAGAATGAGCAAAAAAAACATAGCCGTCGTAATGGGCGGATATTCTGATGAATACAAAGTTTCCCTGAAAAGTGGACAGTTGATCTTCGATTCTTTGGATCGGGAAATTTACAATGTTTATAAAGTGGTCATTCTAAAGGATGAATGGTATTTTCTAGACGAAAACGACAATAAAAAACCCATCAACAAAGCTGATTTTTCTGCCGACCTTGGAAACGGGGAAAGTTTGAAATTCGATGCTTGTTTCAATATTATCCACGGAACGCCTGGCGAGAACGGAATACTGCAAGCTTATTGGGACGCCGTTGGACAAAAATATACAGGTTGTGACTTTTACCAAAGCGCATTGACCTTCAATAAAAAAGATACTTTGGCGGTTCTTTCAAAATACGGAATTCCATCAGCGAAAAGTATTTGCCTAAGAAAAGGTGAAGATATCTCTGATGACAAAATCGTAGAAGAGCTTGGATTACCGCTTTTCGTAAAGCCAAATCAAAGTGGTTCTTCTCTCGGAATTTCTAAAGTGAAAGAAAAAAGCGAACTGAAAACTGCACTTGAAATTGCTTACAAAGAAGACGACGAGATCCTTATCGAAAGCGCCTTGAACGGAACTGAAGTTTCTGTGGGGGTTTTGGATTACAAAGGTGAAGTCATCGTTCTTGGGATCACGGAGATCATTCCTGACAAAGAGTTCTTTGATTACGAGGCCAAATACGAAGGTGCTTCACAGGAGATAACGCCTGCAAGAATTGATGAAGAAACGACAAAAAAAGTCGAAGAAATATCAATTAAGGCATATAAATCACTTGGAATGAGTGGGTTTTCGAGGTCAGAATTCATTATTGTGGACGGAATACCTTATCTTTTGGAAATGAATACCAATCCTGGGTTTTCTCCGGCAAGTATTCTACCGCAACAGGCGAAGATCTACGGAATTTCCATCAAAGACCTTTGTGGAAGCGAAGTTGAGAAAGCATTGAAAAAATAATATTAATTTAGCCAAAGAAAAGTCTTTGGCTTATTTTTTTAAATCTGAAATAAATGAAAATCGCAGTTTTCCCCGGATCGTTCGATCCTATCACACTTGGACATTACGATATTGTAGAGCGCGCCGTTCCGCTGTTTGACAAGATCATCATCGCCATTGGAAAGAATTCTCAAAAAAAATATATGTTCTCGCTGGAGCAACGTAAAGAGTTCATTAGAAAATCTTTCGCAAACTTCCCCAATGTAGAAGTGGATGATTTTGAAGGATTGACGATCGATTATTGTAAAAGTAAAAATGTGAATTTCATCTTGAGAGGCTTACGCAATCCAGCTGACTTCGAATTCGAAAAATCCATTGCACAAACCAACCGGGCTTTGACACGAGAAAACACGATCGAGACCATTTTTCTGTTGACGTCGTCCGGGAAATCCTACATCAGCAGCAGCATTGTGAGAGAGATCATCTCTTTCGGTGGTAATTATGAGATTATGGTCCCCGATGCGGTGAGAGTGGAGAAGAAGCAATAAAATAAAATCCTGAATATTGAAATTCAGGATTTTTTATTTAAATTAATTTTCCAGATAGTCGATTGCAAATTGCAACCGATCTTCCACTGATTGATCCAAATAAATATCAGGCTCAATTCTGATGTTATCAATTGGATATTCTGGCAAACGCATCACTTTGTAAGTTGGCAATAGAAGCTGGTATTCCTGGCATCCAAAATCCGTGTAGATCGCATTCCCATAGTCCAATGCGCCGTAACTTGGGATTCCCATTAGTTTTACTTTCTTGCTTTGTTTGACAATGTAAAAACATTTGTTGATTCAAATGCATAAACAAAAAAACCGCCTAAAAATTAGGCGGTTTTAAGTGGTTTCTCCAGGGATCGAACCAGGGACACATGGATTTTCAATCCATTGCTCTACCAACTGAGCTAAGAAACCATTGTTTTTTTTGAGCAATGAACTCATTTATTAGTTTCAAATGTTAATTATAAAATAAACATTCTATTGTGGTTTCTCCAGGGATCGAACCAGGGACACATGGATTTTCAATCCATTGCTCTACCAACTGAGCTAAGAAACCATCACTCGCATTGTTATTTTGAGTGGTGCAAAAATATAGCCTTTATCCTTACGATGCAAATTATATTGGAAATTAGTCAATATTTATACAAAAATCATTGATTTTCAGACGATTTTTTTTCAGTTTGGGATTTGAAAAAGTCACTCAATTCTTCCAAAACAGGTTTTATCGTATCTTCCGGAAGATCACTGATCCGGATGTACATCAATCCATCAATGGCGTCGTTGAAGTTTGGATCCACGTTGAAGGCGATCATTTTCGCATTTTGCTTGATATATTTCTTGATCAAAACCGGCAATCTAAGCTCTGGTTCCAGATCGTCTATGATCTTATCCAATTTGTTGAGGTCGGCATCAATATCTTCGAAGAACAACGCTTTATCGCGCTCTTTCATCACCACCTTGAATTCATTCTTTGGATGGATATATTGCGCAACAGCGGAATCGTAATAATGAGAACGCATAAACTCGATCATCAATGATTTTGAGAATTCAGAAAACTTGTTGCTGATACTCACGCCACCCATCAGGAATTTGTGTTCCGGATTTCTAAGGCAGACATGGACAATGCCCCGCCAAAGCAAGAATAAAGGAAACGGTTTTTGTTGATACTCGATCGAGATATAGGCTCTTCCCATTTCTATTACCTTTCGGAAAAATGGTTGCAATTCCGGATCATATTCGAAGAGTGAACTGGTGTAAAATCCATCTATCCCGAACTTCTTCATCACTTCGGAGCCCAAAGCCATTCTGTAAGCGCCAACCAGCTTTTTATCAGCATTATCCCAAAGGAAAAGATGGTGATAATGGTTGTCGTACTCGTCCAGGTCAAAAGGGAGATTAGTCCCTTCGCCAATAGCACGGAAAGTCAATTCTCTTTGACGTCCGATCTCTCTCATGATAAAGGGGATTTCGCCCGATGTTGTAAAGAATACATCGTAATCGCCGTGCGAGAAAAGTTTCTTGTTTTCTGTACTTTTAAGCGTATTGATTTCGTTCACGATATCTTCTGTTGGTGTTGCATCGATGATATTTTGAACGATATTATTTTGTTTCTGCAGCGGAAGCTTGAGTGCCATGTTCGGCAGTTTCAGTTTCTCGGTGATGCTTTTTCTCTTTTCATAGTAGGACTTCAGCATGTAGACCTTATTGTAAAGATAATCGCCAAGTTCTTCAATAGTTTCCTCCTCTGCCATCTGTTTCACGGAGATTGCTTTTCCGATCCTGATCCTGATGGGTTTGTCTCTTTTGCGCATCATTTCTGTAGGTAGCATCAGTGTTTGCAGGTCAGGATGTAATTTGGAAACATTATAAAAGATCTTGCTGTTGGTCGCATGGAAATACATAGGAACCACTGGTACTTTTGCTTTCTTGATAATTTTTAAAGCGGTTTTGCCCCATGGTCTGTCAAGGATCTCGCCGTATTCATTATTCTTATTGGAAACCTCGCCAGCGGGAAAAATTCCCAAACAACCACCTTCCGATAAATGTCTGAAAGTTTCTCTCATTCCCGATGAACTGCTGTATGCGTCTTTCCGCTCTTCAAATGGATTGACAGAGATCACAAAAGGTTCCATCGGTTTGATCTTGGATAGAAGGAAATTTCCCATCACTTTGAAATCCGGACGAACACTCAAAATGATCTTGCACATCAATATCCCATCCAATGCACCCAAAGGATGATTGGAAACAATGATAAAAGGTCCTGTTTTAGGGATCTTGGAAAGGTCTTCTGCAAAAACAATATAGCTGAGTTCTTGCGCCTTTACAAACTCATCAAAGAATTCCACACCTTTTGTGTGGATCAATTTGTTATAAAGTGCATTGACCTCATTTATTTTGGTAAGATTCATAATAGCGGACGCAACGGGTCTCTTGAGAAAACCAATTTTATCGAGTCCGGCTGCTTTTATCAAGTCTTCTTTGGAAATTAAGCTCATAGTGTTTTTACATGGTTACCATTTGGAAGGTTTTTTTGGAGATCTGCTCCAGAAGTACTTTTTTGTCTTTGTAGAATTTCTCTAACTTGTCCAATTCCGCATTTCTAACGGTAAACAAGGATACATTTTTCGTCATTTGTGTGATGAAACTCTGCTGTAATTCCTCATTGAATTCATTCGCGGTTCCGAATTTATCTTCCAAACATAAAGCTAATGAAATTGCTGAATTCTGCATCAAAGAAACTTTAATTTTATATTTTGCCAAAAGGGCGAAGATCAAACTCATGTGATCCTCGGCTATGAAAGAGAAATCGCGGGTTTCAACATTCAACAAAGTTTGATTTTCTTTCAGGATGTAACTTTCGATGGATTCATTTTCTGTGGAATTCCCAACCTTGGTTCCCGGTTCTTTCGGCTCTACAAAGGATTTTACAAAAAATGGAATATTTTTCTGTTTCAATGGCTGCAAAGTTTTTGGGTGGATGACAGATGCACCGTAATAAGCCATCTCGATTGCTTCTTCGTAGGAAATGAAGGACAACAATTCTACATTATCAAATTTCCTAGGATCACCGGTCATCACACCTGGAACGTCTTTCCAGATCGTCATTTCGTCAGCATTAAGGCAATAAGCGAAAATCGCTGCGGTGTAATCGGAACCTTCACGACCAAGAGTCACTGTAAAATTATTTGCTTCTGAACCGATAAATCCTTGAGTGACGTAACAATTGATTTTATCCAATTTGGAAATATTCTGTTCTGTTTCCTGCCAGTTGACGATTCCTTCTCTATAATTGCTGTCGGTTTTGATGTAATCTCTTGCGTCCAACCAATGGTTAAAGAATTGAATTTCATTAAGATATTCGCTTAATATTTTAGAAGAGATCATCTCACCACAACTTACAACCTGATCGTAAACGAAGTTGTAATTCGGAGATTTGTTTCTTCGCAAGAAAGAGTCGATGTCATCAAAAAATAATGAGATCTCTCCGAAAACCGGGTGGTTTTCTGAAAATAAACCTTTTGCAATGGCGATGTGGTCGTTCTTTATCAGTTCGATCTCCTTCTGGTAATCCTGTTTCTTGAAATAATATTCGACCACCTTTTCCAAGGCATTCGTCGTTTTTCCCATTGCAGAAACTACCAACAGACATTTTTCAAACCCTTGAGTTTCCAGAACCAAGGCCACATTTTTCACACCTTCTGCATCTTTTACAGATGCACCACCAAATTTGTAGATTTTCATTAGATTTTTAAGACTTAAAGCAGTTGATTTTAATATGACAACATTGTTAATTTATTATTAACCCCCAAAAATATCAATAATGAACGAAATATGAAAATTGACATTGATTTTTTTAATGCCTCAGAATGAAACATTAAACCATATTAATAAGAATATGATAAGTATCATCAATTAGTGATAAATTTTGTTTTATTTAATTAAAAAATATAATAGTTTTGTAAATCTGAAAATCAAAAACATGTCAAAGCAAGCTTTACAAACTCTGGGAGAATTCATCATCGATAAACAGGATGATTTCAAATATTCTACTGGAGAACTTTCCCGTCTTATCAGTTCTATCAGAATTGCGACAAAAATCGTCAACCGCGAAGTGAACAAAGCCGGAATTGCGGACATCATTGGGAACGTTGGAAATATGAATATCCAAGGCGAAGATCAGCAAAAGCTGGATGTTTTGGCCAATGACATCTTCATCGCCGCACTTTCTCAAAGAGAGGTTGTCTGCGGGATTGCATCTGAAGAAAGTGATGATTTCATCGAGGTTAAATGCACAGAAAACGCACACCTGAGCAAATATGTCGTTCTGATCGATCCTTTGGACGGTTCTTCCAACATCGATGTGAATGTTTCTGTAGGAACAATTTTCTCAATTTACAGAAGAGTTTCTGATCCAGGAAGTCCGGTGGAATTGAGAGATTTCTTACAAAAAGGTGTGAATCAGGTGGCTGCAGGTTATGTGGTTTACGGTTCTTCTACAATGATCGTTTACACAACAGGAAACGGCGTTAATGGATTCACTTTAGATCCTTCGATCGGGACTTATTACTTGTCTCACGAAAACATCAAGTTTCCAACTACAGGAAAAATCTATTCCATCAACGAAGGAAATTACGCCAAATTCCCTCAAGGTGTGAAAGATTATATCAAATATTGCCAGGAGGAAGAAGGCGACAGACCTTATACTTCACGTTACATCGGATCTTTGGTTTCCGATTTTCACAGAAATATGTTGAAAGGTGGGATCTACATCTATCCGCAAACCTCACATTCTCCAAATGGAAAGTTGAGATTGCTGTACGAGGCCAATCCAATGGCTTTCTTGGCTGAACAAGCGGGTGGAAAATGCAGCGACGGTTTCAAGAGAATCATGGAGATCGAACCGACAGAGTTGCATCAGCGTGTTCCGTTTTTCTGTGGAAGTGCCGCAATGGTAACGCAGGCTGAGGAATTTATGGCAAAAGCTGTGAGTCAAAACTAGAATTAATTATTTTAAATCATACAAAAGACCGATTTCTTCGGTCTTTTCTTATTTTTGTAGGATGAAGACTGCAACATTCAACCAATATATCTTAAACTTCAAACAGCCAAGTGGAACATCGCGTGGTATTTTGAATACCAAAGAAACTTATTTCATCGAGATCACGGAAGATGACAAAAAAGGAATTGGAGAATGTGCACTTTTCCGAGGATTGAGTTTTGATGACGATGACGATTATGAAAACGCTTTGGAATGGGCTTGCCGAAATATCAATTTGAGTTTTGAAGAGTTGCAGGAAGAACTCATCAATCATCCATCGATTATTTTTGGGATCGAACAGGCGCTTGCAAATCTTGATCAAGAAAAAGATATTTATTTCCCGAGTGATTTTACAGAAGGAAAAGATTCTATCAAGATCAATGGTTTGATTTGGATGGGAAATGCCGATTTTATGCAATCTCAAATTGAGGAAAAACTGAAAGATCATTTCACGTGCATCAAACTTAAAATTGGTGTTGATTGGAATTCTGAGAAAGAAGTCATCAAATCAATTAGAAATCAATTCCCGAAAGATCAGATTGAACTTCGCGTGGACGCCAATGGTGCTTTCTCTCCAGAACAGGCAAAATTGGTTTTGGAAGAATTGGCAGAACTGGAAATCCACTCCATCGAACAGCCAATACAAGCTGGAAACTGGAAAGCGATGGCCGAACTTTGCAAAAATACGCCAACGCCAATTGCTTTGGACGAAGAACTGATTGGCGTTTTAAATATCGGTTCCAAAAAAGACCTCCTCACAGAGATCAAGCCTCAATACATTATTCTAAAACCAAGTCTGATCGGCGGTTTTTCAGGCTCTGATGAATGGATCGATCTGGCGGAAAAAAATAATATCGATTGGTGGATCACCTCCGCATTGGAAAGCAACATTGGTCTAAATGCGATTGCACAATACACCTACCTCAAAAAAAATCCAATGCCACAAGGTTTGGGAACTGGCGGGCTGTTCACTAATAATTTTCCTACGCCTTTGATCCTGAAAAATGACCATTTGTTTTTTACAATTTGATGAATTGGAAATTAAAATTTTGAAGGTTTATTTTTTGATCTGAAATCTGAAATTAAAAATATGCTAATGGTAATCAACAGTAAAACAATCATGACTAAAGTTGCCATAAAATATCCATCATCAAAATTAAAATAAATCCGCCCAACCAAACTCACCCCGAATCCGATAGAAATCTGCTGAATCGTCAAATAAACGCCGCTCGCAAGCGAAGTGACTGAGAACGGCAATTTTCTCATCGCATTGGTAAACATAGAAGGCAACACAATTCCGCACCCGATTCCGTAGAAGAATAGAACTGCAGATATTGCTTGTAAATTGATTGTCGTTGAATTGACAACATAAAGATGACCAGTAAGTCCTAAAATCATTACAACTAAGCCGAAAATAATAAATTTCTCCTGATATTTATTTAAAAATCTCACAGATAAAAGAGATGCCAGAACATAACCAATTCCCTGACAAGTAAACAATAATCCTGTGGTTGTGGAACTCAAATGATGATGTTCTTCAAAAAAAATGGCGTTGATGAAAAAATAAGAATCCTGAACCAAATAATAAGTCACCGCCGCCAAAAGTGCTACTTTAAAACTTGGATATAGAAAGGGTTTCATATTGATCAAAACCTCTTTTCCTTTTTTAAATTTCCTTTTCTGATTTAAAATAAAAATAATCAAGCCTGCAACAGAAAAAAGCAGCAACAGAATATTGTTTGTCTTCCAGCCTTCTTCGCCGCCGATGACAATTTCGTACATCAAAATAATCAGAAGGGTGATCAATATCATTTGTGGAAAGATCTGTATGGATTCTTTTGTTTTAATTTCAACTTCTTTCAGATATTTATTCGCCAAAATAATGACCAAAAGTGAAATCGGAATATTGATAAAGAAAACAAGTCGCCACGCATCAAAACTAAAATGAAGGTCGGGAATGATCCCTCCCAAAACCTGCCCTATAACCGAAGCGATTCCTGCAATCGCACCATAAATTCCTAGAGCTTTCACTCTTTCTTCTTCAACTGTAAATACATTGGATATCAAAGCAACACCTTGCGGAACCATAAAAGCCGCTGAAATACCCTGAAAAAGCCGACTTATATTCAATGCAGTTGCAGAAGTAGAGCTTCCGCAAAAAAATGAAAACAACATGAAACTGAACATTGAAATGATGAAGGTTTTCTTGTGTCCGTATCTGTTCCCTATTTTGCTTCCCGTAATCAAAAAAGCACCGTAACCGATGATGTAAAAAACAATAATAAACTGCGTTTCGGCTGTACTTGCATTAATGGAATTTCTAATAGACGGAATCGCAATATTGACAATAAAAAGATCCAGAACACATAAAAAAATCGACATCGAAATGATAATTAAACTCAACCACTTGTTAAACTCTTGAAAATTTCTCATTTTTATTGATAATATTTTAACTTTACGACTTCAAAAGTAACAACATCAAAACCTGCAGTCAAGTAGGTGGAAAAGATAGACTCAGTATGAATTTTAGTACTAATTCTGATAATGAACTCGTTAGCTGCACGGAAAATTTTCTTTTTCTGGCAAATAATTGCTACGCAGAACATACTTTGAAGATGATCAACGGAAAATGGAAGATTTCTCTGATTAAAATCATCGGTAACGAATGTCCAAAAAGATTCGGAGTTCTGAAAAAAGAATTGGATAATCTAGCACAGGGAACCTTAAGTACGATTTTAAAAGAATTGGAAAATGACGGTCTTATTCTGAGAACGGCTTACGCTGAAATTCCCCCAAGAGTAGAATACAAATTAACTGAAAAAGGCATTGCCTTTTTACCAATTATACAATCAATGGAAGACTGGTGGCTAGCTTTTCCTGAAAACAAATAAAATTATTAATTATGAAATTTAAAATTGCTGTACTTTCAGTTCTAATTTCAATTGGTGCGTCGGCACAAAATATCCAGAACAATCCAGGGAGCAATCACGGGAACAAATTTGAACAGCTGGGAACAATCCTTCCAACGCCAAATACCTACAGGACAGCTTCTGGAGCGCCAGGGAATCAGTATTGGCAGCAACGTGCGGATTATGATATTTCCGCCTATTTGGACGAAGACAAAAGAAATCTGAAAGGTTCTGAAACGATTACTTACTACAATAATTCGCCTGATAACTTAGAATATCTCTGGCTTCAGCTGGATGAGAATCAGCAATCTTCTGTAAAAAATGCAGATTATCCGGCTTCATCCACATTGCCAAAAGGAGCAAACATTGATAAATTAAAAACTTCCGAACTTCCTATTAAAGATGATGGTTACGGTGTAAATCTCGAAAAAGTGACGGACGCCAACGGTTCTCCTATAAAATACGTCGTGAACAAAACGATGATGAGAATCGATCTTCCGAAACTATTGAAAGCTGGAGAGAAATTCACTTTCAAGGTGGACTGGAACTACAACATCCCGAACCGAATGGAAAAAGGCGGTCGCGGCGGTTACGAAAACTTCCCAGAAGACGGCAACGACCTTTACACCATGACACAATGGTATCCAAGAATGTGCGTTTACAGTGATTTCCACGGCTGGCAAAATCACCAGTTTACAGGTCGTGGAGAATTTGCTTTGGTCTTTGGAAACTTCAAAGTTGCAATGAACGTTCCTGCGGATCACATCATTGGTGGTACGGGAGAATGTAAAAATTACAGTGAGGTTTTGACTTCGGCTCAATTAGCAAGGTATAAGCAAGCTGAAAACGCAAATGAACCTGTTGAAATCGTAACACTTGATGAAGCTAAAAAAGCAGAGAAAAATAAATCTAAGGAAAGAAAAACCTGGAAATTCGAAGCGGAAAATGTCAGAGATTTTGCTTGGGGTTCTTCTCGTAAGTTCGTTTGGGACGGAATGCGCGTGACGATTCCTGAAAACAACAACAAAGTGATGGCAATGAGTTTTTACGGAAAAGAAGCGTATGGACTTTACAGAAAATTTTCTACAAAAGCTGTGGCTCACACCATCAAAACTTATTCTGAATTCACAATTCCTTATCCATATCCTGTTGCGCAGTCTGTAGAAGCCTCCAACGGAATGGAATATCCGATGATCTGTTTCAATTATGGACGAACTGAAAAAGACGGCACTTATTCCGAAGCCATCAAAAACGGAATGTTGGGCGTGATCATCCACGAGGTTGGACACAATTTTTTCCCAATGATCATCAACTCAGACGAAAGACAATGGTCTTGGATGGATGAAGGTTTGAACACCTTTGTAGAATATTTGACAGAAGAAAAATGGGATAATAAATTCCCTTCCAAACGTGGACCAGCTTGGACCATCGTAGATTATATGAAACTTCCGAAAGACGAATTGGAACCCATTATGACCAACTCGGAAAACATCGCGAGATTCGGACCAAACGCTTACTCCAAACCAGCGACTGGATTGAATATTCTTCGTGAAACGATTATGGGAAGAGAACTTTTCGATAAAGCTTTCAAAACGTATGCGCAAAGATGGGCGTTCCGTCATCCGGAACCTGCTGACCTTTTCCGAACGATGGAAGATGCGAGCGGCGAAGATTTGGATTGGTTTTGGAGAGGTTGGTTTTACAGCACTGATCCTGTAGATATTGCTATTGACAAAGTGACTGTTGCTCTTCCTGTTTTTGATGTTACTCCAACAAAAGCATTAGAAATTAAATATAAAGTCGACGCGCCACTTCAAAATGAATTTGAAGACATTTCAAAAGTCAAAAACAGAGAAGATAAAAACATCAAGTTTTATGTCGATGGCGACAAAGACGTTCAGGATTTCTATTACAGATATGATAGAGGACAAGAGAAAATTGATGCTTCAAAAGAATTTATCTTAAAAACTGAAACGCCGCAATCATTATCAAATGAAGAAAAAACGAATGGTGTTAATAAAAATATTACCGCTTATCAAATCGATTTTACAAATAAAGGAGGTTTGGTAATGCCAATTATTTTGGAATTCACTTTTGAAGATGGAACAAAACTTAATGATAAAATCAATGTTCAAATCTGGAGATCTAATGAGCAGAAGGTTTCTAAGACTTACTATTTCGGGAAGAAAATAAAATCCATCCAATTGGATCCAATGAAAGAAACCGCTGATATTGACACTTCCAACAATTATTGGGCAGCAACTTCGTCAACAGAGGCGCCTTCGAAATTCCAAGTTTTCAAACAGTCTCAAAGAGAAACTGCTAGAGGTGGCGCAAGTGGAAAAGTGAATCCGATGCAGGCTGCTGGAAAGAAAAATTAATTTTTTAAAACTTAAAAAAAGTCATTCATAACGAATGACTTTTTTTTTCTGCCAAAATTTCAGTCTCAAAATAAAAATCTGCCAAATCGAACAATCAACCATCAACAATCAACCATCAACAAAGTTGGCACATTGTTGGAGATGTAGGAATGAGAATAAATATTAAAAAATCAAATATAATTATGTCAGTAAATTTCAAACCATTAGCGGACAGAGTTTTGGTAGAACCAACACCTGCAGAAACTAAAACAGCATCAGGAATCATCATCCCAGACACTGCAAAAGAAAAACCTCAAGAAGGAACAGTTGTAGCAGTTGGTCCAGGTAAAGTAGATGAGCCAACCACTGTAAAAGTTGGTGACAAAGTGCTTTATGGAAAATATTCAGGAACAGAACTTAAGTTTGAAGGGAAAGATTATCTTATCGTGAAAGAGGGCGATCTTTTAGGAATTATTGGGTAACAAATTTGTAAAAAAAGTAAAAGCTACTCACGTAAAATGATTTAAGTTTTCGTGAATGCAAAATTCATTAATACATTGTACAAAGTACATTAATACAACAAAAAATGGCAAAAGAAATTAAATTCGATATTGAATCAAGAGACGCTTTGAAAAGAGGTGTTGACGCATTGGCAAATGCAGTTAAAGTAACTTTAGGACCAAAAGGTAGAAATGTTGTCATCGAGAAATCTTTCGGTGCGCCACACGTTACCAAAGATGGTGTAACAGTTGCAAAAGAGATCGAACTGGAAGACAGAGTAGAAAATATGGGTGCTCAAATGGTGAAAGAAGTAGCTTCTAAAACCAATGACATTGCTGGAGATGGCACAACTACCGCTACAGTTCTTGCTCAGGCTATCGTAAGAGAAGGTCTTAAAAACGTTGCCGCTGGTGCAAACCCAATGGACTTGAAGAGAGGAATCGACAAAGCTGTTTTGGCTGTGGTTGAAAACTTGAAGTCTCAGTCTCAGGAAGTTGGAAACAACTCAGAAAAAATCAAACAAGTGGCTTCTATTTCTGCAAACAATGACGATACGATCGGTTCTTTGATCGCTGAAGCTTTTGGAAAAGTAGGGAAAGAAGGTGTAATCACTGTTGAGGAGGCAAAAGGAACGGATACAACGGTAGATGTTGTAGAAGGAATGCAGTTTGACAGAGGTTTCCAATCTCCATATTTCGTGACCAATCCAGAGAAAATGGTAGTTGAATTGGAAAATCCTTATATCTTATTGGTTGAGAAAAAAATCTCATCTATGAAAGAATTATTACCAGTTCTTGAGCCAGTTGCACAAGGTGGAAAATCTCTTTTGATCATCTGTGAAGAAGTTGAAGGTGAAGCTTTAGCAACTTTGGTGGTGAACAAATTGAGAGGTTCTCTTAAAATTGCGGCTGTGAAAGCGCCAGGATTTGGTGACAGAAGAAAAGCAATGTTGGAAGATATCGCAATCTTGACAGGAGGAACTGTAATCTCTGAAGAAAGAGGTTTCACAATGGAAAATATCACTATCGATATGTTGGGAACTGCTGAAAAAGTAGTGATAGACAAAGACAATACGACGCTTGTAAACGGTGGTGGTGAAGAAGCTCAGATCAAAGGAAGAGTTTCTCAGATCAAAGCTCAGATGGAAACAACCACTTCTGATTATGATAGAGAAAAACTTCAGGAAAGATTGGCTAAATTGGCTGGTGGTGTAGCTGTACTTTACGTAGGTGCTGCTTCTGAAGTGGAAATGAAAGAGAAAAAAGACAGAGTTGACGATGCATTGCACGCAACAAGAGCTGCTGTAGAAGAAGGAATCGTTGCTGGTGGTGGTGTTGCTTTGGTAAGAGCAGTTGCTGCCCTTAACTTCGAAGGTGCTAATCCTGACGAAACGACTGGTATCAAGATCATCAAAAGAGCGATTGAAGAGCCATTGAGACAAATCGTTACCAATGCTGGAGGCGAAGGTTCCGTAATCGTTGCGAAAGTAGCGGAAGGAACTGGAGATTTCGGTTACAACGCAAAAACTGATGAATACGTGAATATGCTTGAAGCTGGTATCATCGATCCAACTAAGGTAACTAGAGTTGCTCTAGAAAACGCAGCTTCTGTTTCTGGAATGCTATTGACAACTGAATGTGTGATCACTGAAGTGAAAAGTGCTGAACCTGCAATGCCAATGGGCGGCGGAATGCCAGGAATGATGTAGTCTTGAAGCTATATAAATAAACATTAAACCGTTCAGATTTTTCTAAGCGGTTTTTTTGTGGATTTTATTTGAAATTAAATTTAATGTCAAATTATTCGAAAATTTTAAATGGTTTTTTTATTTTTATTAAAAATTAATAACTAACTGAAATTCCATGTTGATTCAAGCTTCAAATGACTTCCGAAAGAAAGGTCAAGCCGCCATTTTTTCTATCATCCTTTTCATCATTGTTTATATCTTACTTTTCATCTCAGCCATTGCCTTGACGGTCGCCTGCGTGACTGGAGGAATTATGATGATTGCCGCAAAGCCAATGTTTTTCACATTGATGATCGGACTTGGACTAGCGAGTTTCGGATTGTTGATCTTTTATTTTTTAATTAAATTTCTTTTCAAAAAACACATCAACGACAGAAGTTTTCTCACCGAAATAACACAAAGAGACGAACCTGAACTTTTTGCCATGATCAGCGAGATCGTGAAAGAAACCGGAACAGATTTTCCGAAAAAAGTTTACCTGAGTTATGATGTCAATGCAAGTGTTTTTTACGATTCCACTTTTTGGAGCATGTTTTTACCGATCAAGAAAAACCTCACCATCGGAATTGGACTTGTCAATGCTTGTACAAAACAGGAACTGAAGGCAATTATCGCCCACGAATTCGGTCATTTTTCCCAAAGATCGATGAAGGTGGGAAGCTATGTTTATAACGTGAATCAAATCATTTTTAATTTAGTGAATGACGATGAATCCTACAGAAATACGATTCAAAATTGGGCAAATGCGAGTGGCTATTTTGCAATTTTTGCTGAGTTGGCGCTGAAATTCACCCAGGGAATCCAATGGGTCCTGGCCAAGATGTATTCTTTTGTCAATATCAGACATATGGCACTTTCCAGAGAGATGGAATTCCACGCCGATGAGGTCGCTGCAAATATCGCTGGATCGTTGGCTTTGGAAGAATCTCTTCTGAGAATGGACCTGGCGGACAATTCCTATAATAACGTCATCAATTTTTACGAGAGCAAGATCAAGGATAGCAAAGCCAGCAAAAACATTTACAAAGAACAAGCTTTCGTCATGGGATTTTTGGCAAAGGAAAGCGAGTTGGAAATGAAACATGATCTTCCGGTGGTAAAACTTGAGGAAGCAGGGATTTTCAACAAATCGAAACTGAATATAGAAAACCAATGGGCATCGCATCCATCCACAGAAGACCGCGTAGCCAGACTTAGAAGACTGAATATCCAAAAAGAATCTGATAACAGGACGGCAAGGTCATTATTCAAAAATTTTGAACAAACGGAAGAGAAGTTGACCCAAAAACTGTTCTCAAATGTCCAATATGAAAGTGAAAGATCGAATCTGGAATTTGATCACTTCAAAGAAGAATTCGAAACCACTTACAACAAAGACACCTTTGACAAGATCTTTAATAATTATTATGACAACAAAAGTCCGGACCGTTTTGATCTGGAAACATCAATTCCTTCTGATGAAAATTTAAGTTTCGACGAGCTTTTTGGCAAAGACAAAGTGGAGATCGCATACAATCTGATAGCCTTGGAAAACGACAAAAATACAATTGAGTCCATTTCCAAGAAGGAATTAAAGATAAAAACCTTCGACTACGACGGCACGAAATATAAAGCTTCTGAAGCTAAAAACCTGATCCCGAAGTTAGAAAATGAGATCAGATCTTTGAAGGAAGAAGTCACCGCAAATGACATCAATATCTATCATTATTTCTTGAGAAAAGCGAAGGAACAGAATAGGGAATATGAGTTTCGAACTTATTACTCTGATTTCGTCAATTACGAAGCATCTTATGAAGAACAATTCAAGTTATATCTGGAGTTGAATGACGCATACGCTTTTGTGAGTGTGACGACACCTTTTGAACAGATCAAAAAGAACTTCAGAAAACACATTCCACTCGAATCAAAACTAAAAGATGAACTAAAAAACATCCTCACAAATCCTTTATTGGAAAGTGATATCACTGAGGAGGCCTGCAAAGATCTGCAATACTACGTGGACAACCAGTTGATCTATTTTAATAACAACGAATATTTTAATGATGATCTACAACATCTATTTTTCGCGATCAATAGTTACCAATATTACACTGCGAGAAATTATTTTCTTTTGAAGAAAAGACTTTTGGATCAAATGTCGATCTTGGAAAAAAATGTTTGATGCTGGTTTTCAAATATTGGCCTGCAGATCTTCTGTGCGGTTTTTTTATAATTCATTTTAAATCTTTAAATTTAGAAAAACAAAAATACCATGATTTTAGACCTTTTATTACAAAGTTTTAGTCATTATTCATTTTCAGATTTTTATATGATAGATTCTTTCCGGAACGATGATGATTTTTTAGTATGGCTTCTATTAATGGGTGCTTTGTTTTTTCTTTTGGCACTTATTGTGGGGACGGCTCTGGTGATCATTTTTTTTCTTATTCTGTTTTTCCTTGCTACTGGCGGTATTCTGTCGGCCTCTGTTTTGGTCGGTGTGCAACAAAGGTCTGTGAGCAAAGGTTTTAAGACCTTGTTTCTATCCATTTCTATTTTAGGAAGCACTATTATTTCCCTGATATTCTTTTTGATCGTGAACTCGATGAAGGATTGGTGGGAAAACAATATTGCGATCTTTGCAGGGATCCTTTGCGGTGTGCTTTCGGGTTGGCTTTTGGGGCTTCTGATCTTCGAAGCGACCAAAAAACTAGCGATTTTGATTAAGGACAAATATGAACAGCGAGCAAATTCCAAAACCATCAGATAACAAAGATTCTTTACTTTAAAAAATTTCTGAAGTTCACGTTCGCTGATTGTTTTGGATCAAATATTGCATAGAAATAAAACAATCATGTGACCTCGTAAAAAATATATTAATACTATGGCTGTCAAGATTTTACAAATCATTTTAATGACAAATATACTGATAGGTTGTGAGAAAAATGCTGGCGGAAAGCAGACAGAGGTAGAGAATTCTAAACAACTGAAAGAGGAGGCCATTAAGGAATTTGTAAGTCAACTGAAGCCAAAAGATACGCTTTTTATTGTCACCTCAAGAATGTTGGGTGTCTGCGGCAATGATGAAAGGTATGATGGTAATACAACAGTGCAAGAAAAACTTGAAGAGAAGAAGTACATCCGGGATAATCCGTATTATGTGGATGTTCAGAAAGATTTTTTGGAGAAATATGATATTGGCAAGTCGGTCGTCATCACGGGAAGCGCTTTTGATAATGAATTCTCGTCAAATCTTATCACTTTTAACAACGACTCTTTGAAAGTGAAAAAAAACGTTTACGACATTCAATTTTCAGACGTTAGGAAAGATACAGTTACCGTTTCAGGTTTCGATTTTATCAATAATAAAAATGCTTTGCAATTCAAAATGGTGTTGCGAAATTCACGTTGGAAAGTATTGTGAGAAACGTAATTGTTTCTAAGTAAAAAGATTATCAATAAACAAATAATTTAAAATAAGGCCAGTAAACCAAAATTCCAACCACAATTGCAGCGATTGTCGCCAGTAAAACCGCTCCGCCAGCCAAATCCTTAATAATTCCAATTCTTGTATCAAATTCGGGTTGGATGTAATCACATATCTTTTCAACGCAAGTATTCAAAGCTTCCGTCACCAAGACGAAGAACGAAACCAGAATGATCAACGCACTTTCAAAATTTGAAAGTCCCAAATAGACAATCAAAAAAAGATTAATGATCAATCCCAAAATATGGATCTGGAAGTTTCGTTCGTTCCTTAAGATCCACAAAATTCCACGGATCGTGAACTGAACGCTTTTATGAAATGGCGGTTTTTTCATCTTGATTTTTATAATTAAATGATGGTGTTTTTAAATCTTTGATGAGTTTTACGTCTTTGTGAACCTTTAAAAATATCTTCAATAATTTCAAAAAAATCTTGGTGGACTTTGCGTTCAAAAGAATCATCATTAATAAACTTTGACAAAGTTATCCAAACTTATTTTACTCCAAATGAATAATTGTTAATAACTAAATAAATACAGCTTTTAAAATCACATCAAATTCATTATCTTTGTAGAATTGAAATAAATACAGTTTATGAGATTTATTGTTGCCAGTGGCGATTTGCAAAAAGCTTTACAGACAGTTAGCGGTGTGATTTCCGGTTCACAGTCTAGACCAATTTTGGAGAATTTTCTTTTCGAGTTAGATCAGAACTTGTTGACTGTTACCGCATCAGACGGCGAAACAACACTGATCACTTCTCTCGAGGTGAAGTCAGATGACAAAGGAAAAATAGCAGTTCCGGGAAAGATCTTTCAGGATTTCTTGAAAACTTATGGAGAGCAGCCTTTGACTTTGGCCGTGAAAGATTCCGAAGACGGGAACGGAAGCGTTCTGGAGATCTTGGATGAGAAAGATAACTTTGCAGTAGCGCTTGACAATGCAGACGATTATCCGGAATTGCCGGAGTTCGATGCGTCTCAAAAAGTGACCATCTCTGGTGGCGTTTTGGCAGAAGCTCTGGCGAACACTTTGTTTGCGACGAGTAACGATTCTCTTCGTCCAGTGATGACAGGTGTTTTATTTCAATTCAAAGAAGATGAGACCAATTTTGTGTCCACAGATTCTCACAGATTGGTGGTTTACAAAAGAACAGATGTCACGCATCCTGAGACTTTGGAATTCATTATGCCGAAAAAACCATTGGCTATCTTCAAAAATATCCTGAACAACTCAACAGAAGATGTGTTGATCGAGTTCAGCGATAATATGGCAAAATTCACTTTTGGGAACAACACTTGGATCTGTCGTTTGATCGATGGGAAATATCCAAACTACAACGCGGTGATTCCAAAAGAAAATCCAAACGTTTTGACCATCAACAGAGGTCTGCTTTTGAGTTCTATCAGAAGAGCGTCCATTATGTCAAACAAATCGACCAATCAGGTAAGATTCAAATTGTCTGGAAACGTGCTTCATCTTCACGCAGAAGATACAGAATACGCAAACAAGGCAGATATGCAGATTCCTTGCGATTACAACGGCGATGATATCAACATCGGTTTCAGTTCAAAATTCCTGACAGAGATGTTATCCGTTTTAGCTTCTGACGATGTGACGATGAAAATGTCTCAACCAAACAGACCAGGAATCGTAGAACCAGTTGACGGATTGGAGGAAAACGAAAGTATCCTGATGCTGTCAATGCCAGTGATTGGACTTTAAAATCATCATCGGTTAGTGATAATTGATTATCAATTAAAATAAAATACAATTTGAGATTTGATGATTCAAGTCTCAAATTTTGTTTAATAAAAACCTCGGACATCAGACTTCTGACTTCCGACAATAATATAAAAAATGAAAATCTCAAATAATTGGCTTAAGGATTATATCAAAACTGAACTTTCTACAGAGAAAATCAGTGCTTACCTAACAGACATCGGTCTGGAAGTGGAAGGCGTGGACAAATTCGAAAGCGTAAAAGGTAGCTTGGAAGGAATCGTTGTTGGCAAAGTTTTGACTTGCGAAAAACATCCGAATGCAGATAAACTCAACAAAACAACAGTTGATGTTGGAGGCGGAAAAGTTCTAGAGATCGTTTGTGGTGCGCCAAATGTGGCTGAGGGACAAACCGTTCCTGTTGCAGTGGTTGGAACCAAGATATATGCAAAAGACGGCACTTCTTTCGATATCAAAAAAGCAAAGATCCGTGGCGAAGTTTCCGAAGGGATGATCTGCGCAGAAGACGAATTAGGCTTAAGCGACGATCACGGCGGCATTATGGTCTTGGATTCAGAGAAATTTGAAGTTGGAAAAAACTTCGCTGACTATTTTCAATTGATAAACGATGAAGTTTATGAGATCGGATTGACGCCAAACAGAACCGACGCAATGTCACATTACGGCGTTGCCAGAGATTTGCAGGCTTTCTTGGTTTCCAATAATTTGAAATCTGAATTTACTAAAATTGCATCCAAAGTTCTTACGATCGAAGGTTCTCACGATTTCAAATTACAAATAGAAAATTCTGAACTCACGCCAAGATATTTGGGTGCTGTCATAGAAAATGTAGAAGTTAAAGCTTCTCCAGATTGGTTGAAAGCGAGATTGAAAGCAATCGGTCTTTCGCCGATCAATAATGTAGTGGATATTACCAATTATGTTCTTCACGGCCTTGGACAGCCGCTTCACGCTTTTGATGCAGATAAGATTGCAGATAAGATTGTGAAAGTTGGAACAGTTCAGGAAGGCACAAAATTCAAAACTCTCGACGGCGTTGAGAGAACTTTGAACGGTTCCGAGATCATCATCAAAGACGGAAAAGATAATCCACTTTGCATCGCCGGCGTTTTTGGAGGCAGCGAAAGTGGCGTTTCTACTGAAACCAAAACGATATTTTTAGAAAGTGCGTACTTCAATCCAGTAGCGATCAGAAAAGCTTCGAAATTCCACGGACTGAATACCGACGCATCTTTCCGTTTCGAAAGAGGTGTGGATCCAAACAATGCAAGAACCGCTTTGACACACGCGATCCAGTTGATCGAGGAATTGGCTGGCGGAAAATTGGTTGGCGAGATTCTAGAAAGTTATCCAGAGAAGATCAAAGACCACTACGTTGTTTTCAGATATTCGAAGATCGATCAGATCTTGGGGACCAAAATTCACAGAGAGAAAATCAAAGAGATTTTAAAATCTTTGGAGATCACAATTCTTAACGAAATTCAAAACGGATTGGAATTATCGATTCCAGTTTATAGAGCCGACGTCACTAGAGAAATCGACGTCATCGAAGAAGTTTTAAGGATCTACGGTTACAACAAGATCGAAGCGCCAAAGAAAATTTCATTCACGCCTGTAAAATTGGACTTCGAAGATCAGGACGCTTTGGAAAACGCTTGGGCAAGGACTTTGCAAGGAAACGGCTTCAACGAGGTGATGAACAATTCTTTAACTTCTGTAAAAGACGAAACCGATGCGGTAAAGTTATTGAATCCACTGAGCAACGATCTTGCATTTATGAGAAAGTCTTTGTTAGAGGGACTTTTAGGAAATGCGATTTACAATATCAATAGAAAATCTGCCGACATCAAGTTTTTCGAATTAGGGAAAATTTATCATAAAAAAGAGAAGTACGAGGAAAGAAAACAATTGGCAATTTTGACGACTGGGAGAGAGGTTACAGAAAACTGGCTTCAGCCAAAAAGCGCGACAGATTTCTACCATTTGAAAGCTTACGTAAAAATTCTTTTGGAAAAATTAAACCTTGACCTTCACGAATCTGCTCTGGAAGACCCGCGTTTTTCCGATGCTTTGGAAATCAAGGCAGATGGTAAAACTTTGGCAAGATTAGGAAAAGTTTCCCCACAATTGTTGAAGGATTTCGACATCAGCCGAGACGTTTTCTACGCAGAGATCGAACTGGAAAATTGCCAGTCTTTCAGAGGCAACGAAAACCTGAAATTTGTCGACATTCCAAAATTCAACAAGATCAGAAGAGACCTTGCGTTGCTAGTAGACAAGACGATTTCTTACTCAGAATTGTACGAGTTGGCGAAGAAAAACAAATCGCCTTTCCTCAAAAAGATCAATCTTTTCGACGTTTACGAAGGCAAGAATCTTCCGGAAGGCAAAAAATCTTACGCAATGAGTTTCGAACTCCTCAACGAAGAAAAAACCCTTGAAGACAAAGATATTACCGAAGTAATGAACGCGCTCATCAAATCTTTCACAAAAGAATTGAACGCAGAATTGAGATAATTTAAATCAATCTTCAAAACACACAAAACCCTGTCAGAATTTCAAACACTGACAGGGTTTTTTCTTTAACGCCTTTTTAGGAGCTTGATCCCGCTATCCACTATATCTTTTTTGCTTTCATAACGTTTTGTCATCCAAAGTAAATTTGTACCAAAAAGCAAAAAAGGATGCCGTTCCTATCGGGGCTACGGACTTTGTCGTTTTATAGAAATTTGGACATCCATTATAGAAACTACCAATCAAAAGTCATCCTAATTCAAATTCATTCCAAACTCAATTTTTGTAACTTTGCCCCCAATGAATTCTTTAGTTGACAAATATAATATTCCAGGTCCGCGTTACACGTCTTATCCAACTGTTCCATACTGGAACGAGGCAGATTTTACTGCAGACCATTGGAGAAAATCAGTGATAAGGTCTTTCTCGGAAAGCAATTCTGAGGAAGGCATTTCCATTTATATTCACTTGCCTTTTTGTGAAGCGCTTTGTACGTTTTGTGCATGTCACAAAAGGATCACAAAACAACATTCTGTAGAAGTTCCGTACTTGGAAAGTGTCTTAAAAGAATGGAAATTGTATCTTGAATTGTTCAAACAAGATTCCGGTAATATTAACAAACCAAAGCTGAAAGAACTTCACCTTGGAGGCGGAACACCAACTTTTTTTTCTCCAGAAAACCTGAAAACACTTTTGCAGGGGATTTTTGACACCGTTGAAATTGCTGAAGGTCAGGAATTTAGTTTTGAAGGCCATCCGAATAATACGACCAAACAACATCTTCAAACCTTATTTGATCTAGGCTTTACGAGAGTTAGTTTCGGCGTTCAGGATTATGACCCGAAAGTTCAGAAGGCGATCAACAGAGTTCAGCCTTTCGAAAATGTCGAAAATGTGACCAATTGGGCAAGAGAAATTGGATACAAGGGCGTGAGTCACGATTTGATCTTCGGATTGCCACATCAAACATGGGAAGCCATGGAATTCACCATACGTAAAACCATGGAACTGAAACCTGACCGATTGGCTTTTTATTCCTATGCGCACGTTCCGTGGGTAAAAGGCGTTGGACAAAGAGGTTTTGACGAAAATGACCTTCCAAGTGGCGACGAAAAAAGACGACTTTACGAAGACGGAAAAAAATTGTTGGAAGATCTTGGTTACATAGAAATCGGGATGGATCATTTCGCTTTGGAACACGATGATCTCTATCAATCTCAAATTCAGAAAAAATTGCACCGTAACTTTATGGGTTACACATCCAGCAAAACCCAATTGATGGTAGGTTTGGGAATGTCGGCGATTTCAGATTCCTGGTATGCATTTGCACAAAATGTGAAAACGGTGGAGGAATATCAAAAGTTGGTGGAAGAAGGACAAATTCCGGTTTTCCGAGGCCATATTTTGGATGATGAAGATCTGAATATCAGAAAGCATATTTTGAATCTGATGTGTCAATTAGAAACCAGTTGGGATATTCAAAATACTTTTCCAGAGATTGAAAACTCCATTGAAAAACTGAAAGAAATGGAATCTGATGGATTGGTTGAGATTTTAGAAAATCAAATTAAAATCACTGAAAAGGGTAGGGCTTTTACGAGAAATGTAGCGATGGTCTTTGATCTCAGAATGTTGAGGAACAAACCGGAAACACGGATTTTTTCGATGACAATATAATATTTAAAGGAAGTTTTCATTAACTTCCTTTTTTATTTTAATCCAATTGCAAAATGAACTTGATCAAACAAAAAAATATTGTTCTAAAAAGTGAAAGAGAATTCTTAGCAGACGCATTCTTTCTTGAATCTGAAAAGAAGCTTCCTTTGATCATTTTCGTTCATGGCTACAAAGGTTACAAAGATTGGGGAACTTGGAAGCTGATGGGAGAGAGGTTTGCAAAAGCTGGATTTTATTTTGTCAAATTCAATATGTCGCATAACGGAACAACGGTTGAAGATCCAAACAACTTTGCGGATCTGGAAGCTTTTGGGCAAAATAACTATTCCAAAGAAGTACGTGATCTGGAAGTTGTCATTGATCATTTCAAAGATCAAAAAGAAGTAGATTCTGAAAATATAACTTTGATTGGTCACAGCCGAGGTGGCGGAATTTCAATCATCAAAGCCTTAGAAAATAAAAATATTACCAAATTAATTACGCTTGCAAGTATTTCAACTTTAGACAGATTTCCTAAAAATGAAGCCTTCGAAAACTGGAAAAAAGATGGCGTCTATTTTATAGAAAATGCCAGAACCAAGCAAAAAATGCCCCATTATGTTCAATTCTTCGAAGATTATGAAAATAATAAAGAAAGATTTGATGTAGAAAATGCCTGTAGAAATTTAAAAATTCCAGCCTTATTCATTCATGGTTCAACAGACGAATCTGTCACAATCGACCACTCAGAAGATCTTCGCAATTGGACAAAAGATTCTCAATTCAAAATTATAGATAATGCAGGTCATACCTTTGGCGCAAAAGAGCCGTGGGAAAGTGATACTTTACCAAAAGAATTAGATGAAGCCGTTGAAACTTGTATTGAGTTTCTAAAGTCCTAAAACTTTATCCCTAAATTATTAAGAAAAATTTATTTTTTCTTTTTGATCAGATTGTTGTTCTCTATCCAACGTTTGTTAGTGTTGATATCTTTGAGGTACCAAATGTCACCAGCATTCATAATATAAAGATTGTAAACCAAAGGCATTGCTATTTTTTTACCTTCGAGGAAATTGGCATTGACAGAAACTGCATTTTTCTTTCTGATATAATCGCCGGTGAAAATATTGGAAAAACTCTGTCCGCTGGATTTGTCGTCAATAAGTTCAATCAATGTCAAAGTCCCATCAGCATTCAATTCCAAAACGTGACGTTCTGCGTGGTCCTCAAAATCTTCTACCAAGACGAACTTTTTACTTTTCAGTTCATAGTTCGATGCATCTTTTATTTTTTTACCTTTTTCCTCGATTTTTTCAAGGATCTTGTTGATGCCAGAGAAGTCTTGTGAATAGAAGTAAACGGAAGAAAGTAAACTTAAGAAGAGAATTGTTTTTTTCATTATAATGTTTGTGTTTTATGTTACAAAAATAGGCAATTGCAAAGATGACGCCAAGTGTTTTCTCAAAATAATAAAAAGGATTTTTGATTATCTTTGCAGAATGATAAGGATAACCAAGATCTTCACTTTCGAGACCGCTCACGTACTCTACAATTACGATGGCAAATGCAAAAATATGCATGGCCATTCTTATAAATTATTTGTCACAGTCAAAGGAGAACCGATCAATGACCTTGATAACCAGAAGAACGGAATGGTCGTGGATTTTGGCGATATCAAGAAAATTGTAAAGGAAGAGATCGTTGATATTTGGGATCATTCTGTTTTGGTGAATGGCGCTTCTCCTCACAAAGCACTTGGCGAAAGTTTGCAAGATCAAGGTCATAAAGTGATCTTCTGTGATTACCAGCCAACTTGCGAGAATATGCTGTACGAAATTGCCTCCAAGATCAAATCAAAACTTCCAAGCCATGTTCAGTTGGCATACCTCAAACTTCACGAGACCGAAAATTCCTACGGCGAATGGTTGGCTGAAGAGAATTGGTTTGAATAATTAATAATTTTAGGGTGGTTTTTTTAAGTAATATTTGGTATTTTAATAAATTTTAATACATTTGCACCCTAAAATTAAACAGACTATGAAAAAATTATTCGTTCTAAGTGCGCTTGCGCTTGTAGGATTAGCAAATGCACAAACAGAAAAAGGGTCTTGGGTTATAGGTGGATCTACTACTTTAGGTTTTAACAGTGCAAACACAAAATATAAATACGACGGTAACTCCACAGACGGACCTAAGGTATCTACTTTTACAATTACTCCATCAGTAGGCTATTTTGTAATTGATAAATTGGCTATTGGTATTGATCTAGGATATAAATCCCTTACTACAAAAATGGAGGATACTTTTATGGGTACAAACTATTCCGCAAAAACTACATTGTCCACATTTTCTATCTTGCCAACGGCAACTTATTACTTTAAATCGGATTCAAAAGTTTTACCTTATATAGGTGCTGGTGCAGGATATTCAACTTCTAAAGAAAAATTTACGCAGACAGGAACAGATTCAAACGATTATGAAGATAATCTGAATGGTTTTGCTTGGAAGGGAAAGGGAGGAATCGTTTTTCTTGTAACGCCTTCGATTGGTATAGACCTTGGTGTTTCTTACATGGGAACCAATGGAAAATATGACGATGACAGTGACGCGAAGGTTCAGACAAATACTTTCGGGGTCAATGCTGGTATTTCAGTTTTCTTAAAGTAATAGAATAAAAAAAATAGACAAAAAAACCTCGCAATTAGCGAGGTTTTTTTAATTTGGATAGACGATATATTTCTGTCTAATTTTCTCAAAGTTTTCTAGATCCTTTTTCCAACTTTCTTTGATTTCTTTTTCAGATTTTCCCGCGATCATTTGCTTTCTTAGTTCGTCACTTCCTGCCAATTTATCAAAGAAGAGATTTTTAAGGAAGTAATTTTGTTGTGGGTTTTTGTAATCTTTGTACGACTTCAGAAGCCATTCAAGATTCAAACTACGTAGGTCTGTGGCGTAATTGCTAAGGTTTTCTCCATAGCAAAGCTTTCCATTGAGGAAAGGGTCTTTGGCGCCAGAAGTTGGTTTCGGAGTGAATTGGTAATCAAAACCTTTTGTCCAAGGACTTCCATAGATTTGAAAAGGCAATTCTGTTCCGCGTCCCACAGAAACCTGTGTGCCTTCGAAGAAACAAAGACTTGGATAGAGATTGATGGATTTATCATTAGGCAAATTTGGAGATGGCTTATCCGAAACACCATATCGTTTTTGCTTGTGATAATTCAGCATCGGGATCACAGTGTATTTTGCAGTCACATTATTCTTCAGCCACTTTTCACCGTTGACCATTTTTCCGTATTCACCAATTGTTAATCCATAAACTACAGGAACGTTATGAAGTCCAATAAAACTTTTCCATTGGTTTCGCATCATCGGGCCATCTGTGTAGCCGTCGTGTGGATTTGGTCTGTCGAGGACGATGACCTCGATATTATTTTCAGCCGCCGCTTCCATGATGTAAGTTAAAGTCGAAATGTAAGTGTAGAATCGAACGCCAACATCTTGAATATCAAACAAGATCACATCTGCACCTTTCAGATATTCTGCTTTTGGCTTTTTGTTGTCGCCATAAAGTGAAACGATGGGTAAACCCGTTTTTGTATCAACACCGCTTTTCACATGTTCACCTGCGTCAGCAGTCCCTCGGAAGCCGTGTTCTGGTGCGAAGATGGATTTGATCTTGACTTTATTCTCAACCAAAAAATCAACCAGATGTTTTTTATCCTTCAAAAGACTGGTTTGGTTGGCTGCGATGATCACATTCTTGTTCTTCAAAAGTGGAAGATACAGTTCTGGCCTGTCAGCTGCCGTTGCAAAGCGGTCTTTTGCAGCATTCTGAGATTTTATAAATGGGATTGAACTAAAATAAATTAGCAGGATAAAAACTAAAGTTTTATTTTTGAGGCTTAAAATCATTGATTTGAATTTTCCGTTATATTTCTCGAAAAAGATAGCGTTTTCCAAAGATAACAAAAATAATCTCTCGAAGGTCATCGTCTATATTGGCAGACTTTCCGTAGCGTTGGGCATCATTGTTTCTTTGATCACGATATCAACAGGTCTAGGCTCCAAAAAAGCCATAGAAGACCGGATCTCTAATTTCAGCGGAGATATTTCTGTGAAATCCACACGTTCCAATTCTTCCTATAATTCTTCTGTTTTGGAGACTCAGGGTTTGGATATCAAGGCAGTGAAAAAGATTCCTGGCGTTGCTGGTTTGCAGTCTTACGCTTCTGTAAGCGGAATTTTGCGGACTGAGACGAATTTTGCAGGTATCATTCTGAAAGGCGTCGGAAAGGATTTTGACAAAGCCAGATTCCAACCGTTTATGATCTCGGGTTCCATTCCGGATTACAAAGAAGAGGGTTACAATAACGAAATTATCTTGTCGGAAAAAATAGCAAACGACCTTTCTCTGAAACCCAATGACAGCATCGTCACTATTTTTTCAAAGGAGGACCAAAAACCGATCTACAGGAAGTTTGTTGTCAAAGGAATCTACAAGACCGATATCAAACTCGTAGATGACCTTTACATGATCGGCGATATCAACCACGTTCGCAAAGTGATGAACATGGAGGAGAAGCAAGTTGGTGGATTGGATATTTTCTTGGATAACACAGACAAAATAGATCAGGTTTTCCCAGAGATAGAAAAATATATAGGCTACAAAAACTACGCTGAAAAAGTAACGGAAAAGTATCCGCAGATATTAGATTGGATCAATATCTTCAATCAGAATATCTCTTTGATCATTACGATCATGATCATAGTTGTAGTCATAAATATTATTATGATCTTGTTGATTCTCATTATCGAGAGAACCAATTCCATTGGGGTTTTGAAAACATTGGGAGCCTCAAATGCACAGATCAGGTCCATTTTTATCAATTACACATTATTGATCATGATTCCCGGATTGTTGGCAGGGAATGTGATAGGAATAGGATTGCTACTGATCCAGAAATATACAGGATTTATCAAATTAGATCCAGAGAATTACTTCATCAGTACAGTTCCGGTGGACCTCAATCCGATCTACATCATTGCGGTTTCGGTCTGCATCTTTATTGTTTCAGGAATAGCGATGATCTTGCCTAGTTATCTGATCAGTAAGATCTCTCCAGTGAAAGCCATCAAATACAGCTAAAATATAAATAATGATCGATAGATGATTTTTAAACAAACGGTACTTGATCATTTATCAAACACAGTTAAAAATAATAAATGTAATTTGGGCAGCATGATCCGTCTTCCACTCCCAATCTTTTTGCCAAGGCTTTTCCAGCCACAAAAAAGGATTTCCGTTCAAGCCGGGCTGCAGATTTGTTATAAAAATAATATTTTGTCATCATTTGAAACCAATTACAAGTAAAAATATCGAACACAATTAGAAATATCAGATAAGTGATAATTGATTCTTCAATCATCGTCAATCATTTATCAACTATCAATCATCAATTATAAAAATTATGAAATATTACAACAATATCGTAGAAACCATTGGTAACACACCATTGGTCAAGATCAACAGAGTTTTGGGAGAAGATTTCCCTGCTTTGGTTTTGGCAAAAGTTGAAACGACAAATCCGGGAAATTCTGTAAAAGACAGAATGGCCCTGAAGATGATAGAAGATGCCGAAAAAGACGGGCGTCTAAAACCAGGCGGAACCATCATCGAGGGAACTTCCGGAAACACAGGAATGGGATTGGCATTGGTTGCTATTCAAAAAGGTTACAAATGTATCTTCGTGACCAACTCAAAACAATCTAAGGAAAAATGTGATATCCTTCGCGCAGTAGGTGCAGAAGTGATCGTTTGCCCAACCGATGTGAAACCAACGGATCCGCGTTCTTACTATTCGGTTTCCAAAAGATTGGCAAAAGAAACAGAAAACGGTTGGTATGTCAATCAATATGACAACCTTTCCAACAGACTGGCACATTACGAAAGTACTGCGCCAGAGATCTGGGAACAGACAGAGGGAAAACTGACGCATTTTGTGGCAGGTGCTGGAACAGGCGGTACAGTGACAGGTTGCGGAACATTCTTCAAAGAAAAAAACAAAGACATCAAAGTGATCGGTGTTGATACTTACGGTTCCATCTTGAAAGAGATCCACGAAACAGGTGAGATTCATCTAGAAAATGCCTACACGTACATCACAGAAGGTATTGGTGAGGACATTCTACCAGAAAATTACGACATGAGCGTGATCGACCACTTCGAGAAAGTGACAGACAAAGACGGTGCGATCTATGCAAGAAGACTTGCAAAAGAAGAAGGGATTTTCTGCGGTTATTCTGCGGGAAGTGCAATGTCAGCTTTGGTTCAGATGAAAGATCAGTTCACGAAAGATGATATCATCGTCGTTTTACTTCACGACCACGGCAGCCGCTATGTTGGGAAGATCTACAACGACGAGTGGATGAAAGAAATGGGCTGGCTGGATTAATAATTATCAATTGTTAATTATAAATTATAAAAACCGTCTTGTTGCAGAACAGGACGTTTTTTAATTTCTAGGAGCTTGCTTTAGCTCGTTTTATATTGAGAATTAGCTGTAGCCGAAATTGGGACTACTCATTTTGTTTAGAAAATTCCGCCACCAATAAATAATCTGATGAATCCAAAAAATGCAGCAGAGGCACACATGACGATTCCTGCCAAAGCATTTCCTTTTGGTAGATTATCCTCCTGAACATAGGCAACGATGCTAATAATCAATCCAATTCCTGCGAAAGGAATATTGATCCAGTTGAACGCGCCCAAACACGGGATAAATCCGAGGAACATTCCTAGGATTGATAGGATTCCCATCACAAGACTTATTGTTTTCATAGTTTTGTTTTATAATTTTTTGAATAAATATTTAAAAAAGATAAGCGAATTTAAGATTAATAAACCAAATACAAACGGACTTAATCTATTCAACGCAAAAGCACCGCTGAAATTCAGTTTTCTAAGTTCAATAAAAGCGCGTGTCGAGCCGCAAAGGAAACATTCTCCACCTTTAGCTTTGTACTCGCAAATTGGTACTTTGGAAAGGATGATTTTCTCATCCACAAAAAATAAAATCAATAAAATTACAATCGAGAAAATTGCTGAGATTTGCCAGACAATCAGGATTGCTTTTTTGAGTTCTTGGTTTTCGTAGATCGTTTGGTTTGGGTTCATCTACTTTTGATTTAAATCAGCTAGATTTTGTTTTAGCAAGCTTAAATTTTTAATTAATTAGTCTGTTGTCATTACCATATAATAAAGCAATTCCTTTTTGTTTATTTGATAAATCTAAAAGGTTTTTCTGAAAATTATCAATTGCAGCTGGTTCAACAATAATTTCAAATTTCACCTTGCTTTTTTCTTCATTTCGAAATTCAGTGTTTACGTTATCTTCTAAAATAATGTGAACACCAATCTTTCCAAAACCATCGATACAGTAAAATTTGAGACTACAAAAGGCATATCCATTTTGTTTTCCTAATTCATACATCAATTGTTTATCATCCTTTGGAAAACCTATTAGTTTTTGGGCAAAATTATAAAGAGATTCACTGGTGTCATAAACTTCAGTTGTTCCAGAGAACCTTTTGTTGGAAGCTGTAACTTTTAATTCAAACATATGCTCGTCTCTCCATATTATTTCAAGCTTTAAATATGATTTTAAGTCATTTACTTCCATTATCAAGCTTATTTACCCGAAAATCTCAAAATCAACCCCATCAAAACTAGCAAAAACCATCGTTGGATAAGAATCCTGATGGAAGATATTTCCTTCAGAATCAATTCCGATAGCGCCGGCAAAACCGTCAATTTCTTTTAACTCTTCAAAGGTTCTGTCAAAGGCATTTTCTATAGTCAGACCGTCTGTAACTCGCGTAACGATTTTCGCTGAGGTTGCATTGCTGACAATATCTTCACCAACGCCTGTACAACTTACCGCACAAAATTGGTTGGCATAATTTCCTGCAACAGTTGCAGAATCCGAAATCCTTCCAGGGATCTCAAAACCTTTTCCGCCAGTGGATGTGGCAACGGCCAATTTTCCATGTTTATCTAGTGCAACAGCACCAACGGTTCCTTTTCCGCCAGTTTTTAGTTTCTCTTCGTATTCTTTTCTTCGTTTAGGAATTTCGGTTGAGAAGTCTTCAAATCCATTCGCAGTGGCGTATTGTTTTGCGCCGTTTCCGCCAAGAACGCGGTCATCTTCTTTCATCAATTCCTTAGCAACAAAAATCGGGTTTTTCACATCCTGAATATTGATGACGCCACTCATTTTCTGGGTTTCGCCATTCATGATCGCCGCACTCATTCGGATCACGCCGTCACTTTGAATCTGTGAACCAATGCCTGCATTGTATAGCTCGTCGTCCTCCAAAAGCGAAACCGCATAAGCAACGGTGTCAAAAGCCGAGTTGTTCTGAAGAAACTCGTAGGACTTTTTTGCAATGGCTTTCAGTGACTCTTGTTTTGCAACTTTCACTTCATGGCTTTGACTGCTTTCTGAGAAAAAACCACCGTGGATTATTATTTTCATAGGTTATGAGTTCGGGATAACTTGTGGAATAGGATTATATTGTGAATTGACAATCGTCATCTCTCTGGTTTTCATATCGAAAGTATCATTCATAGAGAGTACATCCACAATCAGATTTTTGATAGATATCGGTTGGCCAAGGTCCACATTTGTCAGGTTGGTATCTTTGATCTGAAGTCCATCAACGATGATCACCAAACCAGAACCAATCGCTGTCATTTTATCATCTTCGATGAATAGACCTGTGTCTTCTCCAAGACCAATTCCCAAAGTTCTCGGATTATTGACAACAGCCTGAAACAACCTCCCAATTCTCCCCCGCTGAACAAAATGCGTATCGATGATCACATTTTCTATAAAGCCCAAACCTTGCGTAGTTTTGATCTCTCCTTTCAACAAAGCTTCGGAGCTGGAACCTTGGTAGATCATATTTTCAGAAGCGGCAGCGGCGCCGGCAGATGTACCTGCGTAGATAAAGTCTTCGGTTTGATATTTTGTGAGAATGGCATCGTGAAATCTCGTTCCACCCAAAATGGAAGTGAGACGCAATTGATCGCCACCTGTGAACATCACCACATCGGCCGCATTGGCTCTTGCAACGATGGCGTCGCTATTGGCTTGTTCCCGATTTTGAATGTCCAGGATATTGCAATTTTTCAGACCCAGATATTCGAAAGCTTTTTTGTATTCTGGTCCCACGATGTCTGGGATCTGAGAGGCTGTGGTGATAACTTCGATGACAGAATCTTCTTTGTTTTTAGATTCATCGATGATCTTTCTGAGGATTCCTCGTTCAAAAAAGTTGAGGTTTTTTTCGACGTTTTGGTCAAAACTGGTCTCTGTAAAACTACCTTTGTTCACAGCGCCTCCAATGATGACTAGTTTTCCTTTTGATTTCATAGTTAACAAAAATAATAAATCATAATAGAATATACCGCATAATTCCAGGGTAAAAATTAGGCTACAATATTTAAAGTTTTAATTATTAAATAGTTGTTTGGTGTAAATATTGGTTTTAAATTAACATATTGTTAATTATTTTGAATAATTGATAATGATAATCTTTAATAATAAAATAATTATTTCTGATTTTTCTTTAATTAATTGCTTTTCTATTATCTTTGATAAAATTGAACTTAAAAGTGAATTTGACCGAAGGCTTTTTTAAGACAGAAATTATCTGGATCTTTATTATAAAGCATTGATTTCAAATCCAATACCCAAAGTCTAAATTATAACAGCTACTACTGAATATGAAAATCGAGAAAATACAGGTCCTAAGAGGTCCAAATATTTGGAGCATCACCAGAAAAAAATTGATACAGATGCGTCTGGATCTAGAAGAAACAGAACATTTCCCTACCAATAAAATCGATGGTTTTCGAGAAAGGATAGAACAATTGCTTCCATCACTGATCTCCCACAGGTGTTCCGAAGGCTGCGTAGGCGGTTTCTTCAAACGTGTGGAAATGGGAACCTGGATGGGCCACGTCATCGAGCATATAGCTTTGGAGATCCAAACGCTGGCAGGAATGGACGTTGGATTCGGAAGAACGCGTGAGACCAAGACGCCGGGAGTTTACAATGTCGTTTTCAATTACAGAGAAGAGCAGGCTGGTATTTTTGCGGCGGAAGAAGCGGTAAAGATTGCAGAAGCACTGATGGCTGCAACGGAATATGACATCGAAAAATGTATTCATCATCTTAAAGAACTGCGTGAAAGCGAAAGACTAGGACCATCTACTGGAAGTATTGTTGAAGAGGCCGTTTCCAGAAGGATCCCTTGGATCCGATTAGGAAAAAACTCTTTGGTCCAGTTGGGTTATGGGATCAATCAACAGAGATTTCAGGCTACCATTACAGGAAATACAAGCAGTATTGCAGTGGACATCGCTTGCAACAAAGAATTGACAAAAAAAATGCTGGAAGATGCGGCGATCCCTGTACCATCAGGAAGTTTGGTCGTAGATGAGGAAGGATTGGAATCTGCAATCAAAAAATTCGGATATCCTTTGGTGATCAAACCCCTGGATGGCAATCATGGGAAAGGAGCATCCATTAATGTCAATGATTATGAAACAGCGCGTATCGGATTGGAGCACGCTCAGAAATACTCCAAAAAGGTTATTGTAGAAAGATATATTACCGGTTTCGATTTCAGAGTTTTGGTCATCAATCATAAAATGGTTGCGGCTGCGAGACGAGTTCCTGCCCACGTTGTAGGCGATGGCGAATTGAACATCCAAGCCTTGATAGATAAGGAAAATATGGATCCAAGAAGAGGTTACGGACACGAAAATGTCTTGACTGAAATCGATGTCGATAAAGACACCAACGAGCTGCTTGAAAAACTGAATTATAGCCTCGAAACGATTCCTCACAAAGGCGAAATTGTATACTTAAAATCGACTGCAAATCTTTCAACTGGCGGAACATCCATTGACGTCACAGATATGATCCATCCGGAGAATGTACAGATGGCAGAACGTGTTTCCAGGATTATCGGACTGGATGTCTGTGGCATCGATATCATGGCGGAAAACCTAACGCAACCATTGAAGGAAAGCGGCGGTGCGATCTTGGAGGTGAATGCTGCACCAGGTTTCAGAATGCACCTTGCGCCAAGTGAAGGCTTACCAAGAAACGTAGCAGCACCAGTTGTAGATATGCTCTATCCACCAGGAAAAGAATTCAGGATTCCGATCATTGCATTGACTGGAACCAATGGAAAGACGACGACTACAAGAATTCTTGCGCATATTGTCAAAAATAACGGAAAAAGAGTAGGATTCACAACTTCTGACGGAATCTACATCCAAAATACATTACTTCAAAAAGGCGATACGACCGGCCCACAATCTGCTGAATTTATCCTGAAAGATCCAACCGTGGAATTTGCTGTCCTGGAAACGGCGAGAGGTGGGATTCTTAGATCTGGACTTGGTTTCGGAACATGCGATATTGGCGTTTTGACCAACATCAAGGAAGATCATTTGGGTATCAGCGATATTCATAATCTTAAGGATCTCACGAGAGTGAAACGTGTGGTTCTTGATAGTGTGAAAAAAGATGGCTGGTGTGTCCTGAATGCCGATGACGAATATTCTATGAGATTGGTCGATGATCTGAAATCGAAAGTCGCCCTGTTCAGTTTGGATGAGAACAATCCGCACATCAAACGTTTTGCGAAAGAAGGCAGAATTACCTGTGTTTATGAGGAAGGATTTGTGACCATCAAAAAAGGTGAATGGAAGATCAGAATTGAAAGGGTGAAAAATATCCCGATCACGATGGAAGGGAAAGCGAAGTTTATGATCTCCAATGTTTTGGCAGCATCTTTGGCAGCTTATGTTTATGGCTTCGAAATTCCAAATATCGCTTTGGCGCTCACAACGTTTATCCCAAGTGCACAGCTGACGCCTGGAAGGCTGAACATCTTCAACTTCAAAAACTTCAAAGTGATGATCGATTTTGCACATAATCCAGCGGGTTATGAGGCGATTGAGGATTTCCTGAAAAGTGTTGAGGCCAACAAGAAAATCGGAATTATCTCTGGTGTGGGCGACAGAAGAGATGGCGATATCCGAGAGATCGGGAAGATTGCCGGAAGAATGTTCGATCATATCATTATCAGAAACGAAAAACATCTGAGAGGAAGACCGGAAGAAGAGATCAACGGTCTCATCATCGAGGGAATCCAGGAAGCGAACAGAAACATCAGTTACGAATGCATCCCGAAAGAGATCGACGCTTTGAAGCACGCAATGAGTCTGGCAGAGGAAGGAACCTTCATCACGGCACTCAGCGATGTGATCAACAATGCTATAGAATTGGTTCAGGAATATCAGAACAAAGAAGTTCAGGACGAACGAATCTACTAAACTTTTAACCTGTTTAAAACAAAACCGCTCTGTTATGGAGCGGTTTTTTGTATTGATGAAATAAATTATGATGTGATCTTTAAGGAGTCGATCAATCCGTTTTTCATTTTAAAATGATAAGCCAGGACAATCGGACTACCTGGAAAATTGCCTGAAACTTCGGCCTTCAGAATTTCATCCGTTTCTGAATATTCCAAAGGTTTCATCACCGTTTGGTATTCCTGATTGGCTTTTTCTATCCATTGCTGGATCTCTGTTTTCCCATTGTGCGTTTTTCCTTCGTCGAAAACCACGGCGGTTTCAGAAAAACAATTGGCGTAAGCATGGCTATCAAAGTTATTTTGTGCCTGCTCTAGATCTGTGATTACTTGTGGTAGGTTCATATTTTTTGTTTTAAAGTGATTAAATAGTTGGAATTGTTCCACCGTCGATGATATATTCTGTTCCGGTGAGATAATTGGCTCTCGGCGACACCAGAAAACCTACAAATTCGGCAATTTCTTCTGGCTCAGCTGGTCGTCCCATCGGGATTCCGCCCAAAGCATCCATTACGCTTTTCGTAGCTTCTTCGATGGTGGGATTGGAACTTTCAGCGATTCGTTCCATCATTCTGACGGATGATTCTGTCATGATCCAGCCTGGCGAAACGGTCAAAACCCGAATGCCTTTGGACGAAACTTCTTTGGATAGACCTTTGCTGTAATTGATGAGACCAGCTTTTGCGGCAGCGTAAGGTAATGTCGAGTCGTAAAGTGGCAATCTACCTTGGATAGAGGCGATGTGAATGATCACGCCACTTTTTTGCAGGAGCATTTGGGGTAAGAATTCCCGGTCCAATCTGATGGGTGCCAGAAGATTGACATTAAGGCTATGTTCCCAGTCTTCAGCTGAGGTCGGCAGAAATGAAATGTAAGTTTTCTGTTTCCGTTTCGGGTCTGTTTCTTGCTGTGATGATAACTATTGCGCCAGCTTTCAGAAGTCTTTCTGCGGTTGCTTTTCCTGCACCTTTTGTGCCTCCTGTTACCAAAGCGATCTTGCCCGATAACTCATTGTTGAAATTAAATTCTTGTACCATTGCTTTATTTTTGTACAAATTTCTGACATACTTCAACATTGCACAATTACGGAAATACGATTCATATAGGGAACAATTTTTCCCCTATTGCACAATTTGGAACATAGGTTTAATTTTGCTTCTATGTATGAGAGAAAGATTTTACCCAACCTGAACTGCGGTCTCGATCTGATCGGCGAAGTGCTCTATGGCAAATGGAAGATCCGTTTGTTATGGTTTATCAATGAAGGTCATCTGAGGCCAAGCGAACTGCAACGTAAGATTCCCGATGCGACAAGGCGTGTTCTGAATATTCAGCTGAAGGAATTGGAAGAGCACGAGTTGGTTTCGAAGGTCATTTATCCGGTGGTTCCTCCAAAAGTAGAGTACAGTTTAACAGATTTTGGAAAGACCTTGATCCCGGTCATTTCAGTTCTTGGCAATTGGGGCGACGAGAATGGAGAGCGTCTGCAATCCGTCATTATGAAAAGATATACTTCCGAAAGTTCTGAGAAGGATGAGTTATAAAAAACCGCTCTGTCACTAGCGGTTTTCGTTATTCAAATTCAACGCTTATTTGTAAGTTTTAGATAGGTCTCTCTTTCTGTAATTGGTCAGATACATTCCTTTATCAGAGTTTTTTGAAAAATTTCCGCTGAGCTCCCAAAGGTAACGGGCCTTGGCTCTTGCAGCTTCATTGCTGAAGTTTTCGTACTCAATTCTGTAGATGGAGCTGAAGAGGCGAGAACGCCCAACGCCGTGGTGGCAATGTATCAGAACAGGATAATTCTTGGGGTCATCCATGATCTTTAGAAACTTTTTGACGGTACTGTCTTGTGGGATCTGGTCGGTAGGCAGATTGAAATAATGGACACCTGCGATCTTGTCGATTGCATTTTCTTCCGCACTAACCTGTTTTTTGGTTTCGGGGTTCAGTTCTGTACGTTCGAGACCATCACGCAGATCGATCACTGTTTTGATGTGGTTTTCACCTAAGACCTCGGGCAATTTTTCGGGAGCGATGACGCCGGAATTGTAGACTTTATTTTCTGATATCGTTACCAGATTGTACCGCACTTTTTTCTGATAAAAAGCAAAACCGGCAATCAATACTAAGACAGTGGCTACTACAATTAATGTTCTTTTGAGTGCTTTGCTTTTGAAATTCATGCGGTTGTAAGGAGTAAGGTTTGAAAGTTACGAAGATACTTTTTTCGATTGAATTCAAATTTACCAATTAATTCTTACTTCAATTAGTCAGTTTAATGATGCTTTCAACTTTCTCGGTTTCAATATCGAAAGATACTGTTTCTCTGTTGTAGATGGGGCTGTCAACGCCGTGAACAATGGTCTTGTCAAACGATTGGAGGTCAAGAACTCGGAAGGTCTTCGAATAAATTTTAAGTTCTCTGTGTTTCACGTCAACGATTCCAAGTTGCTGAATTGTCCCTTTGGCTGGGTCACGTTTCCATATTGGGATGGCAATCAGTTGTGCATCTGTATGCCAGACAGGCGGTCCGCCACACCAGTTATGGACTTTGACTTTTTCACCATTACCTTCTAGGCAGCACGGTCCACCCAGAGGCGCACCCATGGCAATCTCATTCAAATCATAATAGACCAATTTGGATAAAAGGTTTGGTGAAGCAAGTTCTTTGTCGGTATTGTGAAAATTCCAGGGGTTGGGATGTAGATGATCTGCCATTTTGACTTTGTACTTATTATTTAAGTTTTAAAAAAAGCGCTGCAACTTCATGATGTTTTTCCAGCGGAACAGCCGTGAAAACATAACTGTCCGAATCTATATCAAGGATCTCCAAAGAATAATCCATTGGTTTTAGTTCATCGTCATTGATTTTAGCAAGGACTTCTGAGGTGTCGAGACTGTCATATTTCAATTCTTCCGAAAGGGTCGTATAGTTTTTAACCTTCATGATCCTGTTGATTGCAAACCGGATTTCACCTTCGTCTTCCTTCCAATCTATTTCTGCCATTTGATCTTGATCTTGTAGCGTGTCTATCAATACAAATTTTGGTGTCAATAAGGCATCATCTGGAAAAGTAAGGCCACGGTCGGACAGTATGAACTCATCATTTTCATCATAAAATGATCGGGGATCTTCGAAGGCTTGTTTTAATTTCAATTTCAAATCGGTTTGTAAAGATTCTGAAACCACGATCTGATGGACCACATTTTCGTAAGTCTTCACATCAGGTTGTTTATCGGCAAAGGATTTGTCGGTCACACTCTGCGCTTTTTCGTCTTGATTTTTTTGTCCAAATAATTTTGAGAAAAGTCCCATAAGGATATGCTTTATGAATTATGTTGTTTATTCGTCGTTTAGCGAATCGATTCCTTCGGTACTAAGTTTTTCCAAAGCTTCTTTCATAGCCTTTACCTTATCTTCTGAATGGCCTTTCCAAATGGTCAATTCACCTACCACCCGAAAAGGTGCTGTTGACCGGTAAGATTTAGTCGGGTTGCCTGGAGATTTTCTGTCATTGAGATCGGGATCGTCCTCGATTTCGCCCATTGGTTCCACCAGATCGATTCTCCCACGGCCTTCGCCTACTGTCAATTCTGCGCCCCAAATCGCGGCGTCCAAAGTGGAACTGAGAAAAATGTACTTGGCATTTTTTCTTTTCGCGAAGTTGGAGTTATTGCCAGGTTCTATCAAGTCACCCAATGTGAGGCCGGCCTTTGTCCCGTGGAAATAGGTTTGGGGAAAAGGAGTTGGACTTTGCTCTCTAGTTTTACGCGCTTCCATTATTAAAATTCATTTAATTTAATTAATCGCCGCCACCACAACCGCCGCAGCTGCTGCATGAACTTCCACAGCTGCTTCCACAAGATGATCCGGAGCTTCCGCTGTCATTTCCAAACTGGTCATTCTTTTCTTTGTAACTGATCACTGGGATAAAAGCTGCTGTCAACACGGCTGAACCCATCAGGAAATACTGCCACTGCCAATCGTCTTTCACAGGCCATTTTGGTAATATGTCTGTTTTGTACAGGTTCGGGATGGTTTGGGTACATAGCATTTTGGTAAGTCTGTTCAAATATGAAATAATCAAGACGGTCAAAATAAGCGTCACCATTAAAATTTGAAGTACAGGTCTTTCTCTCATGATGCCGGTTGTAAGTCTAGTGATTCCTAGCATTAGGACAATGGTCAAAATACCAAAGTTCATGTAAAACAAGTTCCCAAATTTCTTCGACTTATTCAAATATTTCTTAAATGCATCCATACATTTGGCGGTATTCCAGAATATAGGTTTGTTCAATAGTTGCCTTAATAAGGCGGGATAAGATGGTCTTCCCAGCTCACCTAACACGGCGACGGTCTGAAGTTGCTCTTTAAAACTTGCGTTATCGGGGTTGATGAGGCCAATGGTTCTATCCGGGTTGATATAGATCGTGTTGTTGTCTATCATTTCGTTGACGGTTCCATTGATGATGTGGTTGAGCTTCTGTGTTTTGAGGTAAACAAGTTCATAAGGTTTCAGATGATAGACAAATGAATCTTTATCAAATCCTGTCAATATGTTTCTCAGCTGATTTCGATTGTAAAACTCAAGTCCGGCAAATGCTAAGAGGCATAAAGCTATAAATCCGATGACGAAATAAGGGTTGTGAATCTCCACATAGATGGGGCTCAGTAGAAAATAACAAGGCGCTATCAGGGCAATGAAACCAAGGGTGCCAAACACCAGAAAGGTTCTTATTTTAAATTTGGCTTTATCCAGATTCAGGCTTTCAAACATACCTTGATATTCCCAGATGCCTTTGGGTTGTTCACCGAAGACTGATGTGTACAGTTCCTGGGTCCTTTCCTTGGCTTGTCTGAATTTCGCAAATTCCTCTCTGTTATGTGTTGATGGAATGTGCTGAATCTGTTTTCCGATCAAGGTACAGAAACTCGAGTAAGATTGTGTGAAGATCAAATGCTGATGCCAAACAGTATCTACAATTTCAGACGGCGAAACCATCATCTCCGAGGTTGCTGCCAGATACATAAACTTCCTGTATTCCAAAATGGCAAGTTCCGTAAACGCTTTCGTCCAGTAGTTTTCGTTGGCAAGGCGCGTTGTAAATCCATATTCACTAGGTGGATCATCAAAATCAAATTGTAGTATGTGGTCCCAAAGTTCTTTGTCCATAGAGAATTTTAGTTGATGGATAGTCTAATGATATCAGGTGAGGTGCTACTTCTCCGCACCCTTCCGATAGTTCCTCACCAGCACAGCGACCGCAAACAAAAAAGTGACAGCGTAGAGAATTGACAAGGCAGGCTTCTCAACCGTCATTGTTTTAAAATCGATTTGTTTGTACAATGCGGCACCAACAATGATGGCAACGATACTCATCGTGAATATTGGGGCTTTGCTGTTTTCCATAGTTTTAAATATTAGTTTTCAAGTGGTTTTTTATGTCACTAAAATAACAATTATTTCTGACAGGTCACTTTTCGCTGATAGAAATCAATCTGTTATTTCGTAGATCAAAAGTAATGGTCTTATTCGGTCCGCCGTAGAAAATGGTAATGGCTATGGTAGTGTCTGTCTCAGATCTCAGAAGGAGATCCTTTGCCTCGCTGATCTTCAATTCAGGGTTCAGTTGTGTCTCAAACTTGACATCGATTTTGTCTTTTCTAAAAGCTTCGAGTTGCATTTCGGTACATTCCAGTATCTTTTTCTCCAATAATCCATGTTTCTCTATCACTTCCAGCCAAGGGTAAACCATGACACCATAACCAACAATCTGTCCGCGGTATTTTTCATTCAGGTCTTTGTCTATTCTCAAGCCAGCTGAGGTCATGGACAGGATGAAGGTGTAAAACGGCAATCCCATTGGGATGATACTAAGGATCAATGCCACGATCATCAAGCCCAAAAATACTTTAGCCAATATCTTTTTCCAGAATACAACTATGACGACCAGACTCATCAAAAACCAAAGCCAAAACAACAGAATATCACTGTAATATCCCGCTAGACTGATCTGGTAATGATAATACGCAACACAATCCGCCACTAGCAAAACGGACAACAAGATGAAGATGTAAACACTTGCTTTCATAGGTTGAATTGGGATTAAGTTTTACAAGCTTTTGACTTTTATGAAATACTAAAATACCAATTATTTCCTACAGCTGATTACTTTGAAGCTGAATTGGCCTTCACAGTTTTCAGCCAACTTTGATAGATCGGGTACCAAACGCGGTCGCCATTGGATCCGTTACAAAGGACAATGATTCCGCTCTTTGTAGCAAGGTCTAAAAACAATCCGGCGCTCCAGCCCACATTCTCACCCGTATGACCGATGGTTCGGAACTCTTCATATTTCATAAACCGATATCCCAATCCACTTTCACCTTCATTGGAGGAAGGGAGGACAGGTGTTTCCATCAGTTGGATGGTCTTTGGTTTCAAAACTTGATTCAATTGTTTAGGATTTTGCGTGATGGACAGTTCTGCAAAATGAGCCAGATCTGTGATTGTGGTTTGCAGTCCGGCTGCTGCTTTTTCGGTAAAGATCCTATTTTTTACAGGGTTGCCCAGCTCGTCGTAGGCGGTGGCTGAGTTTTTCATCATCTCTTCTGTCCATTCGTAACTGGTGTTTTTCATTCCCAATGGCAGAAAGATATTTTGCTTCATATAGCTAGAAAAATCCTGTTTGGTTTTCTCTTCCATAAGCAGTTGTGCTAATGTGTAGCCACCGCCAGAATATTCCCATTTGGTTCCAGGCTCACTGGCGAGGTGTACTGTTTCGCCATTCCGTTTGGTTTTCCCGTTAAGAGATTCTTCCAGACTTAGGAGTTTCGTCCCTTGATCCGACCCGCCATAGCCGTGAACAGAAAGTCCTGCTGTATGACTTAAGATACGCCTCAATGTTACTTTTGATTTATCAAATTCAGAGTCAGGCAGATGCCAACGGGTAAGAAATGGGTCTACGGGATCATCCAGTTTTACGAGACCCTTCTCTGCCAGTTGTACAAAACCCCACGCAGAAACCAACTTGGAAACAGAACCGACATTGAAGATCGTTTCCGGTGTCACAGGCTTTTTGCTTGCCAGATCTGCATAGCCTATGGATTGTATCGAGGCAACCTTTCCATCTCGGATCACCGCTACGGCGATGCCAGGAACATAATGTTTCACTGTAAGTTCCTTGCCCAATTTTTCAATTTCGTGATAGAGTGGCTCGGTCTTGTAAATGTTGGTGGTCTGTCCTATCTTCTTGGTTGAGCAGGACAGCATTGTCAAACTTATTAGTAGAAAGACAGTGGCGAGATTAACTTTTGAATGAATGTTATTTGTCATAATTTAGACGGTCTGCTATTATCTTTAAAGTGTTGAAAATCAATCTTATAATTTGGTTATCAAATGTCCGAAATAATATCAATCTAAAGTAATAAAATTCTCAATGATTAATTTCTCCTTCAATCAGTTTGAGTTGTTTTTCGTAACAGAGCTGAGAAAAATCTATCGGCAACCATCATCGTCATGAAAACTCCGATCATTAATTCGAAAAGATGATCTGCCACACCAGTAAAATCTGCGAGATTAAAAAAAACTACTTACCCTCAAAAAACTTTACTGCCTCCAAAATATTCTGATCCTGCATCGTATCATCAAAATTATCCTGCTTCGATTTTTCATAGATTTTTAAAGTTGAGATCAAACTACAAATCGGTCTTCAGGAACAAGTCCATTGAAAAAATCTTGAAAGCTATCGGCGATATGGACCTCATCTCCACGTTCCACATCGATCCATTTTACAGTAGGTTCCGTACTACCGCGGTAATCTAATGTGATCCACCAGTGTCCTTCACCGGTGAGTAAGACCTGTCTTTCCGGAAGTCCCCATTCGTTTGTCAGGTAAGGGGTTTGCAGTATATTAAGTGCCGTATCCACCGAGTGATCTGTCACGATACCAAACATGTCGGATAGCGGGATGTGATCTTCTGCCCAAGAGGTTTTTTCTATCATCGGAAATGCAAAGCCTTTGGTATATCCGCCATTTTGCAGACGTAACAGTTCTACGAACAATGCAGGAAGTTTGACATCCAGACCTTTTTCGGCACTGGCAAGCATTTCGTCTGTCAGCGGAGGGTGGTTGTAGGAATTATGGTCCCAGAATTCTGATTGATTGATGCTCACAGTTTTGGTGTTTTTTTAAGTTGCATTTATTTTCTTGCTAAGCTTCCCAAATATCTGAATAATCAGTTGAACTTCAAAACAAAAACCGCTTACAAAAGCGGTTTAAAAGTTTATCGATGCATTTCAGATGCGATTCTATTACAGGGTCTTGCGGACGGTCACATCCGGCGCTTGGCCTTGCGGCACGATGAAAATCGCATTGTCGCTCACAGAACCACCATTATCTAGGAAATAGCCCGATACCACAGGAATCACGAAGCTTTGGTATTTTCCGTCTTTGGTGTACGCCCAATAGGTCACGTTCAGGTTCTGAGGATTCATCTTCAGGGTCAGTTTTTTAGACGTTAGTTTGGCGCCGGTGGCATTGATGCAATTCAGTTCCACCAGTTCTGTGTTGGTCACCACTTGCGGGGCGTTGCTCATCCTCAGGTTGAAGTCCTTTCCAGAGTTGTTCACCAAGGTTGCCGAGACCTTGTAGCGGTCGTAGTTTTTCCCGCCTGCCGTCACAGATTCTTTGTTCAGGATATTGAAGGTCACTGCCAATCCGTCAACCGTTACTGTTTGGCCGTCTGTGATCTTCTGGGCTCCTATGCTCGTGAAAACCATCAATAATAAAAGAGGGATCAGCTTTTTCATAATAGGGATATTTTAAAAGTTATGTTCTGCTTGCTTATCTTCGAAGATGCCTTGTGCCTCTTCGCTTGGCTCGTTTGAAGAAGCGGGTAGCAAAGAAGGGTTGGACGGATATTTCCCGTTCTCATCGGTCAGTGATTTCCACGCTTTCCCGTCTTGGACATAGAGGGTTTTCCAACCATTTTTCATTTCGGGGTCGGCATACAGAGGTGGTGTGGTGACCGTGAACTTTGTAATAGGTTTCAGATGGTCATCCAGCAGGAGCACGGTGCAGCCGCCGGTTCCACAGAAGTAAGGCGTGTAGAAACTCACGAAGACCTCCATCTTCCCGTCGCCGTTGAGGTCGATCTGTTGGTGGCGGAATTTCCGGTCGTTCATGGGGATGGCTTTCAGGTCGCCGGATGTCAGGTATTCGCTGGCGATGTAGTGCGCAATTTTCTCTGCGGTATCTTTTTGGTCTTGTTGTTCCAACTTAGGTTTGGCGGTGACCGTGTCACTCAGGGAAAGTTTCTGAGGTTCTGGTGTTGGGCTGGTTTCCTTTTTATTGCATTGGAGCGTCAGGAATGCCACAGGCACCAAAATAAGAGCTCGGGTTATGAGATGCTTTTTCATAATCAGAGTTTATTCCCCGAAGTTACGTGATTTCTTCAAAATCTTTGATGACAGATGTCAAATAATCTTTAATTTTTAGGAAAAATAAAACCGCACTTGGGGAAGGCGGTTTCATGTGATCGATATCGTGGGTTTGTAATCCGTGCAGTTGTTGTTATTTTATCGAGATTTCCTTACTTTTAGTCACTTTCGGAATGTAAATAAGATAATCATAACCCTTGATAACTCGCGATAAGTAGACATTATCTACTTTCAGCTTGTTTTGTAAAATAGATTTCTTTAAAGGTCTTAGATCAAAACAGTGCCATTGATCATCTTTTGCCACATTTAGAAAAGATTTAAAACTCGTGTCATCATCTTCGTCTCCTTTTCCAATGAGCATGATGTGTAGTGACTTCCTGTAATTGGCCTCTTCGATATTAGAAATTAAGTTGCCAATATCATAGATATCGGTTTTTGTTAAGATGGTTTCTCCTTTTGGTACATGGACAGCACCAAATTTGAAAAGATTTTTTTTGCTTTTCCATTCGGGCATTTGCGTCAGCAAGATGTTTTTCAGCAGTTGGATCCTTAGCGGATGACTTCTTTTAACATAGATGTCTCTGCTTAACTTCAGGTCTTCAATTTCTTTTCGTTCTTTGTCAGAAAGTTTTAATTGCAACAGCAGATCTATTTTTTGAAGGCAATCTTCGGACAACAGGTAGTATTTTTCAAGACCCTCTTTAGGTGCAATTAGTTTGGAATTCTGAAGCATTTGCCCATAGATCTCAATCGCTTTTTTATTTTTCGAAGTTTCTTTTAAACGTGAAATGATCATCTGATCTGCAAAAACGCTGATCTGTTCCACGCCAAATATTTTGGTATTGCGTTTAACCAAATTCTTAAATAAATCAAATTCAGGCTCATACTCCAAAAAAGAAAAGTTGGTACTGTACTTTTTAACAAAAGAATTAAGCTGTTCATCAGACAGCGACTTAATTTTTGTTTCGATGATATCTACAGAATAAGGGTCGACCTCAAGAAAAAAGTTGTCAAACTTAACCTCATTGGTAAGAGCGTTGGTGAAATAAGGAATTTCGTTTGTAAAATGGGTTTCTCCCAACAAAACCGAATTAGATTGTTTTATTTCGTTCATCAAAACATCCCATCCTTTTCCCTGAAACGAAATGTTTTTATCAGGTTGGAAAGCAAAACCATTCTTTTCAGCTAAACTGTCAAGGACAATGTTTTGAGCATGGTTAAAATTTGCAATGAATAAGGTAACAAGTAAGAATAGAATTTTTTTCATTTTATAGTTATCGAAGTTTTATTGTAGTTGCTCAGGCGTTCTTTTGATATAAGAGGTTTCCGGGCTAAATTAATGTTATTTTTCCGTTTAGACTAGTCCTTACAAATACAGACCAGTTTTTAAGATTGATCATCCCGTACAGTTATTTCATCAGCAATTTATATTTTAATTGGGTATTATGGTCATCCGGCTCTTTTTCAAGGTATAACTTCAAGTATTCAATGGCTTGTTTTTTTTGACCTGAAATCCTGTATGCCTCACTGATGTAATAATAACCATTAGTTGAATTGGGGAAAAAGTGAAGATTTAACTTAAACATATCGATGGCCTGATTCGTCTTTTTTTCGAACAAGAACTTATAACCATATCTCTCAATCAGATTTTCTCTTAATGAATATTTCTTTGAATTTAGTGCTATTTCCTTAATGCCGGCTTCATAACCTTTGTCGTATACGGTCTTGATGATATCTTTGGTATAGAAAAAATTGTCGATGGATGGTGCTGAACCTACCAATTGTTTTTTGATCAGATTACTAGCTTCCCAATAATTTTCGACTTCTCCATTGGTTAGAATGACGACGGTGTAACCCAAATCCGGATAGATCATGAGTTCACAAGCAATACCATCGTGTCCGCCGGTATGTCCAAAGATGCGATGACCGTTGATTTTGGTTTCTTCAAATCCATAGCCGTACATCCCTTCTCTGTATTTTACTTTGCCCGATGTACAAAGTGTAACACTCTCTTTGCACAATAAAATGTTGTTTTGTAAGGCATTGGCAAAATTCAACAGATCATCAGCTGTGGAATAGCCACCACCGGCAGGCGTTCCTTTGGCTAAATTTGAGAAAATATTATTTTTCCATTGTCCCGGTTCTTCCAATGACATGGTGTAGCCGATCGCCAAATTCGGAATCGCATGTTCCAACTCGTAAGCATCCGTATTGATCATTTTTGCAGGTTGATAGATGTGTTTTTTTACGTAATCAAAATAATTCTGACCTGACACTTTTTCAATGATCAATCCTAAAACCATGTATCCGGAATTACTGTAGTAGAAGGCACTACCTGGCGCAAAGGCTAGTTTTTTATCTACAAACAAAGGAGGATAATCAGAAACTGTTTTGATGTTGACTTTTGTAAGCTTGTCATATTCCTCCCAAAAACTCTGCATTCCTGAAGTGTGCGTCAATAATTCATGGATGGTCACAGAGTCGGCCACCGTTTTATTGGGATAATCGCTGAGATATTGGCCTACTTTATCCTGAAGCGAAATTTTCCCGGATTCCACCAGTTGCATAATAGCGATTGCTGTGAACATCTTGTTGATAGAAGCTAGATTGAACTTCGTGTCCGGTTTATTTTTAACACAGTCCGGCAAATTGGAAAAACCAAAGGCTTCTCTGTAGATTGGTTTGCCATCTTTCGCAATAAGAACGACTCCGCTTAAGTAATTTTCTTTTTCAAGGTTTTTTAAGTGAGTCTTTATCGGATCAACGATGCTTTTCAAATTTTGTGATCGGACCGCAATAGGTTGAAAAAGAGCTATAACGAAGACAGCTGTGATAAAATAGATCTGACGGATGGTCATAGGGTTTTCTTTTATGATTAAGCAACAAAACTACTTCAAGCCGAAAAGTATAAATTGTACAATTGTAAACCTGGCTATAAAAACAGCCAGTGAATTTGTTTTTTTTCCAGCGCCGTCGTTTTTTCAAAGAAAACCTTGGGCGAAAACCCTGTTACTGATTTGAATTCTCTTATCATATGAGACTGGTCAAAATAATCAACACCATACGCGATGTCTGTTAAGTTGTTTCTTGCCGTATTTGATGCGTATTTGTTGACCGCATTCCTAAATCTTAATATCTTTTTGAATTGAGATGGTGTTTTACAGATATGTCTGCCAAAGTGTTTGTTCAATGTGGTGCGCGAGATATTATTTTTTACGCACAGTTCTGTAATCGTTAAAACGTCATTTTCATCAGACATCATTTCAGACAAAATGGTCTCAAGGAAATTGTGCTGAAATCCTATTAATTTGGACAACCAATACTTTTCAACAGCCTCAATTTTTTCGGTGTCATCTTGCAAAGAAAGAATGTCGATCATCGCTTTTCTGTAATCCTCAAAAGGTGAAAATTCAGAAAAGTTGGAGCTGTTGTAACGGTTTAAGTCCTGCTCCAAAAATGCATTGATGGCCAATGGTTTGAAATAGATCGTGATCTCGTTTATTTTCCCTTCGTATTGCACATACACAGGCTTGTTGAAATCAGACACCAAATTGGTTTCCACCTCGTTGTCATCACATTGCCCGATGATCAATTGATTTCCTTTAGTCATCGCTCTTGATTTTTCACTGCTTGATACAATGGTGAAAATAGAGGGGAAGGTGATGTATTTCGCGGGTTCTTCTTCAGCGGTATGGGTGGTGAGGATATAAATACTTTCTATGTATTTTTTAAGCAAAGGATGGGAAGGGGAAAAGACTTTTATTTTCATAGGTTGCCAGTGGACTTGGATTCACCGCTGCTCAGTAAAATTGTTTCACCGTTTCAATACTTCCAGTTTCTTTGTCTACAAACAAGTAAACACTTCCATCGTCGTGAAATGTGTCGCCTTTTTTGATATCCACCTGTCCCAAAAAATACATTGGTCTATCATTTTTCATCAGCCAATTTGGGTTTTGTATCCACTTTGACGGTTTCGTTTGATATTTGAAAAGTTGCGCAATGTTTTTCTTGATCATTTGCTTCTTGTCAGATTTGGATAACGATTGGTCCGTTGGCAAAATATATTTTTCAAAAAAGTCGGGTTGGATGTCAAGATATTTTGGACTTGTGGCAAACAATAAATTGTAGTCTTCCGAATATTGCTTGGTTGAATTTGCTTCAATATTCATCTTCTCTACAAACAAATGGACCGCGCCTTGTGCATTCAGTCGTCCATCTGCACTGTCGTAATTCTGTTCCGCTAAAAATAGAAATGGGCTTGAGTCCTGAAGATAAGTGCCAGACCAATCGACGGTTTCGTCTGAAAGTATTGCTTCCAATTTCTTGTTGGTGTAGATCTCGTGCGCGAAGTCTTTGCTTGACAGCTTTCCTTCTGCAAAGTGGACTAATATTTTAAATTCGTCTGTCATAGGCATTTCTATTCTGTCGTTGGTGCGAGGCTCTGGTTCGTAGCCTATGCAATTAATATTGCTTTGCAGATTTTTAGTTATTCACGAGCGAGAAACTCGTGTCAGCGTGATTAGCAGACATTTTTTCTATTTATGTAATTTCTCTAATTCAGGCAACTCACTTTTATACTTTTCGACGTCCCAAACCAAATTCCAAGTCTTAACATAGTCAGAGATGGGGCCTAAGCCAACTTCTGTTCTTCTTTGATCGACATGGTCAGGATCGATCAAAGGTAAAACATAATGCGAATTATCTTTTGGATTGATTCCTATCTGACTGCCGTATATTTGTTTTCTACCTTCTCGGATTTCTATTCTGTCGATCAACAAAGCTAAAGAACCTGAATTTGCATTTCCTTTGGTTACAGCTTCTCTCATCATGGGTAAATATTTTTTTTGCGTTTCCAGATCCGAATGTTGAATGACAAGAAATATGGCGCTATTGGCTGGTGCGCCTATTTTGTCTTTGCCAACCCAACCTTTTTCATCCAATATTTTTTTTACTTTTAATAAGCTGATTGAGTCACTCCGAAGCATTTTTTTCCGAAGGTCTTGCATTTCTTGGGAATCATCACTGTGGGTTTTTAGCGTTTCGTAGATCTGCTTTCTGTATTTTTGGTCTTCCTCCAGAATGGCCAATAATTCTGCTTGCAATGGTTTGTCATAATTCGCTTCTACCAACGCCAATTTTTTTTCTAACTTTTCAATCGTTTTTCCCCATTCTTTTTTGGAATGCAGATTGTCCAGATCAGTATCAGACTTCAAATGCGTTAGATTGGTCCAACCGTTTTCTATAGACAAGTTCAACCATTTGAACGCTTTTTGTGTATCTCCGGCTAAAGAAGATGCGCATGCGCCATTGTACAAGTGACTTGGATTTTTGCTTTCGGTTTTAAAAGCTTTATCATAGAGGTCAGTAGACATTTTATAATCTTTCGCTTCATATGATCGATTCGCTTCACCTATTAATGTTGAATAGTCTTGAGCATTGATGCCTGTGAATAGAAATAATAATAAAAAAGTATAAATATAGTTTCTCATTTTTTTTTGTATTAAATTTAGATGTTTTCGTTCTGTTTTCGCTTGTAATTGTCCAACCATATTTTAAAACCCATTGCTTCTGAAGAGTCTCCAGCAGCTTGTTGTTTTATTATTTTCAATGCTTTTTCTTCAATTGTATTGTCTACTGGAACACATTCTAAAATATGAACTGCTGCCCAAACATTTATCTTGTTTTCATTAATTTCTAATAAGTTGGCAAAATCGTCAATTGTTTCCGGGGTTTGTTCGTAACCAATTTTTTCTGATATCTGATACATTTTATCGACTGATTTGTTATGAAGTTGAACGGATTTCTTGTCGCCATAATCTGTCAAAGCACAATTCTTTGTAAGCTCGATATATTCCTGAATTAAGTTCATTATTTATTCTTTAATGTCATTTTGAGCATTCTTTAAAAGTCTAATTTTTGTACTTCAAATCACACCAGATGTCGTGGATTTGTAATCTGTGACTTTATTTATATGTGGATGGAAAGCACGGATTGCAAATCCGCGCTATCAGGGATAATAATAAAAAAGTATAAATATAGTTTCTCATTTTTTTTTGTATTAAATTTAATATTTTTCCGTCTTTACTAAGTTGCCTTTATCGTCATAAAATTTCCAGTTGCCACTTTCTTTTCCATTAGTATAGTTTTCTGTCTTTATCAGATTACCCTGTTCATTATAGAATTTCCATTCCCCATCATATTTTTGATATTGGTTATAGAGTTCAAAATGTTCTAATTTTCCATTTTCATAGTAATACTTCCACTCTTCGATTTTCGCACCTCTGTTATATTTTCCAATACTTTCCAGCTGTTCATTGTCGTAGTATTCTTTCCATTCGCCAGTTTTAAACCCATCTTCGTCATACAGCCAATTTCCTCTTGATTTACCATTTTCCTGGTATAGTTTCCATTCACCCACATGATATCCATCTTTATATTTTCCAACAGCCGATAATTGTCCGTTTTCAAAATAGACTTTCCACAGACCTGTTTTTTCGCCATTTTCGTAAGTTCCAATTTCTGCCAGTTGTCCATTTTCGTGATATTCTTTCCATTCGCCGGTCATTTTTTTATTTTCATTAAAAGATACACCACCTCTTAATTTTCCATTTTTCCAGTACCATTTCCTTTCTTCATTTTTCTTTGTGTCGTACTTACTGAGAGTAGACAATTGAGCATTGTCGAAATATACTTTCGCTTCGCCCGTCAATTCACCATTTTTGTCCAAAAAATAGTGTTCTTTAACTTGACCGTTTTTATGATACGTTTTATGTTCTTTTCCCTGTCCGTTGCAGACATTGAAAATTGATAAAATGGAAAATAGAAATAATAGTTTTTTCATAAGATTTTCTGTTGTTTCAACTTTGGAAAGCTTTTGATTTATTATATCACACAATGTTTCGTTGCTTGTCGAAGGCGGGCAAACCGAAGCCGAAACCTTCAACTAAAATACAAAATTGAACCGAAGCACAAAACGTGAACTGATAACTTTCCGACCGCTATTGCCAAACCCTTCTTAGCAAAAGTTTTTATTTGTAGTTTATTTTGTGATCTAATTCGATGGGGTTGTTTTCTTTTAGAATATAATTTTGCATCTCTTTAACTTTTATAGAATTATCCACTGTATTACCTTTCGGATCGGTGAATGTAACTGTTTTCCAACCTTTTGACAATATATCATAGGGGTCATTAAAATAGGATCTTGCCAATATTTCATATTTTTTCCAATCGATCTTTACTGTTTTTGTCCGTGCGTCAAAAATATTATTGCCTTTTTGGACTTCTATCAAAGTAAATGAATAGTCATTGTTTGAATCCTGAAGAGAAACAATCAACCCAGGCAAGCCGTTGAAGATATAGGGACCGTCAGAAAAAGGTAATTCTGTAGTAAACCAAGCGATCCAGGTTCTCCCGCCATAAGTTGTTTCGGCTTTTTGAGATCGATAGTTTCCAATGACTTTTTGTTCAGAACTTATTTTCCAGTTTAATATTTCCTCAACAGGTAGAAGATAATCTGTCCCCAAATAAGTGATCACTTTTTCAATTCTTTTTTGAGCAAGATTCTTTTTGACATAGAATTGGTTTTCAACGCCCATTTTAAAACTTCCGGTTCCATTGTTCAACCTTACTGAATCTGATTTTCTGTCTAGTGAATCTCTAAAAATCGACATATTATTTTTGAGGTCCAATATCATCTTCTCGGAACTCACATCATCTGGTTTTTCTGAATTCAGTTTGTATTTTGTTTCGTAGATAAAACTTATTTTTTGCGAGAAGCAAAAGGTAGAAATTCCAAGGAAAAATATAATCAATTTCATTTGTGACGGGTGTTTGTTTAAAATATCTGCTAGCGGTTCGGGGCACTTGATGTCGCGGATTTGCACTTAGTGACTTTTACCTTGGTGGATGGAAGGTATGGTTTACAAATTCGTGTTATTGTGGTATTCTGTTCTGTCGCTGGTGCGAGGCTCTGGCTCGTATCCTCTTGCAATTAATGTAGCTTTGAAGATTTTAAGTCGTGCACGAGCGCGACGCTCGCGCCAGCGGAATAGTAGTTTAATTCGGATTGAACTGAATATTGAAATACTTTAAATAATCCTCTATTGGTTCCAATCCCATTTCTTTTCTTCTTTCGTTTACAGTTTCAGGATTTTCTAATTGATACAATTTTCCATTTTCTATTTGTGAACCATATATTTGAGGTCTTCCTTCGTCCATTAACATCCTATCTTTCATCAATGCGTATTGCTGTTTAGATAAGTCTCCATTTGCAACCGCTTTCTCTATTTGTGGAAAATACTTTTTTCTGATTTCTCCAGTACTATGTTGCAGTCCCAACCAGATTGCATCCATTTGTCTTTGACCCACCTCCTTTAATGTTGGCATACCACACTTTTCAATAATGCTAATCACTAATTCTTGATTCCTATGATCTTCTTTAGCGTATTTGATCAGTTCATTTGATTTTCTAATCCTTTGGTCACTTTTTAAAACTTCGCTCAAGATTTGACGTTTTTTGCTGCAATCGACTTCAATAATATCTACTGAACCTACATAGACAAATTTATCCTTATTCATGTAAAGGAATATTGATATCATTAAAACAAGAGCGGTTAATATGCTGAATAATATTTTTTTTATTTTCATTTCTATTTTTGGTTTATATGACACAAAAGGTTTCGTGGCTTGGCGATGGCAGGCAAATCGAAGCCAAAACCTTCAACTAAAATACAAAACTGAACCGAAGCACAAAATGTGAATTTTAGACTTTCCGCCAGCTATTGCCAGATTGTAGAATAAGGTTCTTCCTTCTGCCGCTGGTGCGAGGCTCTGGCTCGTATCCTCTTGCAATTTATATAGCATTGAAGATTTTAAGTAGTGCACGAGCGGTACGCTCGCGCCAGCGGGGGAATTTATGCCCAAAAGTAAAGGAAAACACGATAAAACCTGGAAAAACCACCAAATTCACCAACAAAAAAAGAGACCTTTCTGAAAGTCTCCTGTATATCTTTAAAATCCTTCGTCGGTAAACCCATAATGTTGAAAAAAGCTCCCGAAGCTTCCGTTCAACAGGGTTTTCATTGTTCGTGCTTCGCACGCAACGAAAACTTAGCTATTAGTAGCCGTTTTTTCTTTTTGTTCGTTGTATAATCAATATTATCAATAATAGAAATATTATATTTATTGTAATTGCCTGTACTAGGTATTTTAAGTCCACTAGACTTATGCTTTTAAATCCAGGATTTGTAAATCGATGAGTTAACCACAAAAAAGTTATTAAAAGTAATATTCCGAGAGTTGTAATAAATAGATATTTTATTCCTTTTAAAATCCTCATTCTTGTATGTTACTTTTGTGTTTCACGTCCTTGATATTTGTTGTTGATAAATACTAAATAGTGAGACATTGCTAATATGTCTCGATTGCCTTTTATTTTAGTTATTAAATATCTCGTTTCTGTTTCGACTTTATTTGGTTTGTTCCAATCGATTTCAATAAATTCAGGTTGATTGTTTTTTATTGTTTTAATATCTGTACCAATCTTTATTTCATCTGCCCATTTGATTGTATCATTATAATAATTCTTGCAAGATGTTAAAAAGGTCAGCGAAAAAAATGTCAATATTAAAAATAGTCGTGTCAATGTTGTCGGTTTTTTAAAATGGCTACTAACGTTTTGGGGCTTTGCGATGGTGGGGCAATCGAAGCACAAATCTTCAATTTTGCACAAAAGTTCAATCGAAGAAATACCGTTGAACTTTGCAGTTTCGCCCCACTATTGCAAAACCCTTGTTGAACTAAACCTTCGGTAGCTTTCCCAATCGCATAAATCAGTTACTTTGTAAAGTTAATTAAAAAATCAATAGAATGGCTACAAAAAAAAGAGTTTAGACGAGCTCAGAGAAAACAAAATCATCAATCAGGCAAAGCGCGAAGTGCCTGGTTTTACAGAACTTTTAAGCCGTTTTGAACGTACGGTTTCGGTGTTGGGACGCATTCAGAGCACGATCAATAATTACTCCAGACACGTCGCGGCGGTGTCGCTGC
>NZ_LSHB01000005.1:0-5000 GCF_001643375.1 Chryseobacterium sp. FP211-J200
GTAAAATTAATATCATTGAAAACCAGCGTTGTACTAGAATGTTTGTTTAAAATTTTGTAATATATTTGTGGTTTCGGAAAAAGTTCCTACTTTTGCAACCGCTTTAAGAGAGCAGCGCAGGAGCCCGGTGGGACTTGATTGAGGAGGTTTGAGACGTAGCGATATGTTTTAAATATTTTAAAAAAAGTCTTGCAGGATAGGAAAGGAAAACATATCTTTGCAGACCGAAATCGAGAGAGATGGGTAGCGCAGGAGATCAGTTAGAGAATATACCAAGATGACTTTCGGGTTATGAAAAGAAACTTTAAAAAAGTTTTGGTAGTTTGGAAAAAACTTTTTACTTTTGCACTCGCAAATCGGGAACAATGACAGAACAAGATTCCTGAGGAAGCGAACAGAACGCAGTTCATTGACATAACATATAACAACCAAATTAAGAAAAACCAAAGCGTCAATTTTATAATTGAGTTTGAGTATAGGGACGAACAAACATACAATGGAGAGTTTGATCCTGGCTCAGGATGAACGCTAGCGGGAGGCCTAACACATGCAAGCCGAGCGGTATTCGTCCTTCGGGACGGAGAGAGCGGCGTACGGGTGCGGAACACGTGTGCAACCTGCCTTTATCTGGGGGATAGCCTTTCGAAAGGAAGATTAATACCCCATAACATATGATACGGCATCGTATTATATTGAAAACTCCGGTGGATAGAGATGGGCACGCGCAAGATTAGATAGTTGGTGAGGTAACGGCTCACCAAGTCAGTGATCTTTAGGGGGCCTGAGAGGGTGATCCCCCACACTGGTACTGAGACACGGACCAGACTCCTACGGGAGGCAGCAGTGAGGAATATTGGACAATGGGTGAGAGCCTGATCCAGCCATCCCGCGTGAAGGACTAAGGCCCTATGGGTTGTAAACTTCTTTTATACTGGGATAAACCTACTTACGTGTAAGTAGTTGAAGGTACAGTATGAATAAGCACCGGCTAACTCCGTGCCAGCAGCCGCGGTAATACGGAGGGTGCAAGCGTTATCCGGATTTATTGGGTTTAAAGGGTCCGTAGGCGGATCCGTAAGTCAGTGGTGAAATCTCATAGCTTAACTATGAAACTGCCATTGATACTGCGGGTCTTGAGTGAGATTGAGGTAGCTGGAATAAGTAGTGTAGCGGTGAAATGCATAGATATTACTTAGAACACCAATTGCGAAGGCAGGTTACCAAGTCTTAACTGACGCTGAGGGACGAAAGCGTGGGGAGCGAACAGGATTAGATACCCTGGTAGTCCACGCCGTAAACGATGCTAACTCGTTTTTGGGGCCTTGCGCTTCAGAGACTAAGCGAAAGTGATAAGTTAGCCACCTGGGGAGTACGTTCGCAAGAATGAAACTCAAAGGAATTGACGGGGGCCCGCACAAGCGGTGGAGCATGTGGTTTAATTCGATGATACGCGAGGAACCTTACCAAGACTTAAATGGGAAATGACAGGTTTAGAAATAGACTTTTCTTCGGACATTTTTCAAGGTGCTGCATGGTTGTCGTCAGCTCGTGCCGTGAGGTGTTAGGTTAAGTCCTGCAACGAGCGCAACCCCTGTCACTAGTTGCTAACATTCAGTTGAGGACTCTAGTGAGACTGCCTACGCAAGTAGAGAGGAAGGTGGGGATGACGTCAAATCATCACGGCCCTTACGTCTTGGGCCACACACGTGCTACAATGGCCAGTACAGAGGGCAGCTACCAGGTGACTGGATGCGAATCTCGAAAGCTGGTCTCAGTTCGGATTGGAGTCTGCAACTCGACTCTATGAAGCTGGAATCGCTAGTAATCGCGCATCAGCCATGGCGCGGTGAATACGTTCCCGGGCCTTGTACACACCGCCCGTCAAGCCATGGAAGTCTGGGGTACCTGAAGTCGGTGACCGTAACAGGAGCTGCCTAGGGTAAAACAGGTAACTAGGGCTAAGTCGTAACAAGGTAGCCGTACCGGAAGGTGCGGCTGGAACATCTCATTTTAGAGCGTCTTATAGACGATAAACAAAATTAAGTTTTTATACTTGAAAAAGCTTTGGTTTTACTTTGGTTGCTTATATAACAATATACCCCTAAGGATTAGTATCAGGGATTAGAGATAATTAATGGTTATTAATTTATAATTGATAATTAATAATTAAAGAGAGTCTCGTAGCTCAGCTGGTTAGAGCGCTACACTGATAATGTAGAGGTCGGCAGTTCGAGCCTGCCCGAGACTACTAATTAAAGGATTAAGAGATTAAAAATATTAAAAGATTAAAAAATTAGCAATGTCTAATAGATAATCATTTGATCATTTAATTTTTGAATCTGACAACAGGGGGAATTAGCTCAGCTGGCTAGAGCGCCTGCCTTGCACGCAGGAGGTCAAGGGTTCGACTCCCTTATTCTCCACCAAGTTACAGAGATGTGACGAGAACAGAAGATTTTACATTTACGAAAGACGATATTTATGGACGTACGGGTCCGACATCATGATAATGTGCGCATTATGTGTTGTAAAGAGTTCGAGACTCTTATATATAGCTGTCTTACAACTTTGATTTAAAGGTTACAGATAGAGCCAAAAACAATATCTGTTCATCAAGGGTGTAGGAAGAAGAAAGATCATTGACATTAACGATAAGAACATCACAAAGAGAAAACCGAGTGCGATCTTGCACTTGAGTTTATAAGAATACCGCTTGGCAGCAATGCCGAGCAAAAAAATACTGAACTAATTAATAATTAGGAAAGAAATCGTTAAGGGCGTATGGCGGATGCCTAGGCTTTCAGAGGCGACGAAGGACGTGGTAAGCTGCGAAAAGCTGCGGGGATCGGCACACACGAATTGATCCGCAGATGTCCGAATGGGGCAACCCGGCTGGTTGAAGACCAGTCACCTCGCAAGAGGAGCAAACCCGGAGAACTGAAACATCTAAGTACCCGGAGGAAAAGAAATCGAAGAGATTCCGTAAGTAGCGGCGAGCGAAAGCGGATTAGCCCAAAAGTCTTTATATGTTTAATAGAACGTTCTGGAAAGAACGGCCATAGACGGTGATAGCCCGGTATATGAAAGGCATATTTGGATGATAAATGAGTAGGGCGGGACACGTGAAATCCTGTCTGAATATGGGGGGACCATCCTCCAAGGCTAAATACTCCTGAAAGACCGATAGTGAACTAGTACTGTGAAGGAAAGGTGAAAAGCACTTCGAATAGAAGGGTGAAATAGAACCTGAAACCGTACGCCTACAAGCGGTCGGAGCCCACAAGTTGGGTGACGGCGTGCCTTTTGCATAATGAGCCTACGAGTTAATTTTACTAGCGAGGTTAAGGACTTAAGGTCCGGAGCCGGAGCGAAAGCGAGTCTGAATAGGGCGCTTAGTTAGTAGGATTAGACGCGAAACCTTGTGATCTACCCATGGGCAGGTTGAAGCTTTGGTAACACAAAGTGGAGGACCGAACCGGTTGACGTTGAAAAGTCTTCGGATGACCTGTGGGTAGGGGTGAAAGGCCAATCAAACTGGGAGATAGCTCGTACTCCCCGAAATGCATTTAGGTGCAGCGTCGAGACAAGTTTATTAGAGGTAGAGCTACTGATTGGATGCGGGGGAGTCAAATCCTACCAATTCCTGACAAACTCCGAATGCTAATAAATGTTTCTCGGCAGTGAGGGCGCGGGTGCTAAGGTCCGTGTCCGAGAGGGAAAGAACCCAGACCAACAGCTAAGGTCCCAAAATATATGCTAAGTTGAAATAACGCGGTTGGACTGCATTGACAGCTAGGATGTTGGCTTGGAAGCAGCCATTCATTTAAAGAGTGCGTAACAGCTCACTAGTCGAGCGGTCCGGCATGGATAATAATCGGGCATAAGCATATTACCGAAGCTATGGATTTGTACTTTAGTGTACATCTGGTAGGGGAGCATTCTATTTGCGCCGAAGCAGTATCGTGAGGTATTGTGGAGCGGATAGAAAAGAAAATGTAGGCATAAGTAACGATAAAGCGGGCGAGAAACCCGCTCACCGAAAGACTAAGGATTCCTCAGCCATGCTAATCAGCTGAGGGTTAGTCGGGACCTAACGCGAACCCGAAAGGGGTAGTGGATGGACAATGGGTTAATATTCCCATACTTGCTCACACTAAAAAGGGGACGGAGTGCCGTACTTACTGGAGACTGACGGAATAGTCAAGACCTAGCCTTCGGGCGAAGTTGCTGTAAGGAAAGTGCTTCCAAGAAAAGCCGAAGTGAAGCAACCCGTACCATAAACCGACACAGGTAGTCGAGGAGAGAATCCTAAGGTGCTAGAGTGAATCATGGTTAAGGAACTAGGCAAAATAGTCTCGTAACTTCGGAAGAAGAGACGCCAGCAGCAATGCTGGCCGCAGTGAAGAGGCCCAGGCGACTGTTTATCAAAAACACAGGACTCTGCTAAATCGAAAGATGCTGTATAGGGTCTGACACCTGCCCGGTGCTGGAAGGTTAAGGAAGGGCGTTAGCAGCAATGCGAAGCGTTTGACTGAAGCCCCAGTAAACGGCGGCCGTAACTATAACGGTCCTAAGGTAGCGAAATTCCTTGTCGGGTAAGTTCCGACCTGCACGAATGGTGTAACGATCTGGGCACTGTCTCAACCATGAGCTCTGTGAAATTGTAGTCTCGGTGAAGATGCCGAGTACCCGCAATGGGACGAAAAGACCCTGTGAACCTTTACTATAACTTCGTATTGACTTTGAGTAAGTAATGTGTAGGATAGGTGGGAGACTTTGAAGCAGGCACGCTAGTGTTTGTGGAGTCAACGTTGAAATACCACCCTTTACTTACTTGGAGCCTAACTTCTTTTAGAAGGACATTGCGTGGTGGGTAGTTTGACTGGGGTGGTCGCCTCCAAAAGAGTAACGGAGGCTTTCAAAGGTACCCTCAGCACGCTTGGTAACCGTGCGTAGAGTGTAATGGCATAAGGGTGCTTGACTGTGAGACCTACAAGTCG
>NZ_LSHB01000006.1 GCF_001643375.1 Chryseobacterium sp. FP211-J200
TTCCGGATGCAAGAATATAATTTCCGGATGTAAGAATATAAGCTCCAGATGGAAGAATATGAAAGATTTGTATTAAAATAGGATTTTCTTTATTAAGAATCCTTCGAGAGCCTCAGGATGACAATGCGAGCCGTACATAATAACAAAAACATCCTGTCCAAATATCTTGACAGGATGTGGCATTATAAAAATAAGCTTGCCGAATAGACGATTGAAATGGCTGTCTATTATTTGGGTTCTGTGAACTTGATTGATGATACGTTGGCGTATTCCGGGGAGGTGCCGCCATAAATGCTTTTGACGTATTTTTTGACGTTTTGGGCGATGTCGTAGAGTCCGGTGCCTTCTGTGTAGAGAATCTGGTTTCTTTCTATGAGTTTGACTTTGAGTTCGGCTTCGGTTTGGTCTACGGGTTGGGTGGTGCTGACCAATGATCTGTGGTAGGTGGTGAGATTTTCTAGCATCAAATCTTCTTCGTTGGGTGTGTAGGCTGGAATGGTGGCGAGCAACTGCAAGAGTATGCCGAAATTTTCTGCCTGCTGGGTGTAGGATTGGCGGGAAGTGGAAATTGGGTTATTGGATGAAGACTGTCCGCTTTCGGGATTTTCTGTGGGTGGTTTTGGTTTGTTTTTGGTGCCTTGGATCGTGCGGTTTAAAGTTTTTGCCTGATTGAGCGTTCCCTCTGGCAGACCTAAAATGTCTAAGAGATTGATAATTCTTGTGGAGGTTGGTTTTAGGTTTTCGAAAGCTACCTGGCGCAGGGCGATGGCGTTTTTGTTGGCATTTCTTGCTTCTTCGACTTCGGAAAGTTTGGCTGCTGCTGTGGTGTAAAGAGCTTGAAGATTGGGGACTGATAGACTGGCTACCGGAGGGTTGTAAAGTGTGTAAACGGAAACTTGCTCTGTGAGTTTTTGTAGGTTGGCTACGTTTTTGGCGTGCCCTACTTCTGAGGTACTAGACATAATATTTGCGTTTTTAAAATTATTATTTCAAATTTAAAAATTATTTTGAATATGGCAATAGATTGGGGGGATTTTTGGGGATTGTTGAATGTTGTGTTAAATTGGAAGGAGAAAAGCTGGTGTATAAAAGGAAGTAGGAAAAAAAAATCCATCAACTTGTGATGGACTTTGTAACAAAAGTTCCTGCAACGTTATATTAGAGGCAATCCTAATTCCTTCAAAAACTCATTATGTCTATCTGTAGCAGCTTTTATATTTTTATTAATTTCTACAAGTTTCAAATTCACTTCTCTTAAATCAATTTTTTCTTCTTCAACAGAAGTATTGACATAGCGAGAAATGTTTAAGTTATATCCTTGCTTCTCGATTTCTTCCATTGATACTCTTTTGGAGTACCTTGGAACTTCATTTCTATATTTATAAGTTTCTATAATTTTATCGAAATGTTCTTCGCTGAGCGTGTTTTGGCGTTTGCCTTTTTCAAAATGGTCACTGGCATTGATGAAAAGGACATCTTCATACCTTTTGCATCTTTTTAAAATTAAAATAGAAACAGGAATTCCTGTGGAATAAAACAGATTGGAAGGCAAACCAATTACGGTATCAATATGATTATCTTTTAATAGTTTGGTTCTTATTTTTTCTTCTGCACCGCCACGGAATAATACACCGTGAGGTAAAATAATTGCCATCGTTCCGTTTTGGCTCAGGAAATGAAAGCCGTGTAATAGAAAAGCAAAGTCAGCCGCTGACTTTGGTGCTAAACCATAACTTTTGAAACGGAAATCTTCCGCCATCGCTTCATTGGGTTCCCAACGCAAACTAAATGGGGGATTGGCAACAATGGCGTCAAATTCTAACTTTTTAGAAGGATTCATTTCGTTTAACTCATCCCATTGGTTCAGTAGTGTATCGCCGTGAAATATTTCAAACTCGGTATCTTTCATACCGTGCAGAAGCATATTCATTCTGGCTAGGTTATAGGTGGTGATATTTTTCTCCTGACCGTATATCTTCCCTACATTTCCACCATTTTCCTTAATTCGCTTTCTCACATTTAAAAGTAAAGAACCCGAACCACTTGCGAAGTCCAGAACTTTCTCCAGTCTGATTTTCGGACCTTGTGTAGGGTCTTGACTGTCTAAGGTTACAATTTCTGAAAGAATGGAAGATATTTGCTGTGGCGTATAAAATTCTCCGGCTTTTTTACCGGAACCGGCTGCAAACTGACCAATTAAATATTCATAAGCATCGCCTAATGTATCTGAGTCAGTAGAGAAATCTTTGATACCCTCTGCAATTTTCTGAATAATCACACAGAGTTTAGCATTTCGGTCGGTGTGTGTTTTTCCTAATTTTTCGGAGTTTAAATTGATTTCTGAAAACAATCCCTGGAAAGCGTTTTCAAATGATTGATTTTCAATATAATCAAATCCTCTTACTAATGTTTCTAATAAATCATCATTCTGCGTACGGGCCATCTCTGCTATACTACTCCAAAGATGTTGTGGCTGTACAACATAATGCACTTTTCTACGCATTTGTTTTTCAAATTCAACAACATCACTTTCATTATTTGCATACCATACACTTAGAGGATTTCGCTTATCATCATCTTCTAATTGAGGGTAATCTTTTCCTAATTCCTTTTTTGCCGATTCTTCGTAGTTGGAAGATAAATATCTAAGAAAAAGAAACGAAAGCATATAATCCCGAAAATCATCGGCGTTCATTGCCCCACGTAAATTATCTGCTATATCCCAAAGGGTTTTACCTAATTGTTGTTGTTCTTTTTGTGTCATTTTCAATTATTCTTTCTTTCGTAGCTTGTAATTCTTGCGCTATTTCAGTTAATGTACTCTTATATTAATTATTCACCTTAGGAAACAACCCTTGCATTAATCCTTTTTTGTGTGATTTTAATTGCTCTATTTTGGTAGATTGTTCTTTGATTAAATTATCCAAAGAGGAAAGGGTGTTGGCTATTTTTTGTTGTTCTTTTGAATTTTCTGGATATGAAATTACCATTCCCTTTAAATTTGCATTATATAATCTCTGAATAATTCCTCCATCAGAAGTTTGCCAATTTAGTAGTGAGTATACATAATAAAGAAATTTGTTTTTTACTTTGCTTTCATCATTACTTATCCAAACAATATTTGAATCTTGGAAAAAAGCAGGTTCTCCATCATACACAACTAATCTTCCTATTGTACCAGATGCGGAAATAAGTATTTCTCCGTTCTTAGGGAATGAGTATTTACTTTTATATTCTTCATAAATTTCTTTGGATATGTATGAATCGGCTTGTTTTCCGAATGTACCTATTTTATAAAATGGTATTCCATTAATTGAATCAGAAGTTGTTTCTTCTTTAAATATGCGTTTACACATTGATGGATTTCCAATATTTCCTAATTTATCTTCCGACCACTCTCCATCTTTCTCAAACTCTTTAAACCTCAATTTCGGTACTTTTTCTCCTTCTTGTGGAAAAAGATTTTGCATCAATCCTTTTTTGTAGGTTTTTAAAGTTTCTAATTTATTGGTGTGAGCGGTTATTAATTCATCTAAAGAGGAAAGGCAAGAGGCTATTTTTTGTTGTTCATCTTGGTTGGGAACAAATACATTTTCATTCTTATAATCCGAATAGTAGATATGAGGTATTCCACTACCTTTAATATATGAGGAAAAATCAATCGAACTTAGAAGATAATATATCCAATTTAGATTGTACTTTTTATTGTCTTTTGCTTTTATAGCGACAAGCGTTCCTAAAATACTTGATTTACTCTTGCAAAGATTTAACCTACCAACTCCAGAACCATCTTTGACAATCGAAATATAATTATGCTCGTGCTGATAGCTTTCTATAAAGCCTACAATACTGTCTGCTCCATATACAGGATAACCTTCTTTCTTCAGCTCAAGTTTATTTAAAGCAATACTTGAACTTTCTGCTTTAGCTATATTTTCTATAATTTCTTCCTCCCAATTACCATCATTCGCAAACTCAGGAAAGCGTAATTCAGGAATTAATTTATTTGTTTCATTATTCATAAGCTGTCAATCCAGATATTTCTCGCCCTTGGGCTTGTTTTTTTAATAAAGGTATTAGGTCAGTCATTAAGGCTTGTTCTTTCACGCTACGTTCTTTCCAATTCAATTCTAAAGGTTCCAATAAATCGGTTAGTTTTTCACCATCAAAAATCAATCGGCTCATAATGCTGGCTACAAATACTTTTACGTCGGCAGTTTGTAAACCGTGAGCAGTGGCAATGTCGGCTAATACTTTATCGTTTTTTTCTTCTTTAAATTTTTGGTAACCGTTGCGTAATTTATCTACATCTTGCCCTTTGTTCCAATCAAGGCTATTGATATAATCGGCTAAATCTTCCTGCTCTTCCATCAAATTGGCAGTAGCACTCAATAAGCGGAGGATTTCGTCTTTGCTCATTTTTTGTTTAGACGGTTTCATCTGCAGGTTGTCTGCCACTAGATTCATTATATAATCATAATCTATCACCGCAGAGGCAAACAATACAAATTCAAAATCCAGTTGCTGGATATCTTCAGGAGCATTATTGCCTTCTTTGTCCTGTATGGCTTTAAACTGTTTGGCTGTCTCTAAATAGGAACTTCTAAACGAAAGCAAACGATCGGTCGGCAAAATACTTTCAATCACTTCTTTTTGAGATTCGTCTAAATCGGTATATTGGTCTAATTCTGTTTTCAAACGTTGTACTTCCTTGAAATTTTTAACGAAAGCAATTTTAGAAGCGTCTCCTCTCAGATTGTATACTTCTGAAGGTTCATTTACCAAATTGTTTTCCTGCATAAATACACCCAAAGCTTCTACCGCTTTTTTGTATTCTTCAATAACTATTGGCGCAGGATCAACCATCCAGATTTTAATGGCTTTGTCTTCAGATTTTTCACCTGAAAATAAAGATATAGCCTGATTCACCTGTTCCTGTTGCGAGCGGAAATCTAAAATATTTCCGTAAGGTTTTGTGTCATTCAGTACACGGTTTGTACGGGAAAAAGCCTGAATTAATCCGTGGTATTTCAGGTTTTTATCTACATACAAAGTGTTCAGGAATTTTGAATCAAAACCTGTTAATAGCATGTCTACTACAATGGTAATGTCTATTTTGTTTTTATGTGGATAGTCTTTGTTGCTGTACTTCTGTTCTTTTATACGTGCCTGTACATTTTGGTAATATCCATCAAACTCGTTGATGTTGTGATTTTGTCCAAATTGCTTGTTGTAATCATCAATAATTTCAATCAATGCATTTTTCTTTTCTTCAGGATTTGATTGGTTGTCAAATTTTTCCTGTTGTAGATCTTCCTGAAGTTGCTTGATGTCATCAGCATTTTTCTGTTCGCCGTCCTTTGCCATTAACTGTGCGGGTGGGGAGAAAACGCAAGCAATATTTAAAGGAATATAATCTTCGTCAGCTTCTACTTTTTTCTGTTGGGCGAGTTTAAACAGACGGTAATATTCAATAGCATTATTGATAGATGCCGTTGCAAAAACCGCATTGAATTTTCTGTGATTGGTTGCAGCATCGTGTTTTTCTAAAATAGCATCTACTACAGCCTGCTGAGAAATAGCTTCGCCAGGTTTAGGATTTGCGTCACCTTGTCCTTTATAATAATCAATATGAAAACGCAGTACATTTCTATCTTCAATCGCGTGCGTTATAGTGTAAGCGTGCAGTTCTTTTTCGAAAATTGATTCGGTTGTTTTGTAAGTAGCTTCTTCACCTTCACGAATCGTATAGCTGGAATTATCATCGAAGATTGGAGTTCCTGTGAAACCGAATAATTGCGATTTAGGAAAAAATTCTTTAATCGCTTTGTGATTTTCTCCAAACTGAGAACGATGGCATTCATCAAAAATAATAGCCATTCTGCTATCACTTAAATGCCTTAATCTTTCCTTGTAATTTTTCTTATCATCAAGAGCCAAACCTAATTTCTGAATTGTAGTAACAATCACTTTATCTGAATAATCAGAGGAAAGTAATCTTCTTACCAAGCTTTCTGTGTTTGTATTTTCTTCAACACTTCCTTCTTGAAATTTATTGAATTCTTCGCGCGTTTGTCGGTCTAAATCTTTTCTATCAACGACAAATAAACATTTATCAATTTCCGGATTTTCTTTTAACAATGTTGACGCTTTAAAAGAAGTCAATGTTTTTCCACTTCCGGTCGTATGCCAAATGTAACCGTTGCCACGATTTTGATTAATACAATCTACAATAGCTTTTACAGCATAGATTTGATATGGTCGCATTACCAAAAGCTTCTGCTCACTTTCAACTAAGACCATATATTTGGAAATCATTTCGCCTAAAGTACATTTGGCTAAAAACTTATCAGCAAACAAATCGAGATTCGTGATTTTCTTGTTGCTTTCATCTGCTAATTGATAGACAGGTAAAAACTGTTCATCTGCATTGAATTGAAAATGCTGGTTCCTATTATTGGCAAAATAGTAAGTATTTGATTGGTTGCTTACAATAAACAATTGCATAAAACACATTAATGAATTGGTATAACCATTTCCTGCGTCGTTTTTGTAATCAACAATTTGTTGCATTGCCTGTCTTGGCGATATACTGATGCCTTTCAATTCAATCTGAACAACAGGTAAACCATTAATCAGAATAATGACATCATAACGGTGATTGCTATTTTCAGTATTTATCCTAACCTGATTGATAACTTCAAAATCATTTTTACACCAATCTTTAATGTTTACCAAAGTATAATGCAAGGGAGTTCCATCTTCACGCTGAAAGTAATTCTTTGCACGAAGTATTTTTGAAGCTGCAAAAACATCTTGTGTAATAATTTCATCACGCAGTCTTGCAAACTCTGCATTACTTAAGCGTACCTTATTTAGGCTCTCAAACTTTTCACGAAAGTTTTGTTCAAGAGAAAACCGATCCCTAATATCGGGACGGTTGATATATTTTAAATCTGAAAGTTTATTTAATAAACTTAGTTCAATTTGATTTTCTTTAGTCATTTATTTTTATTCATCAAAGGTTAGAAACAATAAAAGGAAGTAAAATCTACACTAAAAAACGTAAAATCTGCTTTTTATTTTTGAGTTTCAAATATACCTAAATTTAAGTTTTCTTATTATTAGGTATATTAAAATGTTTGTATTAGATAAAGTGCTTAAAAAGTCTATAAGCAACAATTCCCTCTGAAAAAAAGGGAATTATTTAATTGTATTTAAGAAATAAAAAAGACTAAGCTTTCCTGAACTTCTTCTTCCTCTTCCAAGGCGCATTCTTCCCCACATCGCCTGCCATAATACAACCATAGGGCATCACTTCATCCAGAACCTCGCAAAGTCCGTATTCCTCAATTTGGGCTCTTACGTTTTTGGCACTTTTGTAGGCGCTTGGGAGTTCGGAGATGTCGATGTCGTTGGAGAAGAAACGGATGTCGAGACCTTGCGTTTCTTCGGCGAACACTTCGTCGATGGTTTTGTGGGCCAGGGATTTTTTGTGTTGCGTTCTGCTGAAATTTCTCCCCGCACCGTGTGGTGCAAAACCGAGATTTCTGCCGTTGGTAGTTCCGGAGACGATTAACACAGGTTCCGCCATATTCAGAGGAATCAACCTCGGGCCTGTGATGTCGGGCAAAAATTTGTCGTCCAGCGGTGTTGCGCCCTTCGCGTGGTAAAACAGATCACCATCTCTGAATACAAAATTATGTTCGTTCCAATATCGGTCTTGTTTTTCGATATTTAGTTTTTCTAACACCATGTTGTGGATGGCTTCGTGGTTTTCCTTCGTCCAATCTCTGATGAGTTGCAAGGCTTCCCAATATTGTTTTCCTTCCTCGGTCTCGTAGGGAATCCACGCATTTTCCCTCAAGGTTTCCGGCGAAAGTTCCATTCGGAAACGGTTGGCGACTGTCATCCCTTTGTCGTACAACATTGCGCCGGGCGCTCTGGAACCGTGGTGCGTGACCAACATTGTGTTTCCTGTATTTTTAGAAATCCCGACGAACAAAAAGTGGTTACCGTCGCCCTGCGTTCCCATATGCGAACGGGCGATGCTGATGAGTCTCTCGTCATTCAAAAAGAAATTCTCCCGGAAGGCGTCCATCAATTCCTGCGACATCGGCATTTGCGACCCTCGATCTCTACCGCCGTAACCGAAATGCGTGATGGAATGCGCGGTGTCCAAAACCGTCTTTGGGTCTGCCTTTCCAAAATCGGTCAACATCACGGAACAGCAGATGTCTGCAGAATGAAATCCCGGATGGATGGCATTTTTCGCTACCACCACACCGCCTACCGGGATGTGGCCTTCGGGACCTGTAGGGCAAGCGTCCGGCATAATGGCACCGCTGACCAAGGTTGGGGTTTTCATCAAGACCTTCATTGTGTTGATGACTTTTTCAACATTGTCATTTTCGCTATCGTTTTCCGCTTTGATGTTGATGATGAACTCCTGAGGCTCGGAATGGAGTGGGATCGGGTCTGGTGCGCGGAATGGTTCGAGATAGTCCAACATTTCGGTTTCGCTTAATTGATTTTCATTGATGTGTTCCAAGGCTTCTGCAAACCATTTCTTTGGTGTGAATCCTAAAGCGATCAATTCGTTTCCTGTGATTGTAGTCATTGTTTTATTTTTTATTTTGGGCAACTATTCCGCCTTCCGTTCCCAATCTTTTTGCCTTAGCTTTTCCAGCCACAAAAAAGGATTTCCACTCAAGTCGGGTTGCGGGTTTTTCAGCTTTTAAGTTGTTTTGTCGTTATTTGATGATGCAAAGTAAAAGTGTAAGTGCGCAATGTTTTTGCGTATCTGAAATTTTTTATACATTTAATGAAAATTTTTTAAAAAGCACAATGGAGAATTTGAATTCGGAGATCTTTCAGGCCTTTCAAAACAAGCTCAAAACCGGAAACAGGCGAGGCGTTCACCTGAATGCGATTCCCGGAAACTCGAGGTATAAATTTGACCTTGCGCGGTTGTCGGAGATCAGTAAAAGTTTGCCAGAGCATTTTATCATCGATCTGTTGACGCAGAAAAATGTGAATTTCAAATTTTCTGTCCATCAAAAAACGACCGAAACCCCTAAGAATGACAGTTATCTCCTGGAGGACGAGGGGAAAATCGATGAAGAGTTGTTTCCCAATTCTGCAATTGCGGAAGTTCCCCAAGAGAAAGATAAACTGAGCACGCTGGATAAGCTGACGACCAGCCTGGAAAATCTGATCTTCCAAAATGAGGTGATCCAGTCTGAGAAAGGCGTGAATTCTTTGGGTTTTGGTTTTCCGATCCTGATCCGGAAAGATATGGACGGACATATCTCTGCATCGCCCATCCTGATATGGTCTGTGACGATAAAAGCTGTCAAAGAGATGAATACCTGGGAGATCAGCAGGACGGAAGATGACCCGATCTATGTGAATGAGGTGCTCATCAACCATCTGCAAAGTGATTCTGGCATTACCATCAAACAAATATCGGAAGAAATGCTGGCCGATGGAAAGATCGATAAACCCGAATTACAGGAAATCTGTCAAAGCTTACTGGATCAACTGAAGATCACGCAGAATCTGGATTTTATTCTTAATAATTATGAAGAGATCCTATTTATAAAAGCCAAAGCTTCTTATGAAAATCGTGTTCCTAATAAAGGTGATTCGGTGATCATGAAATCTGGTGTTTTCTCCATCTTCGAAGTTCAGAAGCAGAATATCATCAATGATTATGAGACTTTGAAGAAGGACTTCAAACCGTCGGAGAATTTCACGAAAGGCAGTTTCCAATCTATTACTTCTGTAGAAACGGATCCTTCGCAACAGGGGATTTTGGAGTCGTTGAAATCTCAATCTAAAATATTGATCCAGGGTCCACCGGGAACGGGAAAAAGTCAAACATTGACCGCTGTTTTGCTGAATGCCCTGGAAAACAAACAAAAAACCATCGTGGTCTGCGAAAAGCAAACGGCGCTGGAAGTGCTTTACAATGCGTTGCAAAAGTTGGGTCTGGGGCGCTATAGCATTATGATCAAAGATGCATCAACTGATAGAAAGTTGGTGGTAGATTCGGTTCGGAATACGATCGACTCGGTAGATTTTAAAAAGCTAATCCAACCTTATTCTGAGCAATCACTGCAAAATCAACTGACGGAAATCTCTCAGCATAAAAATACGATCAACGCTGTCCACGAGCAGTTGAATTCTGAGTTGCTTCCAGGGAAAAACTGGACGGAGATTGTCGGGAATCTGTTGACCTTTCAGGATTCTAAAGACAATATCAATCTGCAAGATTTGAAGTTTTATTTTTCTGATGATGAGTTCAAAGTGATTGAGAATGTTCTGGAAAATGGGGAAGAACTCTATCAGGATTTTAAAGCATTTGAATCTTCGACGTTCATTGATCCTGAAAAATTGATCAAAGATAATTTCCATAGCAGTCAGCAGAATTTGGATTCGGCTTTTCAGAATTATGAGAATTCTTGGAAGGAAATTGAAGTTTTGATTGCTAATTTCAAACCAATCTATGAAGAAAAGCGGAAACAGGATTTTGGGAAGAATCTGCAGGAAGTTTCTAACTACATCAATGAAACCGAAGTTTTGACCTCGACTTTAAATCAAAATTCAGAAGAATTGAATCCTGAAATTACGAATGGCTTTTTCTACAAATTGACGGCGCTGTTTTCATCAAGCAAGAAAAATAAGATCAAGACTCAGAAACAATTGCTAGACTTGAGTTCATTGGTGAAACAAATTAGTTTGAAGGAATTTTTTCCGGTCATCAATTTGTCTGATGATCTTTGGAATAATAGAAATGAGATCATCCATTATCGGCAGAAAGTGCAGGAAATACAGTCAGAGTTTTTGTCGAAATTAGAAACAAGTTTTACAGAGATTGATTTTCTTAATGCCTTTGATCCCGTGATTTCAGGTCGTGAAACTGAAACGATCTCGCAAAAGATCCAGCAATTGAGGAAGACGATTTCCAATGATCATTGGGTGAACAATCTGGATTTTGGGAATACTTATCAAGGCTTCAAAACTTATATTGATCACACTTTAAATCTTTATAAAACTTACAGAAATAATCCAGAGAATCCTTTGTTTAAAGAGTTTAGTTGGTTTACTTTTTATTATTCGCTTTCCGATTTTCAAAAGTCGATTTTGGAAAAATTGTATCCGATCAAAAATTGGAAGCCGACATTTTATTCGGCTTATTATCCGTTGTTGCTCAATTATTATTCGGACCCGAAACTGAATTTCAGTGAGAAAAATTATGAGGAAATTGCTAAGAAGATCAAGCAATTAGGGATTTCTCAGAAGAGTTTTGTGCAGTATTTTTGGAACGTTTCTCAGCAGAATTCGGTGAAGCAATTTGAGCAAAATAACAAAGATGTGACCGTTGCCAATCTGTATAATAAACGAAGTAGTATCAATCACAAAAGACTGACTTTGAGACAAATTGTTCAGAAAGATATAGACCTTTTTACGCATTTCTTTCCCATTATTTTGACAACACCAGATGCGTGTAGTAATCTTTTTCAGGGTAAGAATTTCTATTTTGACAATGTCGTTTTCGATGAAGCCAGTCAGTTGAAACTCGAAGACAATCTGCCAGCGATCTTAAAAGGAAAAAACGTGATCATTGCGGGCGACGAACATCAAATGCCACCTTCCAATTATTTCAGTAAAGTGTTTGATGGAACCATTGAAGACGAGGATGATATCGAATCTGAAACCGAGGTCATCACGTACAAAAATGCCATGTTGAACATCGAATCGCTGTTGGATTATGCGATGGAAAATAATTATGAAAAGAACCATCTGGATTTCCATTACCGTTCCAAACATCCTTATTTGATCGATTTTTCCAACCACGCATTTTATAATTCGAGGCTAAAACCACTTCCTACAAAATCTGAAAATAAACCCATCGAGTTTTTCCAGATCGACGGCATTTTTGATGACCATACAAATAAAGAAGAAGCGGATAAAGTTTTGGAGATTTTGGAGAGCATTCAGCCTTTGAAAGATGGGAATTATCCATCGGTGGGAATTGCGACGTTCAATATCTCACAACGGAATTATATTAAAAGAAAGATCGTGCAAAAAGCAAGTCTGCCCGAAAATGAACATTTCAAAGAGAGAATTCAGGGATTGGAATCGGCGGGATTATTCATTAAAAATCTTGAAAATATCCAAGGTGACGAAAGAGATATCATTATTATTTCTACGACTTACGGGCGGAAAGCTAGTGGGAAATTCATTCAGAGTTTTGGGCCGGTGAATCACACGAAAGGTTACAAGTTGTTGAATGTGATCATCACCAGGGCCAAAGAAAAGATCTACATCTGCAACTCGATCCCGGAAGAGATTTTTTCTAATTATAAAGATGCTTTGCAGCAGGAAGGCTCCAACAATCGGAAAGCGGTTTTCTACGCTTATTTGGCTTATTGTAAAGCAGTGAGTGAGGAAAATGAGAATGGAAGAATTGAAATTCTGAATGTTTTGGATCAGTTTGGATATTCGAAACAATCTAATGATAGTAGCGAATCCAATCTATTTATTGACCATATCTTTGACCGATTGCAAAACGACTTTTCAAATCACAAATTGTCAAAAAATATTGAATTTGGTGGTTACCAATTTGATATTCTCATTGAAAAAGAAGGGAATATATCTGTGGTCGTGGAATGTATGAGCAAAGAGAAATACGCAGACCAATTAGGTTATCTGGAAGATCTTCACAAAGAAAAAGTGTTGAAGAATTCGGGTTTTGAGTATGTCAGAATTTGGAGTCAGAATGCTTGGCAGAATCTGGATAACGAAATTCAAAAAATAAATAAAAAATTACTATGATATTTGAACAATTAGAAAAATCAGCGGGCGAGATTCAGTTTAAAGATGCTATTGCATTCATCGATGAGCATTACGACTTTACGCCAACAAAATTTACGAATGGAAATACAGTCAATGAAGCTGACCAAAATAATGGTTCGTGTAAGGTTTTCAGTTTTGCAAAGTTGAATGCACTTTCGAAAGATGAGACTTTGGCTTTGTTCGGCGACTTTTACAGAACAGATGTTTTACAGAATCCTGAGGGAAATGACCATCAAAATATCAGAAACTTTATGGAGTTTGGTTGGGACGGGATTTCGTTCGAAGGTGAGGCTTTGAAGAGAAGAAGTTAGATTTTAGAACTTAGAACTTAGAATTTAAATGGTTGAAAAATATTAATCTAAAATCATTTATAATTCATCATTTATAATTGCTTTATGTCATCCAACAAAAATGCTCTTATCCGCTACAAAACCTTGGACAAATGTCTGAAAAGCAAGTACAAAAAATATACTTTGGAAGACCTTATGGAAGAATGTTCCGAGGCGTTGTTTGAATTTGAAGGCAAAGAATCTTTTGTAAGCAAACGAACCGTTCAACTCGATCTGCAGAATATGCGAAGTGAGAAGTTTGGTTATGAAGCGCCAATCGAGGTTTACGAAAGAAGATATTACAGATACAGTGATCCGGAGTACAGCATCCATCAGATCTCAGTCAATGAAAATGATCTGAAAGCGATGAACAATGCAGTTCAAATTTTGAAGCAATTCAAAGATTTTTCGATGTTCAAAGATATGAATGGTGTGATTCAAAAGCTGGAAGATTCAATACAATCGACGAATCAAAAATCCATCATCCATCTTGATAAAAATGAGCAGTTGAAAGGGTTGGAGTACATTGACATCTTGTACGAAAGTATTTTGAACAAAAAGGTTTTGAAAATCTGCTACAAGAGTTTCAAGGCGAGGGAAATGAATGTTCTGACCGTTCATCCGCAATTGTTGAAAGAGTATAACAACCGCTGGTTTCTCATCTGTTTTCATAAGAACAGCATTATGAATCTCGCTTTGGACAGGATAGAGGAAATTGAGATTGATGAGAAAGCGGAATATATTGACAAAGATTTCAATGCAGACCGTTATTTCGGAGAAGTAATTGGTGCGACCGTTTCGGAAACGCAAAGGCCTCAGAATGTCATTTTTTTTATCACCAAAAAACATGCACCTTATGTGAAAACAAAGCCTTTTCATCACAGTCAGGTGATTATGGAAGAAGATGAAAATGGAACCACTTTCAAGATCTGTGTCCAGCTGAATTTCGAATTGGAAAGAATGATTTTGGGCATGGGCGAATTCATAAAAGTTTTGGCGCCGAGAAAGTTGAAACAGAGGATCCATAAAAGTCTGAAGGAAGCATTTAATAATTATGAAAATGAAGATTGATCTTGGCGCACTATTTGCAATTTTGTTGAAAATTTAAAATTATGAACCCAAGATTGATCAAAACAGTATTGACGTGGGCAGCGCCCTTTATCATTGGTTATGTAGTGAAGAAATTCGAAGAGAGACAAGCCAGGAAATCACAGGAAAAAGCAGTTGTCAAAGCATAAGAAAGCCACCGGGTCAGGTGGCTTTTTTGTTGGTCGATTGCTCATTGTTGATTTGATAAAAATAAGCATTTATCGTTGTTTTTTAAGCTTTGGCTTGGTGTTTGAATTTAACTCACAAATTTTATTACTATGAAAAAATATATGAATTTCATTCCATTGTTTTTATTAGTAGGAATGTTGACGAGCTGCGAAGCAGTAGAGACCATTTTCAAAGCCGGTATGTGGTGGGGAATCATTGTCGTAGTCGGTATAGTCGCTTTGGTATTATGGTTATTATCAAGGGGTAAAAACTAAAAAAAGCGTCCTGAAAATTAGATTTCAGGACGCTTTACTTTTATAAAGATTCAGTTTTAGAGGTTATCTAGAACTTCTTTCAAATCTACATAACCGCCACCGTTGTAAACATCGGTCAATCCCTCTGATTTGAAATACTCTGTCGCTTTTCCCGATCTGTTTCCTGATCTGCAGAAGAAAATCTTGGTGCCGCTAAGGTTTGTAATTTCCTGTTTTCTGTCTTCCAATTCACCCAAAGGGATATTTTGAGCTTCCTCGATATGTCCGTCCATCTCCAGTTCCAATGGTTCACGCACATCGATCAAGTGGTAATTGCCTGCTCTTAATACATCTTCTAAAGCCATAATTTTTTATTTTTTACATTTTAATGCTAACAAAATTACAATATAAATTTTTAAAACATTACATAGATCTCTATAAAAAATATCAAATTTTAAAACATTAATTTTGCGCTGTAAAATGAACAGCAGAGAGAAATACAGCGACCTTATCAAATCCAAAGCTTTGGCTTTCGGGTTTCAGTCGTGCGGTATTTCCAAAGCGGACTTTTTGGAGGAGGAAGCGCCACGTTTGGAGCAATGGCTCAAGAACAATTTCCATGGTGAGATGCGTTATATGGAAAATCATTTTGATAAACGCCTTGACCCACGATTACTGCTTGAAGGTTCCAAGTCTGTGATCTCTCTCAGTTATAATTACTTTCCGGAAGAACTTCAAAATAATCCTGATTTCAAGCTTGCAAAATATGCTTATGGGGAAGATTATCATGACGTGATCAAAGACAAATTGAGAACTTTGGTTGCCGAACTTCAGGAAGAAATAGGGGAGTTTGCCTTCCGTGTTTTTGTAGATTCTGCGCCTGTTTTGGAAAAGGCTTGGGCCAAGAGATCGGGAATTGGTTGGGTCGGTAAAAATTCTAATCTGATCACTAAAAAGAATGGGTCGTTTTATTTCTTGGCAGAGATCATTTGCGATTTGGATCTAATTGAAGATTTTGAAGTCACCGATCATTGCGGAAGTTGCACAAAATGCATCGACGCTTGTCCAACTCAAGCCATCGTTTCCGATAAGATCATTGATGGTAGCAAATGTATTTCCTACGCTACCATAGAGTTGAAGGACCAGATCCCGGATTTCTTCAAAGATAAGATGGAAGACTGGATGTTTGGCTGCGACATTTGTCAGGACGTCTGTCCGTGGAACAGGTTTTCTGCGCCAACTTTGGAAGAGAAATTCCGACCAAATTCTGAGATCAAAAATTTCACAAAACAAGAGTGGAAAGACATTACCCAAGAAATATTTTCCTCGGTTTTCAAAAAGTCAGCGGTCAAGAGAACGAAATTTAATGGCTTGAAAAGGAATCTTGATTTCTTGTCAGAATAAAATTCCCTTCAACATCATTTTCTTTTCTGCACTCTTTTTGGGGCAACTTTTACTCTGATCTTTTGTCTTTTGTTGGATTGGCGATTTTTCGGCATAGGTTGATGTTTTTTCGCTATTAAATTTCATGATAAAATTCTACAAAACCAAGATTTATTAAAAAAAATTAACATTTTGATTTTGTTGAAATAATTTTATTATCTTTATGGTTCGCACGATTCGGGAAACCCAATAAGATGAAAAATACGTTAATTCTAACCTTGAAAATAATCGGCTTCATACTCGGAGCCGTTTTTTTATATATTATTTTGGGAGTTGTACTTCCTTTAATTCCTGTATCAGCAGAGAAAACCGATGATCCAAAAGTCATTGAAGCCTACATTTTGACCAATGGTGTTCATACGGATATTGTGGTGCCTGTGAAAACAGAATTCATAGATTGGAGCACAAAACTACCTTACAGCAATACGAAATCTAAGCAGGGAAATTATAAATTCATCTCGTTTGGTTGGGGCGATAAGGGATTTTATCTCAATACACCGACTTGGGCAGATCTCAAATTCTCAACAGCCTTCAAAGCTGCGTTTTGGTTGAGTGATTCTGCGATGCATTGCACATATTACAACGAAATGAAACTTGGCGACGACTGTAAAAGAATAATGCTGACCGAAAAGCAATATCAAAATTTAATAAAATTTATTGACGATAAGTTCTACAAAGATTCGGCCGGTAGTTATCAATTCATAAAAACCGATGCGGTCTACGGCAACAATGACGCATTTTACGATGCAAAAGGAAGCTATAACTTTACTTACACATGCAACACTTGGGCAAATGACGGTTTGAAAGTCGCTGGGCAAAAAGCCGCATTTTGGACGCCGACAGACTTTGGGATTTTCAGACATTACAAATAAAATCATATCAGTAAAGATTTGGGCAGCTTTTCCGCCTTCCGTTCCCAATCTTTTTACCTTGGCTTTTCCAGCCACAAAAAAGGATTTCCACTCAAGTCGGGCTGCGCTTCGCATAGTTCACATTTTTTCCATTTTATGAAATATATCCATTGTATTTTATTTTCCACAATAATGTTTGGCTGTCAAAAAGAAAATTTGAACAAGCCAATTTTGTTGATCCAAGATTCAATTGTAGTTATAAAACATAAAATCGATATTCCGAAAACAAATCAAAAAGCCGAAGAAGCGTTAGAATTCTGCAAAGCCCAAAATTTCAATACAGATTTTTGTCTCCTGATCGATATGAGTTTGCATTCTGGATTGAAACGTTTTTTTATTTATGATTTAAAAAAGAAAGAAATTTCTCAGCAATATTTAGTTGGTCACGGTTGCGGAGCTTCATCCTGGAGTAAAGATGACACAAAAGAAAATCCAAGTTTCAGCAATGAAGACAATAGCCACCTTTCTTCCTTGGGAAAATATAAAATCGGAGCCAGAGGTTACAGCAATTGGGGCGTTCATGTCAAATATCTAATGCACGGCTTAGAAGACACCAACAGCAATGCACTCAAAAGAATCATCGTTTTTCATTCTTGGAACATGATGAGCGATGATGAAGTTTACCCAAAAGGCTCACCAGAAGGTTGGGGTTGTCCCACAGTTTCCAATAATGCTTTCAAAGAAATTGATCCTTTACTGAAGAATTCTAAGAAACCGGTTTTGATGTGGATTTATAATTAAAAATAAATGAAACCATTAAAGAAAATATACTATGTTCCAGGTTTGATAAGCGCCATTATCATTCCGGTATTATTTTGGTTCTATGGAAATCGAGAAATGCAAAAGCCAATTCCAAATGTTATGGATATTGGTTTGCCTTCGAAAGTTCATTTAAAAAATTCTGCCGAAGAAAAAGATCGTATTTATCAAAACTCTTTTGAACCTTTAAGAAATTGGAATTACAAAGAGATTATTGTAAAACCGAATACTGCAAGACAAAATTCTGATTTGTATGTTTCCGAAATCAAAAAACTAAAACAAAGAAATGAGAAAGAAACAGAAATTGAATTCATTATAAATGATGACAATTCTTATGATGACCTTATTTCTTTACTCAATGATATGGCAATCTCTAAACATGAAATGTATGGATTAGATTTGGATAAAAGTGGGCATTTTTTCGCTCTTGTTGATTACAAAGATCCAAACTCAAAAGAAACTGAATGTTTGTGCAATGATGATGTTGTTTATATTAATTATCCTGAAGATTATTATTTAAAAGGTTTTGAAAAATTTTCCTATCAGATTTCTCAACTTCCAAGGCAAGCATTTTATGTAATTTTCGGATTTTTAATACTCTTAAATATTTCAATGTTAAGTATCAAAAAATCTCTCCAAAATCATTAAATTCGCAACCTATAAAAAGCAATTAGCAAAACGCTAAATGCCAAAAGCCCAAACTATGACTTCACAAGAAATAAGACAGCAATTTTTAGATTTTTTCAAAAGCAAAGAACATTTGATTGTTCCTTCTGCACCAATTGTTCTGAAAGATGACCCGACGCTGATGTTTTCCAACTCTGGAATGACACAGTTCAAGGATTATTTTTTAGGTTACAAAGAACCGAAATCTTCTAGAATTGCCGATACCCAAAAATGTCTGAGAGTCTCCGGAAAACACAATGATTTGGATGATGTTGGACGTGATACGTATCACCACACGATGTTCGAGATGTTGGGGAATTGGAGTTTTGGCGATTATTTCAAAAAAGAAGCGATTACTTGGGCTTGGGAACTGTTGACAGAAGTCTATGGAATTCCAAAGGAAAATCTTTACGTAACCATCTTTGAAGGTGATGAGAAAGAAAACCTTGAACGTGATACAGAAGCTTACGATCTGTGGAAACAATTCATTTCCGAAGATAGAATCATTAATGGAAATAAGAAGGACAATTTCTGGGAAATGGGAGCGAGCGGGCCTTGCGGACCTTGTTCCGAAATTCACGTGGATCTAAGAACGCCGGAAGAAAAAGCGAAAGTTTCAGGCCTTGATTTGGTGAATAATGACCATCCTCAAGTTGTGGAGATCTGGAATCTCGTTTTTATGCAATTCAACAGAAAAGCGGATGGAAGTTTGGAAAATCTGCCTGCAAAACACATTGATACAGGAATGGGCTTCGAGCGTCTTTGTATGGCCTTACAACAAAAGGAATCCAATTATGACACCGATGTTTTCACACCTTTGATCGCTAAGGTGGAAGAACTTTCGGGTAAAAAATATACAGGAATTTTAACCGACGAAAAAGATATTGCAATCCGTGTGGTTGTAGATCATATCCGTGCGGTTTCGTTTGCGATTGCTGATGGACAATTGCCTTCCAACGGTGGCGCAGGTTATGTGATCAGAAGAATTTTGAGAAGAGGGATTTCTTACGCTTATAGATTTTTGGACAGAAAAGAACCTTTCCTTTTCGAATTGGTGGCTGTCCTTCAAAATCAAATGGGAAAATTCTTCCCAGAATTGGAGAAGCAAGGAAATCTGGTTACAGAAGTGATCAAAAGTGAAGAGGAATCTTTCCTTAAAACAATTGAAAATGGTTTGATCCGAGTTGAGAAATTAATTCAACAAACGATTTCTGAAGGTAAAAAAGTTTTACCAAGCGAAGAGGTTTTCGAATTATACGACACTTACGGTTTCCCTGATGATCTAACGAGAATTATTGCGGAAGAAAAAGGATTGACCATTGATGAAGCTGGTTTCGAAGCAGAAATGGCGAAACAGAAACAACGTTCCAAAAAAGATTCAGCGGCGAAAGTTTATGACTGGGTCGTTTTGGAAGAGAAGCCTGAAACATTCGTTGGTTACGATGTTTTGGAATCCGAAACTTACATCACAAGATATAGAAAAATAGAAAATAAGGATGGCGAGTTTTATCAGATTGTTTTGAGTAATTCTCCTTTCTATCCAGAAGGTGGCGGACAAGTTGGTGACAAAGGTGTCATCGAAAATGCAACCGAAAGCTTAGAAGTTGTTGAAACCAAGAAAGAGAACGGATTGATTATTTCATTAATTAATGGACTTCCAAAAGATGCCGGCGCAATTTTCTACGCAAAAGTGAACGTTGCTGATAGAAAAAATTCTCAGGCCAATCACTCTGCGACGCACTTGTTGCACGAAGCTTTGAGAGAGGTTCTTGGAACACACGTGGAGCAGAAAGGTTCTTACGTTGGTCCGGATTATTTGCGTTTTGATTTTTCACATTTCAGTAAAATGACCGAGGAAGAATTGGCCTTGGTTGAGGAAAAGGTGAATGCGAAAATCAAAGAGAATTTGGCATTGCAAGAGTTCAGGAATATTCCGATCCAGGAAGCTTTGGACAAAGGCGCAATGGCACTTTTTGGAGAGAAATATGGCGACAATGTGAGAATGATCCAATTCGGAAGTTCGAAAGAATTATGTGGTGGAACGCACGTGAAAACTACGAGCGAAATTGGACATTTCAAATTATCTTCAGAAAGTTCAACAGCGGCTGGGATCAGAAGGATTGAAGCAATTTCTGGAGCGAAATCTGAGGAATATTTCAAGAATTTGGAAACTCAAGTTTCTGAGATCTCGCAATTATTAAAATCAAAGGATCTCATCAAATCAATTGAAAAATTGTTGGAAGAAAATTCAGCATTAAAATCTGAGATCGATTCATTCAAAAAAGAAAAAGCAAAAGGCGAAATTCAAAACTGGAAAAACGACTTCGAAGATAAAAACGGCAAAAAATTATTAGTTAAGAAAACATCTCTGGATGCAGGTTCTGTGAAAGACATTGTTTTCCAACTGAAAAAAGAAACGCCAAATTCTGTCATCATCATTATCTCCGATGCTGGTGAAAAACCAATGGTAACTGTTGGGGTTTCAACAGATTTGGAAGCTACTTATCACGCTGGAAATATCGTCAAAGAATTAGCGAAAGAGATCCAAGGCGGCGGAGGAGGAAATCCTGGCTTTGCTACAGCTGGCGGAAAGAATCTTGCAGGAATTGATAATGCTTATCAAAAAGCTTTGGAAATTTAATTTATCTCAAATAATAAAAAACAAAAACGTCCTGAAATTTCAGGACGTTTTTTATTGCTTTAAACTCTGTGATGATTATTTCATCAGATCTTTATTCAGATTTTTTCTCTGCATTTTCTTGTAGATGACGTTGGACATGATCACACTGATCTCATAAAGCAAAACCAGTGGCAATGCAGCTGCCATCATACTCAGAACATCTGCAGGAGTAATGATTGCTGCAACGACCATGATCAGAACAATCGCGTGACGTCTGTAAGTTCTTAGGAATTTCGGCGTTAAAATCCCAATCGATGTCAAGATGTACACTGCAATTGGAAAGAGGAAAACTACACCCATTCCCATCGTAACCTGTAGGAAAAGGGTTGTGTAATCCGAAAGGTCAAACAGCTGAACAATATTATCTGAAACTTTGAAGAGCAATCCGAAATTGATAGCGAATGGCAGGATCAAAAAATAACCTGTCATCACACCCAGCATAAAAAGGATCCAAACAGAATTGATGTAAAAAATAGAATTCTTTCGCTCCGCTGGCATTAGAGCAGGACTGATGAAACGCCAAATTTCCCAAACGATGTAAGGAAATGCCAATACAACTCCTGAAAAAATGGAAACTGCCATCATCACATTGAACTGCTGAAACAACTGCTTCTGCTGAACACTGAATTTTGCTGGCATAATGAAACTATCTACACCTGTAAGCTCTCTGGAAAAATGATTCACCACTTTGAAGGTAAAGAAATCGCTCCTTGTAGGCCCGAAAAAAATATGGTCCATGACCCAGTTGATATTAAAACCGACAACGATCGCAAGGATGACAATGGCTAAAATAGCTCTTACCAAATGTGATCGCAGTTCTCCAATATGTCCTAGAAAGGACATTTCTTTTTCTTCACTCATTATTTATTAATGATAATTGATTATTGATAAAAGATTTTCTTAGAACGAAATTAATCTTTTATGTTCATTATTCTGTAGTTTCTTAATTAATTCCTTCATCCAGCAATTTGTGAATATCAATGATGCCGTAATATTGCTCATCATTGGTAACCACCAATTGTCCGATATTGAATTCTTTCAAGATTTGCATTGCTTCCTTTGCAAGTTGGTTTTTATCTATGGTCTTAGGGTTTTTGCTAATGATGTCAGACGCTTTCACTTTGGAAATGTCATCTTGATCCAGGAGCATTCTTCGGATGTCGCCATCGGTGATCACGCCTATTATTTTTCCATTTTCGACAACTACTGTGATACCGTGCTTGGAGCCGCTGACAGAAATGATGACATCTCTGATAGAACTTTCTAGGCTGACTTCCGGCTTGTTGGTTGAGACAAATTGCTCGACCTTCGCAGTAAGGTTTTTCCCGAGACTTCCACCTGGGTGAAACTTCGCAAAATCGATTTCTCTAAAATCTTTAAGTTCCATAAGACAAACCGCAAGTGCATCACCCAAAGCCATTTGAACCGTTGTAGAACTTGTTGGCGCCAGTTTGTTTGGGCAAGCTTCTTTATCAACGTGTGTATTTAGGATGATGTCTGCAGCTTTTGCAAGTTTACTCTCGTTATTCCCTGTCATCGCGATGAGTGCAGAAGAATATTCTTTCAGGAAAGGCAAAAGATTGACGATTTCCGGCGAGTTTCCGGAATAAGAAATGCACAGGACAACATCTTGTTTTTGGATCACACCCAGGTCGCCGTGAATGGCTTCTGCAGCATGAAGGAATTGAGAAGGCGTTCCTGTAGAATTGAGTGTTGCAACGATCTTGTTGGCAACGTGAGCGGATTTTCCTATGCCTACCACAATTAATTTTCCTTTAACTTCATTGATGGTCAATACGCTTTTTATAAAGCTGTCATTCAGGCGGTTTCGAAGGTTGGTAAGTTCGCTTATTTCGATATCGAGCGCCTGGTGCGCATTGGAAAGAATTTCTTTTGGATCCAAAATTTTAAAATGTTTTATTATTTTTTTTAATAATATTAATTTTGTATCTTCACTTCAATAATTTGAAATTACGAAATGAAGTTTTTAGGCTTCATTTTTTTATCTAAAAAAACAAAAATTACTATCTATAATTTGCGTGACCTATAACTATGCAAATTTAGCAAACTATATCAAAGGATGGACACAAAAGACATCAACTTATCTACCGAACTGAAAAAATATTTTGGATTTTCTAAATTTAAAGGCCAACAGGAACAGATCATCACTGAACTCCTGGATGGTAAGGATATTTTCGTGCTGATGCCAACCGGTGGTGGAAAATCACTTTGTTACCAATTGCCAGCACTTATTTCGGAAGGAACTGCTATCGTCGTTTCACCACTTATCGCATTGATGAAAAATCAAGTGGATGCGGTGAACGGTCTGTCTTCTGACGAAGGTGTGGCGCATGTTCTTAATTCTTCATTGAATAAAACCCAGACAAAACAAGTGATGGACGACATCACGGCTGGAAAAACAAAATTGCTTTACGTAGCTCCGGAATCTCTGATAAAAGAAGAATATGTTGATTTTCTCAAAAATGTCAAGATCTCTTTTGTCGCAATCGACGAAGCGCACTGTATCTCGGAATGGGGACATGATTTCCGCCCAGAATACAGAAATTTGAAAGGCATCATTGATAAGATTGCCGATGTTCCTGTAATTGCATTGACAGCAACCGCAACACCGAAAGTTCAGGACGATATCCAGAAAACTTTGGGAATGAACAACGCTTTGGTCTACAAAGAAAGTTTCAACAGGGCCAATTTGTTTTATGAGATTCGTCCAAAAGTGAATGTTGATAAGGAAATTGTAAGATTCATCAACCAACATAAAGGAAAATCCGGAATTGTCTATTGCCTTAGCCGAAGAAAAGTGGAGGAGTTTGCTCAGCTTTTGCAGGTGAATGGCGTGAATGCCTTGCCTTACCACGCTGGTTTGGACCAAAAAACAAGAGTTCTGCATCAGGACAAATTCTTGATGGAAGAGGCAGACGTGATTGTTGCGACGATTGCTTTCGGGATGGGAATTGATAAGCCGGATGTACGATTCGTGATCCATTACGACATTCCGAAATCGCTAGAGAGTTATTACCAGGAAACTGGTCGCGCAGGTAGAGATGGAGGCGAAGGTTACTGTCTTGCCTTTTATGACCCAAAAGACATCGAAAAACTTGAGAAATTCCTTGCTCAAAAACCGGTTTCCGAAAGAGAGATTGGACTTCAGCTTTTGAATGAAGTTGTGGGTTACGCAGAAACATCCATGAGTAGAAGGCAGTATTTGCTTTACTACTTCGGAGAGATATTTGACCCGGTAAAAGGTGAAGGTGCTTTGATGTGTGATAATTCTCAAAATCCACCAACTTTAAAAGATGCGACCAAAGACCTTAAGAAAGTCCTTGAAATGATAAAGGTTCTGGGTGAAAAATTTAAAACTAAAGATCTGATCTCATTGATTACTGGAAAAGAATCTGCGGTTACCAAATCTTATAAACTGGAGCAGACAGAATATTTCGGTTTCGGAAAATCGGAAAGTGATAACTATTGGAAATCCATCATCAGACAAGCGACTGTTCAGGATTATCTCAAAAAAGATATTGAGACCTATGGCGTGTTGAAGGTATCTGAAAAAGGACAGGAAGTGATCAACGGAAAATCGAAAAATATTTTCCACATTGCGGAAGATAGAGAATATAATCTCGCTCAATCCAAAACAAAAGCGGATAATGAACAAGTTCAGATCCAAGCTGGCGGCGGACTAGATCAGGTATTATTTGGCCAACTCAAAGAACTTAGAAAAAATGTAGCTAAGAAGCACGGTATTCCTCCTTACACGGTTTTCATGGATCCAAGTCTGGAAGATATGACTGTTCAGTATCCGATATCTGTGGAAGAAGTAGCCAAGATATACGGTGTTGGTGAAGGGAAAGCAAAGAAATACGGTAAAGATTTCGCAGATTTTATCAAAAAATATGTGGAGGAAAATGATATCGAGAGAACTCAGGATACTGTTATAAAACAAGTGGCCAACAAATCCAGTCATAAGGTATTTATCATTCAAAATACAGATAAAAAAATCGACCTGGAGGATATTGCAAAAGCTAAGAATCTAAGTATGACCGAGCTTCTTTCCGAAATGGAAAGTATCATCTATCAAGGTACAAAACTGAACATCGATTATTACGTCAATGAGAATTTTGATGAGGATATTGTAGAAGAATTCATGGACTTTATGAAAAATTCGGAAAGTGATAGTATGAAAACGCTCTTGGCGGAATATGGCGATGATCTGACGGATGAAGAAGTTAGAATTCTTAGAATCAAGTTCATTAGTGATATTGCCAATTAAATTAATTAAAAGAATATTTTAATTTAAAATCCACTCCTATAATGGAGTGGATTTCTATATTATAGAATCATTAGAATATTTGCCAAGTTTTTTTCTTCACAAAGAAAAATAATTATTTCTTAATTAATTTCAAAGATTCAAATCCTTTATTCGTTTTAATTCTTGCTGTATATACGCCTGCTGGCAATGATGTAGCGCTCATCTGTACGCTTGATGAACTTTGTTTTTCTGAACTCAAAACTTTTTTCCCTGTCATGTCGTAAATCGAAACCTCAAGGATGGTATTCTTTGACTTGAAATTAACATTATCAATTATTGGATTGGGAAATACTTGTATTTGATTAGCTCCCGATAAATCTTCTGTCGACATTGCATTGGGATCATAAATTAAAAAATCTAGCACAGTACCAGTCGGTATGTCGCTTAAATCTTCCATTCCTATTCGCCAAAATGGATTAGAAAAGTAAGCCAGCATTGAGGATTTTAATTCAGTAGCGGAATTTTCACCTTGACGTCCTGTATTATGTGCCCAAACAAAACGGGCATTTGCATTAGCCATTAGTGGATGATAAACAGATGTCGAGTAACCTTCATTTTGATTAGTAACAATATGCCTGTGTTTCACAATACCTTGTTCGCCTTCAACAGCTACGAAAAATTTTGTACCTCCGGGAATTGCTCCATCACCGTCTTCATCATAAATATTCCATTTCCCATCAGTTGTAATATCATCATACCAGAATGCTACAGGTTGGTTGTTATATACACCACCTACCACATGGGTCATAACAGCAAAAGTATCTGGCTTTCCGTTTAGTAACGGGTGGTTTATCTCAGTCGTGTAGTAGTCATCTGCGGCTACTTGGGTTAATGAAAATTCAGGCGACGGGACATAGACGGTAAACTCGTGATCTACAGTCATCGGTAATAGATTTTCGTTATAAATTCCCCATTTTTTATTTGTTTCATTGTAAAAAACGCCTACTATCTGAGTTGAAAAAACGCCTGTATTCCCACCAAATTTAGAAACGATTGGCCGTGCATCGGGTTTGTTGTTGAGCAAAGGATGGTCGAGCATTGTATAAGTCTGTCCATTGCTTTTGACCTTATGTCGAAACATTTTGTCTTGTGCGTAACAGATTGTCGATAATACACATAAAATTAAAGTTGTAAAAATTGTTTTCATAATTGCTTGATTTAGAAGACAAAGGTCAGTTTTGACAATCTTATAAAAAACAGCAAATCGACGAACGACACTTTTAATAGACGAATAGATAATTATTAAGCTTTCAGATATTTATTAAAATTTCCATAATTTTGAATAATGAAAAGATCCATTATTTTCATATTGCCAGATCTGGAAACGGGTGGTGCAGAACGCATCATCACTACGATTGCGAATCATCTTCCAAGGGACAGATTCTCTCCATCAATTCTTTTATTGAGGAAAGAAGGTGCTTATCTTGATTTCTTAAATCCTGATGTTGAGGTCATCGATATCCAAACACCACGCATCCGACATTCTTTGAAACCGATCCTTTTGGAAATTAAAAGAAGAAAACCTGATATTGTCTTTTCTGGATTTGGAGAAGTGAATGCGTATTTGTCATTATTCATCAAACTTTTTCCTAAGACAAAATTCATTGCAAGAGAAACCAACGTGGTTTCGCAACATGTGACGAGGAAAGAGATTCGTTTTTTTTATAAATTCTATAACAATTACGACCGCATTATCGCACAAAGCAATGATATGGAGGTGGATCTGGTCAATAATTTCGGAATCAGAAAAAATAAATTGGTCAAGATCAATAATCCGGTGGATATAGATTTCATCGAAGAAAAACTGAAACAATCAGAAAGACCAATTGAATTTTCGCAACAATACAAACATGTCGTTGCGATCGGGAATCTCTCGGCCAGAAAAGGCTTTGATAATCTTCTGAAAGTTTTTTCACGACTCAAAAATCAGAATATTCTACTTCACATTCTTGGCGATGGAAGAGATAAAGAAATGCTTTTAAAGATGAAAGAGATGTTGGGCTTAGACCATGTTATTTTTCACGGAAGACAAAGCAATCCGTATCAATATTTGAAGTTTGCGGATCTTTTCGTTCTGTCTTCAAGGTATGAAGGTTTTCCGAATGTACTTTTGGAAGCCGGAACTTGCGGCGTATATTCTTTAGCTAATAATTGTCCTGGTGGAATTGATGAAATTATCATTGATCAGATCAACGGCGAAATTGCCAATATCGAGAGCTATGACGATTTTGCTGAAAAGATAAAACATGCAGTTCACAGGAATGATAATAAAGAAGATATTAAAACCTCTATCAAATCTCGTTTTTCGAAAGATATTATTATGAAGAAATACGAAGAGCTGCTTTGGAATATTTAATACTAAAGTTAATATTCAAACAATAAAAAATTCCTGAAATTTATTTCAGGAATTTTTCTTTTGCCATATCAAAAACGCGTTTGTCAATCGGTAATGGGAAGGGATTTTCGCCATCCAGAGGAAACCATTCTGTTTTTTCGATACAAGGATCTAATATCAATTGGTCTTGTTCATTAAGGATCTCTGCGAGGTAGTAAATCGTAATTAGCTGTTCATTATCTCTAAATCTGGAAACCAAGAAATCGTCCTGTGTGTAGAAATGTTCTGTGATATCAATGTCAAGATTCAACTCTTCCTGAAACTCTCGTTTCAAGCATTCAATCGTACTTTCTCCGAATTCTAATCCGCCACCAGGTAGTTTGATCAGAAAATCTCCTGCATATTCCTCGTGGAGGGCAAGGATCTTATTGTCTTTAATACAAAGGGCGTAAACCCGAATGTTAATCTTATCTATCATAACTATAATTTGGATTGCCTAAATTAAGTAAAATTATTTTTTCCAGGCTATCATCATTTCTCTTTTTCCCGGCGGCCCTTGCTTTTTTTCTACTTCGAAGCCTAATTCTATCAAGTTTCTTCTAACGCTTCCTTTCGAGGCGTATGTTGTTAGCAGGCCACCGGCTCTTATTTTCGATGCTACGATTTCCAGAAGTTCCATTTCCCAAAGATCAGGCTGCACTCTCGCTCCGAAACAATCAAAGTAGACCAGGTCTATAGGTGGGAGTTCTGTGTTTTTGAGGTCAAAAAAATCCTTTTTAATTTTTGTGAGGTGAAAATCCTTTGTCAGTTCATTGGAGGCTTCCCAATCTAACTCATGGATTTTCAATGACAAATCTTTCACAAAATCGTTAGAAAATAATTTAGAATAAGAGAGTTCTGATGCTTCTTCAAAAAAAATCGGATATTTTTCTATACTAAAATATTTGATCTTATGATTTTTGTCATTTTTCAAATATTCATCAATTGTTACCAAAACATTAAGACCTGTTCCAAAACCTAGTTCTAAAATATTAATTTCGTAACTATTTATTAAATTAAGTCCATTTTTGATAAATACGTGTATTGCTTCCTGTAGTGCACCGTGTTTGGAATGATAGGTTTCTTCTAATCCGTTGATTAGTAGTGTTTTGCTTCCGTCGCTGGTCGTTATTAGTTCTCTTTTCACAGTATTTTTTTTACAAAATTAACATTAATTTTTATTATTAAATATTTATTATATATTTGTAATACCTCAACAAAAAATTAAAAAATGATAATTCAAAAATCTACCAACCCAAGAATTTCTACATTTGATCCTAATAATTTCTCATTCGGGAATACTTTTATCGATCATATGATAATCTGTGAATATGAGAACGGAAAATGGGGGGATCTCCAACTAATTCCTTACGGTCCCATCGGTTTTACCCCGGCAATGATGGGGGTAAACTACGGACAAGCATGTTTTGAGGGAATGAAGGCATACAAGGATAATGACGGCCAAGTGTTCCTTTTCCGCCCGGAAAAGAACTTTCAACGTATTAACAAATCCGCAAAAAGATTGGCAATTCCTGAGATTTCCGAAGATATCTTCTTGGATGGGTTAAAGGCTTTGGTAGATATCGACAGGGATTGGATTCCGCAAGGTGAAGGCATGTCATTATACATTAGACCTCTTTTATTTGCAACAGAAGAAGCTTTGAAAGCAAGGATCTCTGAAAAATATATGTTTGCCATCGTAGCAACACCAGCGAAGAGTTATTATACAGCTCCAGTATCTGTGAAGATCTCCGATCACTATTCAAGAGCGGCAAGTGGTGGTGTGGGTGCAGCAAAAGCGGCAGGAAATTACGCTGCTTCTTTTTATCCAACACAATTGGCGATAGAAGAAGGTTATGACCAGATCATCTGGACAGATGATTGTAATCACGAATATTTTGAAGAAAGCGGAACCATGAATGTCTTTGTAAGGATCAATGATACGATCTACACACCAAAGACTTCTGATAAGATCTTGGACGGAATTACCAGAGACAGTTTCTTAAAACTTGCTGAAAGAAGAGGAATTGACGTTGTCGTTGGAAATGTGAAGGTGAAAGATGTTATCGATGCTCAGAAAAATGGAACTTTGAAAGAGGTTTGGGGTGTTGGAACTGCTGTGGTCACAAGTATCTTCGAAGCTTTAGGTTATCAGGGAGAACACCTTGAGTTGCCGAAACTTTCTGATGAGGAGAGCTTTGCAGCACAACTTAAAAATGATCTTGTGAATATCCAGACCAACAATGCAGAAGATCCTTTTGGATGGAGAGTATTGGTGGAAGAAAATGTATACAGTGTATAGTTTTAAATAAAAAGTAAATTGAAAAGCAAGAACCGGAAATTATCTTCCGGTTTTTGTTTTAATAACAATTAAGTCTTCAAAAATTCTTAATTTTGCGAAAGTTTTTTGACAACGATAGTGTTGGATTTCAGAAGGCGTTTCTCGATATGAAGAAAATAGTTTACATAGCATCTTTGATTTTTTTGGCCAGCTGTGCTAAGAAAAATCCTGCGCAGAATCCCGGAGAGCAGTATATGTCACAAAATGAAATGGAGGATTCTAAAAACAGGACCAAAGATCTGAACACGCTTGAAAGAACACAGATCCAAGACTGGATCAAGTCTCAGGAGGTCAAATATTATCCAATGGGAATGAACTATTGGGTAAACATCGAAGGTCTTGAGAAGCAACCCCGAAAAAATAACGGCGAAAAAGTTTCATACAAATATGACATCTACGACTTCGATAGGGTCAAATTGTATGATTCTTCCATTGGAAATACTAATGTAGAATTTGGACATTTTGGAGAGATGGATGCTGTGGAAGATGTCATCCGATATTTGAAAAAAGGTGAGGAGGCAGAGATCCTTGTGCCTTCTGTTTTGGCTTACGGCACTTATGGCGACGGCAAAAAAATCAGTAATGACATGCCGCTCATCATCAAAGTAAAAGTATTATAACTAACGACTAGATAAACAATGAAAAAAATTATAGCACTTTCTATAACATTATTAACATTATTAAATTGTAAAACATTGGAAATAGACAAAGAAATTTATAAAGGTCTGCCAGACGGACTTTATGGAAATTTTGTAACAAGCAAAGGAGAGATTTTGGTGAAATTCGAAGATGAAAAATCTCCGGTGACCGTTGCCAATTTCGTTGGACTTGCTGAAGGTAAGATCGAGAACAAAGCTAAGAAGAAAGGGGAGCCTTTCTATGATGGAACCATCTTCCACAGAGTGATCAAAGATTTTATGATCCAAGGTGGTGATCCACAAGGAACCGGAATGGGAGATCCTGGATACAAATTTGCTGACGAAAAAAATGACCTTCAACACACAGGAAAAGGAATCCTTTCTATGGCAAACTCAGGACCCAACACCAACGGTTCTCAGTTCTTCATTACGGAAATTGCAACGCCTTGGTTGGACGGGAAACATACGATCTTCGGGAAAGTTGTTGGCGGAGAAGCGACTATCGATTCTATCGCGAACGTAGAAAAAGGACCTCAGGACAAACCTAAAACTGATATTGTATTGACAAAGGTTGCTGTTTTCGGTAAAGGCGATGCTTACAAGCATTACGATGCTGCGAAGATCTTCTCTGAAGGTAAAGCTAAGATCGAAGAAAAGAACAAAGCATATTTGGCAAAAGCTGAGGAAGAAAAAGCTAAGAAATTGGCTGAGTTTGCTGCGAACCAAGAGAAATTGGTCAACGAAATGAAAGCTGGAATGCAGTCTACGCCTTCTGGTCTATATTATAAAATCACTAAAACTACCACTGGGGCAACGCCAACTCCTGGTCAAACCGTTGCTGTACATTACGCAGGTAAGTTGATCAACGGTGAGGAGTTTGATAATTCTTTCAAAAGAAATGCTCCAATTGATATTCCAATCGGTGTTGGTCAAGTGATCAAAGGTTGGGACGAAGGTATTCTTTTGTTGAAAGAAGGAGAAACGGCGACATTGTTGATCCCACCAGCTTTAGGTTACGGAGAAAGAGGAGCAGGCGGTGTGATCCCACCAAACTCTTGGTTGATTTTCGATGTAGAATTGGTTAAGATCGGAGGATAATTCCAAGTCTGATCAAACAAAATAAAAAAGGAGTGAAATTAATTTTTCACTCCTTTTTGTTTATACTTTAAAGCCTTTTATGAAAGTAATTGGTAAGCTTTCTTCGCGCCAGTTACACAAGCATCGTAATGTTCTTCAGTGATCTTCTCGTCGATGATCGATTTGAATTCCTGCCAATACGGTCCAGTATTCTCACCATAAACGCCGAAGTAATTGAACTCTACATTCTCAAATTCCGGATTCTTCTTCAATTGTTTTGCGATTACATTTCCGCCAAGTGTAGAGCCTTCCATCACATAAAGTGCGCCAAAAGCCTCAGCTTCGTTTTCCAAATTTTGAGTTGGAACTTCGCTTTTGGTTTTTATATTTAAGTTATTGAGGTCAGTTTTAACGGCGTCGATCTTGCTTCTTAATTCCAATTTAAGTTCTGGATAGTTTTTTAGATTTTCTTGGATCTGAGGTTCGTACCTGCTGATCAGTTTATAATTGTAGATCAAAAGTGTTTTGTAATCATCCAGTGTGTAGGATTTGTCAAAGATCTTTTGAGATTGTAATTTTGCCTCTGTATCGTCGTGTTGTTGTTTGGTCTGTTCTTTAAGAAATACTGAAATCATAGTCAGGTTTTTGAAATTTTAATATAAAGGTCGTCCCGATGCCGCTTTCGCTTTCGTAGCTGATCTCACCGCCCATTTTTTCCATCAAATGATGTACGATACTGAGACCAACACCATTGCCATGGAAAGCTTTTGCATTGCTCATCCTGCTGAATATCTTGAACATTTTGCCTGCATCTTCTTTATCGATCCCGATTCCGTTATCTGATATCTTGTAAGTTACACCATTTTCGTAGACTTCGCCTATGATCTTTACCTTTGGTTTTGAGGATCTGGAAGAGTACTTGATGGCATTTCCGATCACGTTCCCAAAGACTTGGTAGACCATTGTTGGATCGCCCATCACTTCCGGTGTGTTTTCTATAATGATCTCTGTATGAGGTGAGTCGAAGCTTATTTTGGAATCCTCTGCTAATTTATTGATCAAAGAATCTACCTCGATCTTTTTAAGTTCTATTTCTGATTTTTTTATTTTACTAAGTTCCAGAACATTCTTGATCATATCGCTCATAGAATCTACCTGTCCAATGATCGTGTCCAGAAACTTCTGAGACTTTTCGTCGGGCTGCTGCATCCTTTTCATCAATTGTGCATTGAGCTTGATGACGGTCAATGGCGTATTGAGGTCATGGGAAATCGTGTAGGAAAATGAATCCAACTCTTCGTTCAATTCTTTCAGCTGCTCATTGAGGTCAGAGATTTGAGAAGACTTTGTATGAGAAGCTTTTAGGATGACAGATGTGATCCATTTTGCTGATTCTATTTCTCTTGTTTTCCAAGGCAGAGCCGTATCCTTCACATATTCTTTCCAAACTTCGAAGGATTTTCTGGGCGAAAATTTGATGATCTCCACACCATCTTTTATCTCAGATATGGTTTCCTTTTCAGGATTTCCTGCCCATTTTATTTTTTGGCCTTGCTCTTTTCTCATCCAGATCAGCATATCAGACGTATTATTTCCCAAAACGCTGATGATGATACCGCAGCTTACTTCAGAATTATCTAATTCTAAACCGCTGGTTTTGCAAAAAGTATTGGAAATAAAGATGTTCTCTTCAAAATCTTGATTGTTGTCCTTGCTCCATTGGATGATCTTTTCGATGTCGGAGTTGTTTGGGACATTACCGTGGGTCAATATCTCATTGTTGATCTTGATGATCATTCCCTCGGCATCACAGGTATTCATGATATCCTCGATGTTGTTTTCCAGACTTTTTCCGAAATCCTCTTCATTCAAAAGATTTTTTCTAAGCGAAATATTATTGAGATTGATCCTTTGGTAATCTTCCAGAGTCTGCAGCGATAGGTAGGAGGCAAAAGCATTAGCTGAAGTTCTCGTAAGGGTCTCTACCAATAATCTGGATTGTAGGTCAAGATGTTTGGGTTCTGCGTTTTGACAGGCAACCAAACCCCATAGTTTTCCATTGACAATGATCGAAGCACTGAAACTGGATTCTACGCCGGCATTCTTAAGGTATTGTCTGTGAACTGGTGAAGATGATCTGGTCACGCTATAGGTCAGGTCAATATTTTCTTTCTGGACACCGTAGATAGGATAGGTCTCGCCTGAAACGTGGGACGTGATCCTAACGGTATTTTTTAGATAAAGCGCTCTTGCCTGTGCCGGAATATCAGATTCTGGATAGTGGAGGTGCAGATAGCTTTCCAAGCCAGGTTTTACAGATTCTTCTATCACCTCGCCGCTGCCATCATAAAGAAATTGATAGATCATGGCTCTGTCAAAATCAATGATCTTTTGAACTTCATCCAGCAATAGTTTCCAAACATTATCACCGTCTGACATTCTGAGGATATTTTGAATGGCTTTGTATTCCTTATTGATCTTGTGGTTTGGAATTACTTTTTCGATCTCGTAAAATGTGAAACCCTTATTCGTATGGATAGAGAGTGTGTATTCTTCTTCTTTGAATGTGATGTGCTGAATGGCGAGCTCGTGGTCATTAGAAAAATTATCCCAATTGATATCAAGCTGAAGCTCATCAAACAGAACCTTGATATCTTTTCCTAATACCAACCTGGAATCCTGCGAGAAGAGATCCAATATATTTTCACTGTAAAAAGTGATCTTAGAGTCTTTGGTGCCTAGTAGATAACCGTATTTCTGAACTTCTCCGCAAATGTGGATCGGTTCCTGGTCGCAATTAATATATTCCTTTGGATACATTTGTTTCTTACTTATTTGATGATATTCTTTGTGATTCCAAAGTAAAATATACAGATGTTAATGATGTAAAGATATAAAATAAAAATCTTTTTTTTACTTGAATTTTATGTTGTGCTGTAATTTTGTATTCCAAGGTATAACTATTTTAAAACAAATAAGTTATGATTTGTAGTCGATCAGTAAAATGAAAAAAAGACATCAATTTTCATCAATGTCTTTTATAAAGTATGGAAGATGTATCTACTTCATGTCGTACATCATCAATGCAGTGATCAGTTTTGGCTCGATCAAAGTACATTTTGGTGGCATTTTGATTTCCTTGTCAGAGATTTTCAGAAGATCGTTGAAGCTGATCGGATAGATCCCAAAACCAACTTTGAACTCTCCAGAATCTACTTTTTCTTTCATTTCAGAAATTCCTTGTGTGTCAGAAGTTCCTTTTAGATAGGTGATCTTGTCTGTATGTTTTGCATTGGTGATCCCGAAGATCTTCTCAAAAATATACTTGTCAACCAAGTGATGATCCAGGTCATTTTCATTTTTGAGCTCCTCACGGATGTTGTGTTTCACGTGCAGACTGTAAAATCTACCGCCAAGATACATACTGATGTGGAATTTTTGAGAAGGAAAGTAAGGTGCTTCCCCTTTGTCGTGGATCTGGAAATCTTCTTTTAATTTTTCAAGGATCTCGTCATGAGACAAGCCATTTAGGTCATTCAGAAGACGGTTGTAATCGTTAATTTTAATAGATTGATTGGAGACGATAAAGCTGTAAACAAAGTTGTAATGCTCTGTTCCGTGCGACCTTTTGTATTTGTCTCTCTGTTTTTTCGCATACTCTGCAACAGATCCAATCCTGTGGTGTCCATCCGCAATGTAAAAAGAATCGATTGGATCTAGAACTTCCTTGAACTGCTGAAGTTTCAATCGGTTATCGATTTTCCAGATCTTGTGTTTTACGCCTTTTTCGTCTTTGTAATTAATGATGGGAACATTTTTTTGCTCGTGTGTCATCAATAGTTCAACCTTGGAATTGGAATGATAGGTCAACAGAACTGGCTCAGCCTGGATATTGACCTTCTCAAGATAGTGCGCCATTTTCATTCTGCGTTCTGTGATCGTAGATTCGTGCTTTTTGATCTTTCCTTCCCAGAAATCGTCTACACTTACAAGTCCAAGAAGCCCTCGAAAAGTACTTTTGTCTGGCAATGTCTGTTCATACAAATAATAAGAAGAATCGTCCTGGGTCAGTTTTTTCTCTTCCAAAAGTTCCTCATAATTGGACCTGATCTTTCTGAAGTTTCTGTCAATATCTTTAGATTTGCTTACTACAGCAGGTTTGATCATTTGAATATAGGAATTCTCCTGCTGAGATTTTTTGTTGATCTCTTCCTGAGTGAAATTATCCAAAGAATAAGTCGGGAAAATATCTACAAAATCGTGGTTAGGTCTGATTCCTTTAAATGGTTTAAATACTGGCATTTATATTTGATCTTTCAGTTTAATAATTTGAATTGCTAGTTCTTCTCCAATTCTATTTTGTGCATCTATCGTATTTCCGCCCACATGTGGAGAAAGTGACATTGCTGGATTCATCAATATTTCAACTTCCGGTGTTGGCTCTTTTTCGAAAACGTCCAAAGCTGCTCCGGCTAATTTTCCTTCCTCTATCGCATCGATCATTGAGACTTCATTGATGACGCCTCCTCTTGCTGTATTGACTATGAATACGCCGTCTTTCATCATGGCGAACTCATTGGTGTCAATTAAATATTGATTAGTCGATCCTGTATTCAGGCTAATAAAATCGGAGTTTTTTAGAACTTCATCTAAAGTTACTGATTTTATTTCGAAATTCACCGTTTGTCCGTCGAAGAAACTGATTTCTGCATTTTTGGTTGTGGGTGTTCTGTTGTAAGCTAAGATTTTCATTCCCAAAGAAATACCGATCTTGATGACTTCCATCCCAATATTTCCCATCCCGACAACACCTAGTGTTTTTCCGGAAAGTTCTGAAGCATTGTTGAAGGATTTTTTAAGCGCATTGAAATGGGTTTCTCCTTCCAAAGGCATCAATCTATTGCTCTCATGAAGAAATCTCGCTAAGGAAAAAAAGTGTGCAAACACCAATTCTGCAACAGATCTGCAGGAAGCTTTTGGGGTGTTGATAATATAGAGGCCTTTATCAATGGCATATTCCACATCAATATTATCCATGCCAATGCCGCCGCGTCCAACTATTTTGAGATTTGGACATTCATCGATAAGGTTTTGTCTTACCTGTGTAGCACTTCGTACGAGAAGAACATCCACATTATTTTCATTAATGAACTTGCTGAGATGTTCCGGTGAAACGCGACTTTCCAAAACCGTAATGTCGGCTTCTTTCAAAAGTCGAATCCCCGATTCTGAGATCCCATCATTGGCTAATACAATCATGTTTAATTCAAAAATGCTTTTATTATTGATTTTCCCTGAATTGTATAACTTAGATTTCAAGGTGTGCTAAGATACGATATTTTCCCAAATTAACATTCATTTAACAAAAAACGTCTTCAAACAAATTGAAGACGTTCTATATATTTTTGCTTCAGATCTGCTATCTAAAGTTTATGGTCATATTTTAAATGCTTTTCATCACATCTACTAAAACCTGCACGCTTTCTATCGGCATTGCGTTGTAGATGCTTGCTCTGTAACCGCCAACACTTCTGTGTCCGTTCAAACCACTGATTCCTGCTGCTTTCCAAGCTGCATCAAAAGCTTCCTGCTTGGATTCGTCTGTCAAAGTGAAAGTCACATTCATAAAAGAGCGGTCTTCGATTGCAGCAACACCCTGGAAGTTTGGATTGTTGTCGATCTCGTCATAAAGCAATTTGGCTTTAGCATTGTTTCTTGCTTCAGCTGCTGCAATTCCACCGTTTTCTTCCAAATGTTTTAATGTCAGATAAGACGCATAAACTGCAAAAACTGGAGGCGTATTGGACATTGATTCTTTATCGATATGAACTGAATAATCAAGGTAAGTTGGAATCATTCTTCCTGTTTTTCCTAGAATTGATTTTTTCACCACAACCAAAGTTGCACCGGCTGGACCCATATTTTTCTGAGCACCTGCATAGATCAGGTCAAACTGAGAAAAATCCAATTCTCTGCTGAAAATATCAGACGACATGTCACAAACCAAAAGCGTGTCAACTTTCGGGAATTCTTTCATCTGCGTTCCAAAGATCGTATTGTTGGATGTGCAATGGAAATAATCATATTCTGAACCTACTTTAAATTCTTTCGGAATGTAAGAGTAGTTAGCTTCTTTGGAGGTGGCTACCACATCTACATTGCCAATCATCTTCGCTTCTTTGATTGCGCCTGCTGCCCAAGTTCCTGTATTAGTATATGCTGCTTTTCCGTCAACAGAAAGAAGGTTGAAAGGGACCATCAAAAACTGAAGACTTGCGCCACCCTGAAGATATAATACTTCATAATCATCGCCCAGATTCATCAATCTTTTTACGATAGCACGGGCTTCATCCATTACTGCTACAAAATCCTTGCTTCTGTGAGAGATCTCCAAAAGTGATAATCCTGAATCATTAAAATTAAGAATCGCTTCTGAAGCTTTCTGAAAAACTTCTTGTGGTAAAATACTTGGACCTGCGCTGAAATTATGTTTTTTCATTCTAAAGTTTATTTTGTTTTGGTAATAATTTGGTGTTGTGATTTAAAATTATTCGTTGTGAAGGAATGCTTTTTTCGCCAAAAGTTGTTCTTCTGTTTCCACGTTGTCTTCGTCTGGAACACAACAGTCAACTGGACATACAGCCGCACACTGAGGCTCCTCGTGAAAGCCTTTGCACTCAGTACATTTATCGGTCACGATGAAATAATAGTCATCTGCAACCGGTTGTTGCGCGGCATCTGCATTCACAGAAAGTCCAGATGATAGGACTACCATTCCTTTCAGATCGGTTCCTTCGGATGCTTTCCAATCTACAGCTCCTTCATAGATGGCGGTGTTCGGACATTCCGGTTCACAGGCGCCACAATTGATACATTCATCAGTTATCTTGATAGCCATTGCTATTTTATTTTTAATTTTGTGCAAAATTACAAAAAAAAAGCCAGCTATGCTGAACGAAAACAAAATTTTGGGACTCGAAAAATTAGGAAATTTCATTAATGAATTCATTCAAAAAGATGAAGATTCTTATCACGATAAAGAAGAACGATTGGCGTATCTGATGAAGCGTTCCGAGATAGAAAATCCTTGGTTTACAATAGAAAATCAAAAGTATAATTTGAAACAATGGGCAGGACTTTTCACCAAAGAAAATATTGAAAGTTGGCTGTCAAAATATGAACTTTCTACAACGCCAAAAAGGGTAGGGCTTATCTTGGCAGGAAACATTCCGATTGTTGGCTTTCACGATATTATTTCGGTGGTTTTGAGTAATCATGTTCCGATTATCAAGTTGTCTTCAAAAGACAAATTGATGTTGCCATTTCTATTAGAACTTTGGAAAGAATTTTCTAATAATGAAATTGAATATGAAATCGTAGAAAGATTGGAAAACTTCGATGCTGTGATTGCTACTGGAAGTAATAACACGGCGAGATATCTGGAATATTATTTTAAAAACCATTTGAGTATCATTAGAAAAAACAGAACATCTATCGCTGTTTTGAAAGGTGATGAAACGGTAGGAGAACTTCAGCTTTTGGCAGATGATATTTTCCGTTATTTTGGTTTAGGTTGCAGAAACGTGACCAAACTTTTACTTCCAAAAGATATGAAAGTGGATGGCTTGTTTGAGAACTTTGTTAAATACCAAGACGTCATCAATCATAACAAATACGCTAATAATTACGACTATAACCGCGCCGTTTATCTTTTAAATCAAGACTTGTTTTGGGATAATAATTTTGTGATGCTGAGAGAAGACGAGAAGTTGTTCAGTCCATTATCAGTCGTCAATTTTTCACGATATGAAACGTTGGATGAAGCAAAACAGTTTGTAGAAAATAACAGAGATGAGATCCAGGCTATTGTTGCGAAACCAGAACTGGGATTGGATTCTATCGGTTTTGGAGAAACACAAAATCCTTCATTAGATACTTATGCAGATGATGTGGATACGATGGCTTTTTTGAGCGTGATTTGATCCTTTAAACCAAATTAAATACCACTAATAGAAAAACGGATTCGAAAGTTTCCGTTTTTTCATTATATGTGACAGCTAAAATGAGAAATCAACCAAAAAAGAAATCAAAAAGACAAGTATTCATCTTGTCACCCTGCTTGATTGTGATTGATGTGATTTTTTATTAATTTAATGCTAAATTAGTTCCGATAAAAATTTGATGTTAATTTGAATCTTAATCTGAATTATGAAATTAAGAATACAGTTTTTATTGATTCTATTATTAGCTGCCTGCACAAGTAAAAGCGGATCCGGAAATTCTGATTCCTTGGAAGGTCAGCAATGGACCTGGGGAAGACGGGATTCAAACACAGGAATTGGTGGTGGGAACTCGTGGCGATTCCTGGCTGGTCAGCGTTTTACAGGAACCAGCTGGTACTCGGGAGGCGCTTACTGGACGCGCGATTTTAGCGGGTCTTATTTTTATGATCCAAAAAAACAATGTGTTTATCTAAAATACGATAAAAACAATGCGCCTACCGAAACCACCAGGCAGAAACTGCAAATGGTCATCACAGAAAATGATACCATTTTGATGGTCAAAAATGGTTGGGAGAAATCAGAAGGCGCATCGCGAGATCTTAATTTGGGCAAACTTCCTAACATTATAGAAGAAAACGCAAAATTCAAGATTGAATATCTACACAAGTAAGATGTCTCACTTCTGTACGGTTTCTTTTCTAAATTTTGTGATCACATTATACAATTCGGCAGCATCGATGTCAAGTTCCGCCGGGGAAGATGACCGTTTGGGTCTACCAATCCGTTTGTTATCATGGAAGATAATTTCTTTTTGATCAGCGGAAGATATTGCTCCGGATGATCAACGGTAAGTCTGACCAAGGTATCTGCACCTACCTTTTCTAGATTGACATCAATAATATCTGTCCAGCGGATAGATCCGGCTGCTTTGCTTACAGCGGTGGTTTTGGAGGTGATGCCCTCGTTGTTTAGGACTACCAAAGGCGATTTGTCCTGAAGCGTCATCAATTTTTTAACGATGATAATTGCTAAAATAACACTGAAAATTCCTGTCACGGCTGCTAATTTGGTACCGATTTGTCCATCGAACAAGCCGATGCTGTAAAGAAATGTGCCGATGAAAACGACTAACAATCCTGTACAGATCAGGATAAGATTCATTGATTTTTTTCGGTCTCTATAAAATTCCATTTTGATGAATGATTTGATAATATTAATGATCTAGTTCCAGTCTACATTTAGTTTGTTCTCGTCTGCAAAGGCTTTACCTGTATTCATAAGATCTGTGTACATCTTTTCAAACTGTGCCGCATATTTTTGCTCGATTGATTTTGCCAGTTCTTCTTTCTTTGTCTGATCTGCCTTGCTGTCGCAAAGTTTGGCGTAGTTGGTGTACTCGTTTTTGTAGACTGGGATGACGAATTCATACAGTGCGATGGACTTTTCCTTGATAGCTTTTCTGTCATCAGAATTGGCGTTCAGTGCTTTTATATCGTTGAGGGACTTTTCCATATACAGTATATTATTGCTGATGAGTTTTCCGGCTTCATCGCCATTTTTCTTGCTGGATGGGATATCCGGAAATTCTACCGTCTCATCATTGATGTGCTTTACCAATATCGGCGTGCCAAAATCACTGATCGTATTGGTGTTCAAAATAGCAGTGGCAAAAAACTTATCGGCCGGTTCTGCACAGGATTGGGCGAACAGTGATAAAACTAGAAGTAATGCGATGCTGTAATAATGGTTAAACGTTTTGCTGATGTTGTTCATTTTTTTTATTGATTTTAAAGTTTCTTATTGATATTTAATAGTGCTCTAATTAGGTTTGCTCGGTCTCAAAATACCGATGACCAAAGGTAAAAACCTGTAAGTGTTGAGGTCATCGTGGTAGCAAATTTTAGAGCTTTGGACCAATCTGGAAACATGATTTTTGTAAGCGCTTCATTCTCCGATGCTTTATTTATCGACTTTTTGGGATGTTTATACTATTGTCAATATCCATTGGTCAATAAAATGATGCAATAACTATATTTCTACCATCAACTTCATCTAAAAAATTTCAACAGGAATCCATTGCTGTATTGATATTTTAAATATATTTGTGAGACACATAAATGATTTTCTAATGATTGCAAAAGTCCAATTTTGCCTTTCTTTGGCAGTATTTTCACATCCGCAAAAGCGCCTTTCAAAAACGATTCGACTCACATGTCATCACTTGCTGATGTAATTGTGGTATGTATGTGAATCCCGATTGGACGATGGTTATTCTTATGATATTTCATTGGTGTGTACTCAAGATCATTTATTAATAACTTAAAAATCCTAGAACATGGCTTTAGAAAATTTAATCAGCGTCGAGTTCACCAATGCAGAACTTGCACAATTAGACACAGCGTTTGGTACCATAGAGACGGTGCTGCAAGGTAAAACCATCAATCTGACTCCCGAGCAGAGACAACAGTACGGCAGCATCGCCGAGCAGAACAAGCTCTTTGTCAACAAGGCCAAAAGCTACATGGAGCAATACCCGCAGTATGTGCCTCCATTTTTGGACAAACCCGAATATGACAAAGATTTCGCAGCAAGGCAGCAGCTGGAAAGCAGAATGCAAAAAATGAACTCGCTAACAGAGCAACTATCAGACACCAAGATTTTGCTGGATTTTGACAACTATCACAACTCGCTGACCTTTTACCGAAATGTAAAATACCTCTCCAGCGAAAACGTGCCAGGCACCAACGTCATCTACAATGATATGAAACAGTTTTTTATTGCGCCAACATCCACCATTCCTGGAGATTCTGAAAAATAGAGTTAATCCGAAGGGGGTGGTTCGGGAGGGGGGGTATCCCCGGTTCAGAACCACCCTCAACCCGGTTCTGAAATGGTTGCACCCGGTTCCGAAAGACCCTAGACTCCTTGCCTAAGTGGTCTCCACCACTTACCCAACCACCCGCAGCCGGTCAATAACCACCCGAGACCACCTGGCTAACCGCCTGCAACCGGTTAGGTAAATGGTTACAGGTGCTTCTGAACCACCCGCAACCACTTGATCAACCACCTTTGGCCACTTGCGAAGTGGGTGGAGGTGGTTTTTAAAAAAATAGAGAAGGCCTTTATGACATTTCTTTGGTTGCTTTGTGAAGATCATCTTGTCCTATTGATGCCTCGTAGAGGTAAATTGTTAATAGATTAAATATCATTTGTGGGCTAGCTCCGTAGGAGCGACCTGTTAATAAACAAAAGATGGCAAATACTTATACACAAATTTATATTCAAATTGTTTTCGCCGTAAGAGGAAAGCAAAACCTGATTCCAAGGGAACGTCGCGAGGAATTGCACAAATTGATCACGGGTATCATTTCCAATAGAGGACAAAAATTATTCGCCATTTTTGCAATGCCAGACCACATACATTTATTGGTCAGCATGAGTCCCAATATTTTAATTTCCGACCTGGTAAGAGATGTTAAAGCAGGTTCATCAAAATTTATAAATGAGAGCAATTGGGTAATAGGCAAATTTAATTGGCAGGAAGGTTATGGTGCATTTTCGTATTCCAAAAGCCATTTGGACAAAGTAGTGAATTATATTTTGAACCAAGAGGCACATCATCAAAAGAAAACCTTTAAAGAAGAATATTTGGATCTTCTGAGGAAATTTGATATCGATTATGATGAAAAATATGTTTTTGAATGGATTGAACAGGGCGGTGATTGACAGGTCGCTCCTACGGAGCTTTGGTTGATTGTATGATTCCATTCTATTAACAGGCCGCTCCTAACGGAACTCTGCATAGACTTTAGACTAATTGGTTATTAACAGGTCGCTCCTGACGGAGCTCTGTATAAGCTATAGACTAATTTGCAAATAGCTCCGTAGGAGCGACCTGTTAATAGGAAAAATTACATGATTACAAACAGCTCCGTAGGAGCGACCTGTTAATCACAAAAAATTAGAACATATGGAAAATCTCATTTTTTTTCTATTTCATCGAACCCATTGATTTTAATCATTTTTTTATACACATGATTAAACTACAAATTAGACCTTCGTGCTATGGGAAATAACAACCGCACAGATTCCCATCTGTGCTTTTTCATGTTTGAAAATCAACTCACTACAAACCGTGATTTTTGAAAATTACACTTTTATAATGGTTTTTCGTATGGAACGGCGTGATACCTTTGTTCCATTATTAACCAATAAAAATTTAGTATTATGAAAAAAATTATTTTTGGTGCTTTTGCACTAATGACCATGAGCTTCTCATTTGCACAATCCAACATCGACCTAAGTGCACAAATTGGAAATCTGAACACTGCTACAGTCGATCAGACAGGATACTCGAATTTCAACGCTTTACTACAGGATGGTAATCGCAACGATGCAGATATCGACCAAGTAGGTTGGGTGAATACCAATGTGGCTCTAAGTATGGGAAATCGTAACTCCATAGATGTGGAACAATGGGGAATTGGAAACGCCAATACGACCAGCCAATATGGAAACAGAAACTCTGCATCGACTTTGCAAGTAGGCTGGTACAACGAGGTAGATCAGCTTCAGATCGGTAACAGAAATGATGCGTCTGCAACACAATGGGGTTCTGATAACTACATCAGCCAATACCAAAATGGTAGAAGAAACACTGCAACAGCACTCCAAATTGGTTCTGACAATGACATCTATCAAGACCAAATGGGTAGAAGAAATGATGCCTATGCTCTACAGGTAGGATCTGACAACTACATCCACCAATTGCAAGATGGTGATGATAACAGCGCAACTCATCTACAGGCAGGTAATAACAATACCGCGGATTCTCATCAATATGGAGATGATAACACGACTATGGGATTACAGGTTGGTAACGGTAATCAATTGTACCAATATCAATATGGGGATGACAACATCGCTATGGATGCTCAGCTTGGTAACAACAACTATACTGATGTGACTCAAACTGGGGATTCTCATTTCCATGCAGGATTGCAAGTAGGTAATAGCAACTCATTAATCGTGAATCAATCCAACTGATCATTACAAAGCTTTTAACCTTGTAAGTAGATAGGAGAAACTTAGGTTTCTCCTATTTTTTTAGCTAAAAAAGTACTCACGGAAAACCGTGATTTTCTGCCAGTAACTATTAACGGTGTTTTTTCCATACCTGCATTCAATTACTTTTATAAAATAAATGATGAGAAAATTAGTTTACATATTGCCTTTTACAATCCTGATTTTTTTTTCTTCAAACATCAGGTCGCAACAGATCGAGTGGGGACAGATCAACAGTGCTAATGTCATAGATATCATAGCTGGTCAAAATCCCGACATCGGTACGTATACTTCCACGGTCCAGATTGGAGATCATAACAGTGCGGAACTTTTCATAAATGGAAGAACAAGTCTCTCGCTAAGCCAGATCGGAGATTATAACAAAGTTTTCTACATCAATTCTTTTACAGATGCAGAGGTGAAGAATACCATCACAACGCAGGGTCACAACAACATCATAGATATCACTGGGAGCAACAGTATCTCTGAGAATATGAAAATGAATATCAAAGGTGACAACACGACCATCTTTATGAGGAACTATTAAAATGTAAAAAAATGAAACAACTATATATTCTATTGATTTCAATGTTGGTTGGCTTCCCAGTTCTGAAGGTCAAAGGACAGGACGAGAAAAAGATCGTTGCGAAAATAGAAAGCAAAGACATAGAAGGTCAACTGAAGCTAAGTGCAATGGCGACCAACAATACTGCAACCTATCAGGAACTCAATTACCTTTTGGTCTCCATCAAAAAGGGAAATGGCGGTAACCTTTCCAACAACAAACAGAGCGGCAAGTTTTCCTTGAATCCAAATGAGACCAAAAAACTGTCGGAGATCAGCGTCAATATCGCTGATAAAGATGCGCTCAAGACCTTTCTGTATATCCGGGACGAGCAGACGCAAAAATTAGTTTCGAAAGACAGTCTGGAGATCAATCATAACTCTTTCCAAAAAAAACTAAGTAAAGTGGAAGAAGAGGAGTCATTCGAACTGAAAGGCCTGACGATAGATGAAACAAAAAGTAAGGTGGGGAAAGATTTTTATGACGCATTTTATCTTCAGTACAGCCAGTTGCCCGAGAAAAGCAACTTTACAATTACCATTTCTGAATTGCCTTCTAGAGGAACGAATGGACAGATCAACATCATGATAGATGACAAGCCGATCTATAGTTTTATGACCAATCCCAATGAGGATTATCAGAAAGAACAATTGACCATGACCTTTCGGTATATCAAAGATTACAACAACAAAAAGAATCTTATAAAAAACGAATTCTTGTACTAAAAAAGCACTGCTATGAAAACTCTATTTTTATTCATATTAATGACGTTGGGAACGTTTTCCGTAAAATCCCAACAATTGGTTTACAAACCGATCAATCCGGCATTTGGCGGCGACACATTCAATTACCAATGGCTTTTGAGCTCGGCTAATGCTCAAAATCAATTCGATGATGACAAGAACGGTTTCAATAACTTATTGGATGGACTCAATTCCATGGATAGCTTTACGGATAGTCTCAATAGGCAGATATTGAGTCAATTATCACAAAAGTTATTCGAAGATCAATTTGGTGACGGCAAACTGCAACCAGGAAATTATATGTTTGGATCACTCTATCTAGAAATTACACAGTCGTCACAAGGATTGCTGATCAGCATTTTGGATACAGGTACCGGGCAGCAATCGGAAATTGTGATCCCGAGATAAACAAAACTAAAAACCAACCTCATGAAAACTAAAATCGATCATAGAATTCTCTGTGTGCTCTTATTTTCATTCATTCAAAGCTGTAGTTCCTTATTTAATTTACCATCGAATAAAGAAAAGTCTACAATGGGCGAAATCACTTCCTCCACCAAAGAACTGGAAAATCTACCGCCGCCAAAAGAAAAGATCGTGATTGGCGTGTACAAATTTCGGGATCAGACCGGGCAGTACAAGCCATCAGAAAATGGCAGCAATTGGAGTACGGCTGTTCCGCAAGGGACGACAACGATTCTTATCAAAGCTTTGGAGGATAGCAAATGGTTTATTCCGATAGAAAGGGAAAACATTGCCAATCTCCTCAATGAAAGACAGATCATTCGCTCTACCAGACAAGAATATCTGAAAGACAATGATAAATCTTCGCCAGCTTTACCACCATTATTATATGCAGGAATTCTTCTGGAAGGTGGCGTTATCTCTTATGATAGTAATGTGATGACAGGTGGGATGGGTGCTAGATATTTTGGGATTGGAGCTTCAACTCAGTACAGACAAGATAGAATTACAATCTATCTAAGGGCTGTTTCAACTTTGAACGGAGAGATCCTGAAAACCGTTTACACATCAAAAACAATACTTTCTACCAGTGTCAATGGGAATTTCTTCAGATACGTTGATACAGAAAGACTGATGGAGGCGGAGATAGGATTTACCCAAAACGAACCTGTTCAACTGGCGGTTACCGAAGCCATCGAAAAAGCAGTAAAGTCTTTGATCGTAGAAGGGGTTCGAGATAATATTTGGGGGAAAACGTCTGCTGATCCTGCTGGTTATAAAAATCTGATAGACAATTATAACATCGAGGAAAAAGATAATGACAAAAGGATTCTCGGAAACAAATATCCAAATAATGACCGACAAAAATTCGCACTTTTCACAAATATCGAAGGTCAGCAGGTCAAAGGTGACTATGTGAATCCAAAAGCGAATTTCGGTATGAAGGCTGGCTTCAAATATTTTTTGAATGACCACGTCAATCTGGAGGTCAACGCTGGCGTCCTGACTATAGAAAATGAAAATATCATCAAAAGGACGTTTGTGGTCTCGGAGCTCAACCTGGAATATCTCATCCTTCCGAATTTTAAATTTTCACCTTTCATCTACGCTGGCGGTGGGACGATGTTCTTCAGCAGAGCCAATTACTACAAAGCCCAATTGGGTGGCGGTCTGGAGTATCTGATCGATAAGAATATCGCCGTCAGATTATCATCTCAATATGACATTGGTTTCAAGGACAGCTGGGATGGCTTCGTTCATGGTAATAATGATGACCAGGCGATCCGCGTAGGTTTAGGTGTCAATATTTACATTGGAAATTAAGAAAAACTACAATCATGAAAACAATTATAAAAATCGCAGTACTGTTTATCCTTTCCACCTTTCTGATTTCTTGTAATGAGGAATTGGTAGAACAGACCCAAACCGGAATATTGAAAGGAAAAGTTGTGAAACGCGGGACCAATGAGCCTCTGGCAAATGTAAAGATCTTTACCACGCCAACCACTCAAACGGTTTTCAGTGCGGCAGACGGCACATTCGAGATCTCGGAAATGCCTGTTGGTAATTACTCGGTGAAAGCTGAACTTTCGGGTTATCTTACCAATTTTCTGAGTGTCAATATGCAAGATCAAAGTCAGCTGGTGACCATTGTTTTTGAAATGGAAGATGATGAATCCCTCAATTCTCCACCAACGGTTCCAAATCTCATTAGTCCAATCGATAATTCAGAAAACCAACCGCTTTCGGTAGAGTTGACGTGGAGTGCTACCGATCCAGACAGCCTGGATGTGTTGAAATATCGCCTAATTGTAAAGAATAATCTTAACACTGACATTTTGGAGGTGAAAGACCTTTTGGTAAATCATTACACTTTAAAGGATCTTAAATTCGGTGTGAGCTATTTCTGGCAAGTGGCCGTTGCGGATGAGATCCATCCAGAGGTTTTCAGTGCGGTAAGTAAATTCACGACCAATAAAACTCCTGCAAACCGTTTTCATTACGTGAGAAAAGAATCTGGTAATCTATATATTGTTTCGAGTGATGATGTGGGCGCCAATTTCAAATTCACTGCGACTTCGCACAATAGTTGGCGACCACGGAAAAATAACAATGCCGGCGTGATCGCTTTTCTAAGGACAGAAGGTGGGAATACCCATATTTTCACCGCCAAGCCAGATGGTTCTGAAGTTTTAAAAGTGACTACAGTCCCGCTTTCGGGATTCAACAACTATGAACTGGACTTTGCTTGGAAAACCAACGGGAAAGAACTGATCTATGCCAATTTTGATAAACTTTATAGGATCAACAAAGACGGCAGTGGATTGGAGCTCATCTATACAACGCCCGACGGAAGCCTGATCTCTGAATGTGACTGGAGTTATGATAGCAGCAAGATTGCCTTCAAGACCAATGATTTCAATGGTTATAATACCAAGATCTATATTATCGATATGCTGGGTGCGACTTTGAAAACAATATTGACTGGAGCTGCAGGAGGAACAGGAGGTTTGGATTTTTCTGTCGATGGTAATTATCTGGTCTATGCCCATGATGTTTCCGGTTATCAGGATGGCAATTACAGACAGTTGGATTCCCATATCTTCATTTATAATTTACTGGATGATTCTGTAAGGGATATTTCTACCGAAAGCGAAAAAACAAATGGGACCAATGATCTGGATCCAAGATTCTCACCCAACAATGCTCAGGTAATCTTTATGAATACTTCCAATGATGGTATTTCGGAAAAGAATGTGATGGCAGTTGACCTTAGCAGCAATGGCTCCGATCTGGAAAGAACAACGATGTTCGTGAATGCAGAAATGCCGGATTACGAGTAAAAAATATATTGCAATTTTTTGTGATAGGAAAGAATTTCATGGCCGGCTCAAAGGTTTTTGAAATTCTTTTTTTTTTTTTTGTGGATAGATTTTATTCTATCATGTGGTTTTCCATAGCATATTTTACAACGCCAGCAGAATTTTTCACATTCAGCTTCATGAGGATCTTTTTGCGATGGGTTTCTACGGTATTGATGCTGATGAAGAGCTTTTCACAGATCTTCTTGCTACTCAGTCCGTCGCAGATCAGCTTCAGTACTTCCATTTCTCTTTTGGTAAGACATTCTATCTGATGTCTTTGGTGAACTTGCTTGTGGCTTAGAAAATCCATCATTCTTTCTTTGGCGGAATCACAGATGTAAACAAGGTTGGAACTAAGGGCTGCTATAGATTTTACAAACTCATTGCAGCCGCAATTGGTGTCCAAATAACTTTTGATTCCTTTTTCGAATAATTTCCGGATATCTGTAACGTCAAAAAAATTTCCGATCACAATGATCTTGATATTTTGATGCTGGTTTACCAGATCTTGAACCAATTTGTATATTTCTGTAAGAACCAAGGCTCGTGAACCTAACATTAGGAATTCCGGAGGCTGATAGCTAAGTTGTTCTGATAGGGTAGCTGTGGAATTACAGATACGTACATTGTCAAATATTTCTCCTTCTGTAAGGAGTTTCGAAAGACCCTCGGTATAAAATAGGGGCTCATCGAAAATAATTAAATTAGGTTTCATAGGCATTTGTTTTTATAAAATGGTTACACTCAAATATAATTAAAAAATCAATTAAAAAATAAAATAATTTGTAAAAATATTCGTTTTATGTTGATTTAATGATGATTATATATGATTAATGTAATAAATAGTGAAATTTATGTAATTATTAATCATTTTTATAATGTATTTTTTTTATATAGATTTCAAGTATTGTTAAATATGATTGTGTTATTTGTAATTATTGTTTGTTATTTTTTAATAATTTGTTTTTTAATCAAACGATTATTTACCATTTATTTTGAGGGTAAAATTATTTTTTTAAATTATAAATTATTGATTTTTAAAATATTGTCATAGAGGCGAGAGTGAGTTTAAGTCTTGAAAGTGTCTTGTGTATGGAATTCAATATTCTGTAAAAATAAAGTTAACATAAGATAATTTCTGAAATGATATGGATGGTGCATTTTGCAAAAGTAAAGTCTAAAAATATGTCAACTCATAGTGTTTTTTGCGTAACATTAGCCGGGAATTTGTGACTAATAAAATGTTGCGTAAATTACGCTCCAGAAAAAAATAAAAGTATAGTATGAAGAAACTATTTATTTCAATTTCACTCTTATTTATGATGAATGCAATGGCACAGAAATTTGAAACTCAAACCAAAACCGACGCTGCGGGTTATACCTACCAAACCGTAAAAAATGACCAATCTGGCGTACGAGTTTACACTTTAAAAAACGGACTCAAAGTCTATCTCGCAAAAAATGATGACGCTCCAAGGATCCAAACATATATTCCAGTACGGACTGGTTCCAACAACGATCCAAGTGACAATACAGGATTAGCGCACTATCTGGAACATATGGTTTTCAAAGGGACTTCTCACTTGGGAACTCAGGATTGGGGAAAGGAAAAAGCATTGTTGACACAGATCTCCGACCTTTACGAGCAGCACAAAGCGGAAAAAGATCCGGAAAAGAAAAAAGCACTTTATAAAAAGATCGATGAGGTTTCTCAGGAAGCTTCCAAATATGCGATTGCCAACGAGTATGACAAAGCGATCTCTTCTCTTGGCGCAACAGGAACCAACGCTCACACTTGGCTGGACGAGACGGTTTATAAAAACAACATCCCTTCCAACGAATTGGAGAAATGGCTGAAAGTAGAAAAAGAACGTTTCTCTGAATTGGTTTTAAGATTATTCCACACAGAATTGGAAGCCGTATATGAGGAATTCAACAGAGCGCAGGACAACGATGGAAGACTGGTAAATTACGCGATGATGGAAGCCCTTTTCCCGAAACATCCAAATGGACAGCAGACGACCATTGGAACTTCGGAGCATCTGAAAAGCCCCTCTATGGTAGCGATCCACAAATATTTCGATACTTATTACGTGCCTAATAATATGGCGGTCGTATTGGTTGGTGATCTGGATTTTGATAAAACCATCAAGATGGTGGATCAGTATTTTGGAACTTTCAAGTACAAAGAACTTCCGATGAAGAAAATGGTTTCGGAAGAACCAATGACAAGCGTGGTTTCCAGAACGGTAAAAAGTCCATCCACACCTAGAATGACTTTAGCTTGGAGAACAGATTCTTACGGAACTCAGGATGCAAGATTGGCAGATGTTGTTGCTGAGATTTTGAGTAATAATGGTGATGCAGGTCTTATCGATCTCAACATCAATCAAAAACAAAAGACATTGGGAGCCGGCGCTTACGAATCGGCTTTCAAAACTTATGGCGCATTTGTTTTAAGCGTGGTTCCAAAAGACGGACAAGGTTTTGATGATGCTAAAAAATTGTTATTAGACCAGATCGAATTGGTGAAAAAAGGACAGTTCCCAGATTGGATGCTGCACGCGATCGTGAATGATATGAAGGTTCAAAGGATGAAAGGTTGGGAAACGGCTGATGGACTTGCGACGACTCTATATTCCACTTACATCAACAACAGAACTTGGGAACAGGAACTAGATGAGATCAACCAATACGAAGGTATTTCAAAAGCCGATGTGGTGAAATTTGCCAACGATTTCTTCAAAGATAATTACGTGGTAGTTTACAAGGAAAAAGGTGTGAACGACAAATTGGTACGCGTTCAGAATCCTGGTATTACGCCGATCAAACTGAACAGAGAAGCACAATCACCATTCCTGAAAGAGATCATCAATGCGAAATCTTCTGATATCAAACCTCAGTTCATCGATTTCAATACTGCCATTGCAACTTCGACCATTAAAGATAAAAAAGTAAGCTTCGTTAAAAATAAATACAATGAAGTAGCTCAGGTCAATTATGTATTTCCTTTCGGAACAGATAACGACAAAGAGTTGGCTTTGGGTGTAACGGCTCTTCAATATCTTGGAACGGACAAATATACGCCGGAACAACTGAAGGAAGAGTTCTACAAATTGGGAATTACCAATCAGTTCAGAACAAGCAATGACCAGATGATCATCGCACTCAGCGGACTGGAAAGCAACATGAAAAAAGGGGTGGAGCTGATGAACCACTGGATCAACAATGTGAAAGCAGACCAAGCGATCTACGACCAAACTGTGAAAACCATCCTCGAGTCCAGAGAAGTGGCGAAGAAGGACAAGAACAGAATAATGGCCGCTCTCACCAATTATGCAAAATATGGTAAAGAATCCAGATTGACGGATATTATCTCCAAGGAACGGCTTCAAAGCATCAATGTGAATGAATTGATGTCCAAGATTAAAACTCTGAACGATTATCCTTATGAGGTTTTCCTTTATGGAGAAGATCAAAAAGGTTTGGAAAAGGCTGTGAAGCCATTTGTGGAAAATATCAAATTGCAACCTGCGAAAGCCAAAGAATACAAAGAATTGGCAACAGAAGGTAAGGTGTATTTCACAAGTTACGATATGGTGCAAATGGAAATGTCCAAAGTGGCAAAAGCTGGAAATGTGAATCTTGCCAACTTTGGAAAAGCAAGTGTTTTCAATGAGTATTTTGGGCGTGGATTATCTTCTATCGTTTTCCAGGAGATCAGAGAGAGCAAGTCTTTGGCTTATTCGGCGTACGTTTCTTATGCGAATGCAACGGAGATTAACAAACCAAATTACGTGACCAACTACATCGGAACTCAAGCCAACAAATTACCTTTGGCAGTTGCCGCAATGAACGAATTGATGGTAGAACTTCCGCAAATTCCAGCTCAGTTTGAGAATGCGAAAGGATCAGCACTTAAGCAAATTGCTTCCAACAGGATCAATAGAACAGTGATCTTCTACAACCAACTTTCGCTTAAGAAATTGGGTGTTGACCATGATATTAGAAAAGATGTTTACGCTGAGATCCAGAAATTGACATTGCCAGAACTGACCCGTTTCTACAATACCGAAGTGAAGCCATTGTCTTACAACACAGCGATCATCGGAAAAAAAGAAAACCTGAATATGGAATCCATCAACAAAATGGGAACTTTCACAGAAGTGAGTCTGGAAGAGATCTTCGGATATTAATTTTGATCGATTTCATCAATAAAAAAAGTGGAGCAGAAGTGCTTCACTTTTTTTGTTTTTAAAACCTAGATAGTTATGGATTGGTAGCACCTTTCACTGTATAATAATTATCGAAACTCGTGTAAACTCTTGTCTTATCCAAAATGCCATGATCATAGATCTCGATTTTGGTAGTGCTTTCTGATTTTTTATCGATGTATCTTATTTTGCTAAGTCTTTTCTTGCGGTCGTAATGTTCAGTTTTCAGATTTCTCCCATCTTCCATAAAATGAATGGTTTCCAGATCACCGTTCTTTTTGTAGCTGTAAGTTTTGGAATTATAAAAATTTCCTTGTTTGTTAATATGGCCTTCATAAGTGAATTCCGAATCGTATCGACCTTCCATTACCAACTGTCCAATGTTATTATGAATGAAATAATAAACGCCATTTTTTGGGTCTTTCAATTCATATCTTGTTTCAAATTTTGGTGTTTGATGGTAATTGCGGGTCAGAACTTCCTCACGTTTAAAAACTGTAGAATCATTCTGAGAAATCCAAAGCGTGTCTATGGTTTTTGAATTCGGCTTGTAATGGATTTTTGAAATAATGATATTCTGTGGCTCTTTAGAATGACAACTCATTGCAAACATCGAAAAAAAGAAAAGAATAAGAATTTTCATATCGAATTGTATTTAATTAAATAGATTCTCAACCCGGACATTATCATTGATCAAGTGGATGTTATCGTGGAAAAACTCTGCGGCTCTCGGATATGTTGTATAGTAAGTTATTCTGGATTTTGAACCATCGTTTTGATAAATATCAATAAGAGATCTTCTAAAACGTCCCATATTGATATTCTTGATTTTAACATATTTAATAGAGTTTGGCGGGAGAAATTCTGTTTTGAAGTTCCTGAAAATAAATAAGCCTTTCTGCGAAATCAAATACAATGGAACAGTAGAAAAAACTTTGTGAATAAAATCTGTATAGTGCTGATAATGAAAAGTGAAATCATCATTTAATTCTTCAATCTCTCTCAGTACGCTGGCAAATCTTCTAAAAATTATTAGAATTACTGGACCAAATGCAAGCGCTAAGACCAATTGAATGGAAGCTACAGTTGGAAAAACATAAGTGATAAAATTTTCTTTTAAATTCCGGAATTTATAAACCTCATAAAAACCATATAAGAAAAAGCCGATTATAATAAAATTGACCACCATAAGAAACCCGATTGATATGGCTCTCAGTTTTTTCAGGTTCTTTAATTCTTTTGTTTTGAAGTCTTTCATTCTTGGTTTTGATCAATTTTTATAAATGATTTGATTTGATGGTTTTCAGAGATCTCCATTCGTGTTCTATATTTTCCATTAGGATCGCATTATCGAAATTGATAGAACCTTCGGGAAATACAGTTTTATTTTCGAAGAAACTGGATCTCACATTGGTAACATTCAATGGTTTGACCTCCCATTTGTATGCGTCCAATTTCAATCCATCAAAATTATTTCCGTTTGGCGAATATCCAACCGAGCCTTTCTCAAAAAAATCCGAAACCTTGTCTAGGGATTTGAAGATAGAGTTGAAATCAAATGTTGTAGAAAGCTTCGCATCAATTTCAATCGTTGTATCATCAGAACTTTTAAAGTCCAAATGGTACTCGTTATTTTTTTCTTTCACATTGAATTTTGCATAATAATGTTTGCCTGGAAAAATTCTGCCACCCACAAGTGCATTCAGTTTCAAATCGGTATCTCTCCTCGGAATATAGACGCCTTCCTTCAGTTCTCCATTTTCTTCCCATTCTACGGCAATTCTGTGAGCGCCATTTTCTGAACCAACGCCCATAAAATCGGGAAAACCTTTTGGTTTTATTTTTTTCAGTCTAATTAGGCAAATTCCCACTATCGCTTTTCCGTCATAAAGTTTTGGACGGAATGGTTTTGGCAATATTTTTCCCACAAACTCTGGTTCTGCAACATAGTTAATCAGCATTCTTCTGTCTATAATGCCATGAATGGTTAGGATTTTCATTTTATAGTGGTCAATTAGTTTATTATCAAATTTAAGCATTAGATGACAATCAAGCATTAAATCAAATAAAAACAACTGCTCCCAATTATGAGAACAGTTGTTTTTTTGAATATATTTCGTAAGACTTACAATCTATTTTGCTAAGAAATCGATGAGGATCTTGTTCAGTTCGTCAGCGTGAGTCACATTCAAGCCGTGTGGTGCGCCTGGAATCACGTGATATTCATTATTTACAATTCCTTTTGCGGCTTGCTCGCCAGCAGTTTTAATTGGTACAATTTGGTCATCATCACCGTGAACAATTAAAGTAGGAACGGGCACATTTTGAAGTTCTAAACGGAAATCTGTGTTCGCCCAACTTTCAGCAGATTTTATGGTCGCGATAGGAGAGGCGTGCGAGGAGATGCTCCAGTCATAATTTAGTTGTGCCTGACTTACAGATTGTGATAAAAGCCCGTAGTTATAGAAATTTTTATGAAAACCTTCCAAGAATGTGACACGGTCTTTTTTCAAATTCTCAAGAATATCATTGAGGTCTTTCTCTGGAACGCCGTCAGGATTATCATCTTTCTGTTTTACCAATGGAATAATGGAAGCTATCAAAGCTACTTTGTCAACATTCTCCGAACCATGATTGGTCAAATAGCGAACGACCTCGCCGCCACCCATCGAGAATCCTACCAAAACCACATTCTGAAGGTCCAATTGTGTGATGAGCTCCAAAAGATCGTCTGACAGACTGTTGTAATTATAGCCATCCAACGTAGGTTGTGATTTCCCGAATCCTCTTCTGTCGTAAGTTATCACCCGGTAGCCAGCTTGCAATAAAGCGGGCACTTGTAATTCCCAGGATTTTCCGCTCAATGGCCAACCGTGTATCAGAATGACGGGCTGTCCTGTTCCGAGATCTTCGTAATAAACACTGTAATTTTTGTCGATGTCTTTTGTGATGTAAGGCATAATCTTGAATTTTTTATATTAATATTTGATTATTTTTAACCAAACATCACACCACAAAAAAAAGACTTCCCAGCTGGAAAGTCTTTTTTATATTTAATTAACATTACTTCACTATTTCACTATAATAAAGGAGCTTGTCATTTTTATCAAAACTGATGATGATGATCTGTCTGTTTTTTGCATTATCATTATTGAAGAATTTTGCTCTTGGAGCCAGACCTCCATCTTCGGACAACGAAGGATTCCAATAGAGTGTTTCTCTCGTATCATTGGTGATCTTCTTGTAAGCTTCGCCAGTAATATCAGGTAGTTCGAATTCTGTAGATCTGTCATAACCTTTCAGGACAAGCTTATTGACTTTCTCCTTATTCTTATCTTCTTCCGCGACCATATTCCCACGGCGTGTGTAGATCGCAACCGCATTTCCTACTAAGCCATCATTTTTCAGAACTTTCACCATTGCAATTGTACTGATGGGAAGCGAACTGATCATGCTTGCATCCACAGGCATTTCGTCTAAAAACAAACTTGCCTGTGAACCTCGGATGCTTGGAATATAATTGCCCGAATTATCCATGGTGAAGGTCAAACCAGCTGCTCTACCTTGTAGCCACTGCAAAATGTTTTGAGAAGATTGTGCGTCTTTATTTTCATTCACCATGTCAAAGATCGTCGCATTCATACTGCTGAATCTTCCAGATGATAATTCCTTGTCCAACTCCGCTTTTTTATCGACTTTCTTAGCGGTTACTTTTACTTCTTCGATTAGAGTTTCTTTGTTGAAATCATCTATTCCCTTGTTGTTCTTTCTGTTTTGAAGTCCTTTTGCGATGCCAGGGTCTTGTGAAACATTTTTGTCATTTACCAAACGATAATTGGTTGCTGGTAAAGCCGATTTGTAAGGAATGCTTGTCACCAAAGCTTGAAAACTGATATTCAAATTATCTGAATCTGTTGTCTGTTTTTTGTCTTTGTTAAAGTAATAGGAAACCGTCAGAGGCTCATCAAAATAGATGTTGTCCAAATAAATGAAACCATTGTCATCTGTAACTACCGGAACAAAGTTGTTTTCTGATTTCTCAGTTTTCAATAGAAGATTGATGCTTTTATTTGGAATAAATCGTCCATTGTTGGTTACTTTTCCTTTGAAAGAAAGATTTTTCTGAGGTTTATAATTGAATTCTGGCGTTTTTCCAGCTAACAGAAATTCCCAATCATAACGCTTCCATTTTTCTGATATCAATAAGGCATCAAGTGCATCCGGATTTGAAGTTTTTTCAAAATATTGAGAAGGATCAAAGATAGATGATGTAAAATCACCTGTCAACCATTTGGCGCTGAGCAACGTATTTTCATTTTTAATTTCAGAAGGGTTGTTTTCCTTTACCAAAACCGTATAGCTCGAATGTTCTCCGTCTGGCTCGATATCAAAACTGTTGAAAGCTCTCGCTTCATTGTTCATTGATAAAGCCAAAGTTGGCTCATCAAGATTGAGCTTTTTGGGATTGACGAAAAACAATCTTTGCGCCGCAACATTTTGTTTCTCATCAAAGATTGTGATGTTCAGAACTGCTGTCTCATCATTACTGACTTTATTTGGAATATTGCTGGAAGCTTCGTTTGATGTTGTTTTGATGTTGGCTCTGTAAACCAATTGGTTGTTGATCGTCCCAATGATGCTGTAACCTTGTAAGCCCTGAGCAAGTCCGGTTCCTGCCAGTTTATAATTAATGCCTTTCGCATCGCTTGTCAGCTGAAGATTGATTCCTGAACTTGAAACTGCTGGTAAATTGATAGTTTGTTTTACACCTTTATTATCTTCGATGATGGCTTTGTATGTTTTCCCAGCTTTTGGAGTGATGTTAAAAGTGGCAACATTTTCATCAAGATTTTTGAAGGCTGCCAATTTCTCATTTGGTTTTTCTGCATCGATGACATAGCCGCTCCAGGCTGTTGGTGGAATACCTTGGGAATAAAGTCTCACAGCAAATTTGGTCGGAATATTATCTATGAAAGTTCCGCTTTCGGGAAAAGCATTGGCAGTCCATTTTATGTTTTTGTCAAGAACTAATCTAGACTCAGAATTTGGATTGTAGATCGGAACCTGCTTCATAAAATTGAATTCCTCAGGGAAATTAGCCATCCAAGTCGTGTAGGCTCTTATGAAGTAGATATCTTCATTAAGGAAATCGTTGAGGACAAAAGTGCCGTCGCCTTCGCCATCTTTCAGAAAAACAGTTTTCTTATCGACCATATTTTTGTTGTGGTCGTACAGTTCCACAAGAAGTGTATTTGAAATGGTCGAACGGTTATAACCATTGAACACAAACGATTTGAAATAGATATGGTCACCAACAACATATTTGTCTTTGTCGAGGAGAAGATAGACCTTTTCCTGTGGATAATTCTGTTCCAGATTTTGGATGGCTTTATCTATTTTGTCCTGCGCATTCAGCTGTGACATCCCAACAACATATAGAAAAAATAGGAAGATTTTTTTCATATCAAAAAGCTTATAATTAATTATGAGTTTTAAATGATCAATGAATAATAATTTACAATATTTTATACCATTGAATGATAGCAGCCCGGCTTGAGCGGAAATCCTTTTTTTTGCACTGGCATTGGCGAGGGAAAAAAGATTGGGAGCGGAAGACGGATTAAGCTGCCCAAAAATAGGTTTTAAACACAAAACCCTCAACATTTGTCGAGGGTTTTATGTAATATTTAACACGGTTTAGATGCCGTTCACTATTGTATTGAGTGTTTCTGATGGTCTCATTGCCACATCTGTCTTTTGGAAATCTGGTTTGTAATAACCATCGATTTCCTGAGCTTTGCCTTGAGAACCGATCAATTCTTCATTGATCTTGATTTCGTTTTCTGTCAAAGCCTTTGCAACAGGTGCAAATTTGGCAGCGATATCAGCATCTTTGGTTTGGTTGGCCAAAGCTTCTGCCCAATAGGTTGCCAAGTAGAAATGCGAACCTCTGTTGTCAATAGTTCCTAATTTTCTTCCTGGAGATTTGTCTTCTGCCAAGAATTTTGCGTTAGCTTCATCCAAAGCATCAGCCAAGATCTGCGCTTTTGTATTGTTTTGAGTTTGTGCCAAATGTTCCAAAGAAGCCTGCAAAGCCAAGAACTCTCCAAGAGAATCCCAACGCAAATAACCTTCTTCGATGAATTGCTCGATGTGTTTAGGCGCAGAACCTCCAGCTCCGGTTTCGAACAATCCGCCACCGTTCATCAATGGAACGATAGACAACATTTTTGCAGAAGTTCCAAGCTCAAGGATAGGGAAAAGATCGGTCAGATAATCTCTCAAAACGTTTCCAGAAACGGAGATCGTGTCTTTGCCTTCTCTTGCTCTTTCCAGAGTTTCGGTCATCGCATCTTTCACATCTAGGATCTTGATGTCAAGTCCAGTGGTGTCGTGGTCAGCCAAATATTTCTCAACTTTTTTGATCATTTCTCTGTCGTGCGCTCTTGCTTTGTCTAGCCAGAAAATTGCAGGCGTATCAGATAATCTTGCTCTGTTAACAGCCAATTTTACCCAATCTTGGATCGGGGCATCTTTGGTTTGACACATTCTGAAGATGTCAAATTTCTCAACTTTTTGCTCAAGCAAAGTATTTGCATTTTCGTCAAGAACTTTGATAGTTCCGTCAGCCTCAGCTTGGAAAGTTTTGTCGTGAGATCCGTATTCTTCAGCTTTTTGAGCCATCAATCCTACGTTTGGAACAGAACCCATTGTTTTAGGGTCAAGCGCTCCATTTTTCTTCATATCATCAATCGCTGCTTGGTAGAATCCTGCGTAAGAACGGTCTGGAATAATTGCTACAGTATCTTCTTCAGCACCAGCTTTGTCCCACATTTTTCCGCCGTTTCTGATGAGTGCTGCCATAGAAGCATCAACGATGATGTCAGAAGGAACGTGGAAGTTGGTGATTCCTTTATCAGAATTTACCATCGCTACTTTTGGACCTTCTGCCAAAGTTTTGTCGATGTCTGCTTTGATCTCTGCTTCTTGTGGAATTCCGGCAATTTTATCGTATAGATTTTGCAATCCGTTGTTTGGATTGATGTCCAATTCTTTGAACGTCTCTTTATATTTATCAAAAACATTTTTGAAGAAAGTCTCAACGATCGCTCCGAAGATAATTGGGTCAGAAACCTTCATCATGGTCGCTTTCAAGTGAGCAGAAAGGATCACGCCTCTTTGTTTAGCTTCTTCAATCGCTTCCTGAACGAAAGCTTTCAATGAATTGATGTTCAAAACGGAAGAGTCAATTACTTCACCTGCTTTAAGGGGCGCAAGGTCTTTCAATACTTTTTCAGAACCGTCATTTCCGAAGAAAACGATTTTGAATTTGGAATCATTCTCCAAAGTTGTAGAAGTTTCTGTTCCGTAAAAATCACCTTGTTCCATATTGGCAACATCGGTTTTGCTGTCAGATGCCCAAGCGCCCATTTTGTGTGGATTTGCTTTAGCATAATTTTTAACCGCTTTTGGAGCACGTCTGTCAGAATTTCCTTCTCTAAGAACAGGATTTACTGCGGATCCAAGAACTTTAGCATATTTAGCCTTGATTGCTTTTTCCTCGTCATTTTTAGGTTCAGCAGGATAGTTTGGTAACGCAAAACCTTTAGCTTGTAGTTCTGCAATTGCTTCTTCCAATTGAGGAGCAGATGCAGAGATATTTGGTAATTTAATAATGTTTGCTTCCGGCGTTGTAGCCAATTGTCCTAATTCTGCCAATGCATCGCCAATCTTTTGATCGTCTGATAGATACTCTGGAAAATTGGCAAGAATTCTACCTGCAAGAGAAATGTCCTTGGCAACAATGTCAACATTTGCAACTGCTGTGAAAGCCTTTACGATAGGCAAAAAAGAATGTGTTGCAAGCATCGGTGCTTCGTCCGTAAGCGTGTAAATAATTTTTGATTTTTCTGACATTATTTAGTTGATTTTATTTCGTTTTGAATCACAAAAATACATATTTTATAATGATTTTCTAACAGTCACAATATGATTTTTGTTCAAATAATGATTAAATTTTTTGTAATTAATAGTAAAAGTTAAATTTTATTAAAGTAGAATGAATTGTTTGAGAATTCAGAAATCAACCATTAACTTTGAAGAAATAAATTATACGAACAATGTCACAAATTACATTCAAAGGAAATCCGATCAATACCGTTGGCGATCTGCCAGAAGTTGGAACTATCGCTCAGGAGTTTACATTAGTTGGAGCAGATTTATCAGAAAAACATTTGGCTGATTATACTGGTAAAAAAGTCTTGCTAAATATCTTCCCAAGTATCGACACTGGCGTTTGCGCGGCGTCTGCAAGAGAATTCAACAAAGAAGCTAGCTCATTGGAAAATAACGTTGTCATCAATGTTTCCAGAGATCTTCCTTTTGCATTGAACAGATTTTGTGCAGCAGAAGGTCTTGATAATGTAGAGATCCTTTCAGATTTCAGAGGAAACTTTGGTGAAGATTACGGTGTGACACTTAGCGATTCTCCATTGAGAGGTTTGTTGAGTAGAGCTGTAGTGGCTTTGGATGAAACTGGAAAAGTGCTTTACACTGAGCAAGTTCCAGAAATTGGACAAGAACCAAATTATGCAGAAGCGGTAAGTGCTTTGAAATAAGACAATCACTTTATAAAATAATATTAAGCTGTCTCGAAAGAGATGGCTTTTTTTATTGGTAAACTGAATATTGTTTGATTAATGATTCAAAATATCAAAACAAAAAAATGGCCGGAACTTTTCCGACCATTTCTGCTACCCGAAAGTAACTTTTAACAAAAAATAACTTAAACCTTATTTATTTCCATCCGCCTCCAAGCGCGCGATAAAGATCAACAATACTGCTGAGTCTTTGTCTCTTGATAGAGGCCAGATTCAATTCTGCTTGTAGTGAGTTTGCCTGAGCGGTGATCACTTCAAGGTAATTGGCCATTCCGCCTTTGTAAAGGAGTTCGGCACTTTTGATTCCGTCTTTCAACGTTGTCACTTGTTCAGAAGCTTTTACTTCCTGAGCTTTTAAACTTTCATTGGAAACCAAAGCATCAGACACTTCTCCCACAGCATTTAGAACAGATTGTCTGAAAGCTAAAACATTCTTTTCTCTCTGGATCTTAGCTACATTTAAATCGGTTTTCAATTGTCTTTTTTGGAAAATCGGCTGTGTGATGCCGCCCAAAACCGACCCGAACAATGAAGCCGGAATCTGAAACCAGTTATCAATTTTAAATGAATTGACACCGCCGTTTGCTGTGATCTTCAATGCTGGATACATATTGGCCTGCGCGATTCCCACAATCGAGTTGGACTCCAACAAAACCAATTCCTGCTGACGAACATCCGGACGACGACTCACCATCGCCGCTGGGATTCCTGCTGAGATATTTTGAGGTAAAGATGAATCGGACATTTCTATTGTTCTGCTGATCTTATCTGGATTTTCGCCGACCAAAATACTCAATGCATTTTCCTGAATCGCAATATTCTGTTCCAGTTGCGTGATCAGAAGTTCTGTAGATTCTGTTCTCGCTTTAGCTTGCTGAACACCCAAAGAAGTCGTTTCGCCACCTTTCCAAATTTTCTCCGTAACATCCAATGTATTTCTGCTGAGTTCCAGATTGGATTTTGCAACACTCATTTGTTTATCAAGCATTAGTAAATTGTAATAGCCTTGAGCAATTGCTGCGACAACTTGCGTTTGGATCGCTTTCGAAGCTTCGTAAGTTTGCAGATATTGAACTCTGGAAACTTCCTGCTGATTTTTAATTTTTCCCCAAATGTCAGCTTCCCAACCTAGATTAAAAGCAGCATTGTAATCTTCAACATGACTTTGTCCTAAAAATAAATTAAGACTTTGTCCATTCATACTATTTTTGGAAGGCTTCGAGATCTGTCCCGAAACGCCAAAACTAATGTCCGGATATTGCAGATATTTAGCCTGAAGTAATCGTTCCTGCGAGGAAGCCACTTGTTTCAAAGCAATCTGCAGATCGTAATTGTTTTTGATGCCTTTCTCGATCAAGTTTTGCAAAATTGGATCATTGAAAAATTGTCTCCATTCCAGATCGGCGACGCTTGCTGTATCGGCTGTTGCCGTGTACTTGAAAGTTTCCGGCAACTCTGGACTTACTTTATCTAAAGCTAATTTTGGCATACAGGAAACCGCACTAGCGACGACTGCTGTTGATACCAAAATCTCTTTTATTTTTGTGATGATGTTCATTTATTTTCTTTTATATAAATTATTTTAAAGCATTGTTTTGGAACATAGAATATTGTGCAGCCCGACTTGAGCGGAAATCCTTTTTTGCATGTTTGCTCGTACTATTTGAACTAAAAACGTGAGCAAAAAAGATTGGGAGCGGAAGGCGGAAATAGCTGCCCAAAACAATGCATCAAATATTGATTGACGTTTTAAATATAATTCAAAGCCGCTTTTTCTTTTTTGAGTTTGCGTTTCTTTCTGCTTGGCATTTTCTCATGCAAATATTGGAAGATCACATACATCACCGGAATGATGAAAATCCCGAATACAACACCTGTGAACATTCCACCAACCGTGCTGATTCCAATCGAATGGTTTCCTTTTGCCGCCGCACCTTGTGACCAGACCAATGGCAACATTCCAATGATAAAAGCAAATGACGTCATCAAAATTGGTCTCAAACGCAATCTTGAAGCTTGAAGAGCAGATTCAATCAAAGTCTTGCCTGCTTTTCTTCTCTGAACAGCAAATTCCACAATCAGAATCGCATTTTTGGCAAGCAATCCAACAAGCATGATCAATCCAACCTGAACATAAATATTGTTGTCAATCCCAGCCAAACCTGTAAAAGCATACACTCCGAAAATACCTGTAGGAATCGTCAAAATAATAGCAAATGGCAAAATGTAACTTTCATACTGCGCCGCCAATAAGAAGTACACAAACAAAATACTTAGAAGGAAAATGAATCCGGTTTGTCCACCAGTTTTGATCTCTTCACGCGTGATTCCTGTCCATTCGTAGCCGTAACCTCTTGGTAATGATTGTTTCGCAGTTTCTTCCACCGCTTTGATCGCATCTCCAGTACTGTAACCAGGTTTTGGCGTTCCATTAATTGTCACGGCGTTGAAAAGGTTATTTCTAGTCACCGTTTCTGGTCCGAAAGTTCTTTTCAAGGTTACCAAGGTTTTCACCGGAACCATTTCGCTTTGGTTGTTTTTCACATAGATCCCTTCCAATGAATTAGCATCAGTTCTGTAAGGAATATCTGCTTGAGCCATCACTCGGTAGTATTTTCCAAATCTGTTGAAATCCGAAACGAAACTACTTCCGTAATAGATCTGCATTGTCTGCATCAAGTCGGTTACTGAAACGCCCAATTGATTGGCTTTATCCGCATCCACCTGAATGGTGTATTGAGGATTTCCTGCTGCGTAAGTCGTAAACGCAAACGCAATCTCTGGACGTTTCATCAATTCTCCAATGAAGGCCTGAGTCGTAGTTCCCAATTGTTCAAAAGAACCGTTGGTCTTGTCCTGCAACATAAACTCAAATCCGGAAACGTTACCAAAACCTTGAACAGTAGGGAAGTTGAAGAAGAATGTGCTGGCATCTTTCACTTGCGAAACTTTCCCTGTCAATGCAGCTGCGATCTGATCTGGGTCACTCACAGCACCTCTTTTGTCGAGGTCTTTCAGCTTGATGAAACCTGCAGCGTAAGGCGATGCGTTGGCATTACTGATGAAATTTAGACCATCTGCGACCCAAAGGTGTTTAGTAGATTCTTCCTTATTGATAATGTTGTCAATTTGAGAAGTCGCTTTGTGTGTTCTTTCCAATGAACTTCCTGGAGGCGTGTTCACAGCGAACAATACAAAACCTTGATCTTCCGTTGGGATAAATCCTGTAGGTGCTTTATTAATTAAGAAAATTGTAAAAGCCGTTATTAGGACAAGTCCGCCAACGCCGACCCATTTGTTTTTAATTAAGAATTTGAGACTGTAAATATATTTTTTGGTCAGATTATTAAAACTTGTATTAAAAGCGTTGAAAAATCTCGCTCCAAATCCAGTTTTGTGACTGTGTTCACCATGTTCACCTTGAGGGTCACTTAGTAAAAGCGCACACAATGCCGGACTTAGTGTCAATGCATTAACCGCTGAAATTAAAATCGCAATTGCCAAAGTGAAAGCAAACTGTCTGTAGAAAACACCTGCTGGACCTTGCATAAATCCTACCGGAACGAAAACCGCTGACATCACCAATGTGATGGAAATAATGGCTCCCGAAATTTCACTCATCGATTCTCTTGTCGCTTGGTCAACTGGCAGACCTGTGTGTTCCATCTTGGAATGGACAGCTTCCACAACCACAATCGCATCATCGACGACAATTCCAATCGCCAGAACCAATGCAAACAATGTCAACATATTGATACTGAATCCGAACAAATTCAGGAAGAAAAATGTACCGATAATCGCTACTGGAACCGCAATCGCCGGAATCAATGTCGATCTGAAATCCTGAAGGAAAATATAAACCACAATAAAAACCAAGATAAATGCAATCACCAAAGTCTCAACAACCTGATGGATAGAGGCGTCCAAAAAGTCTTTGGAATTGTACATGATGATCGGTTCCACACCTTTAGGAAGTGTAGTCTTCATTTGCTCAACTTGCTTCTCAATTTCTGTGATGATCTCATTGGAGTTGGAGCCAGCCGTTTGTAAAATTGCGAAACCAGCAACTGGTTTTCCGTCAACTCTGTTAGATGCAGTGTAACTGTAAGAACCAAATTCGACTCTTGCCACATCTTTCAATCTCAAAAATGAACCATCATTGTTGGATTTGATTACGATATTTTCGTAATCTGTGTTTTGATTAAGTTTCCCTTTGTATTTTAAAATGTATTCATAAGTTTCCTTGCTTCCTTGTCCCAATCGTCCAGGCGCAGCTTCAAGATTGCTATTTTTGATCGCAGCCAGAACTTCTTGAGGAGACAAGCCATTATCAGCCAATCGGTCTGGCTTCAGCCAAACTCTCATCGAGTAATCTCTGGCGCCGAAAACCTGAGCCTGCGCAACGCCGGGAATACGCTGTATCTCTGGAATGACATTGATCTTCAAATAATTCTGCAAGAAAAGTTCGTCGTATTGTTTTGGGTCGTTACTGGAAAGTCCCATAAACATGATCATACTGTTCTGAACCTTCTGAGTCGAGATTCCTGCCTGAACAACCTCTTGCGGAAGTTGGCTCATCGCTTTGGATACTCTGTTTTGAACGTTTACCGCTGCATTGTCAGGATCTGAACCTTGTTTGAAAAAGATACTCAGTGTCATCGATCCATCGTTACTGGAATTCGAGGTCATATAAGTCATATTTTCTACACCATTCACTGCTTCCTCGATTGGATTGGCAACCGAACGGGCTACAACTTCGGCATTTGCGCCGGGATAAGATGCGGTGACCTGCACGCTTGGTGGCGCAATATCAGGGAATAACGTAATCGGCAATTGAAATACCGAAAGTAATCCCAATAGTAATAAGATGATCGAAATAACCGTTGAGAGTACCGGTCTTTCTATAAATTGTTTTAGCATAAGAAGTTTAGTTTTTTGTTGAGATGTTAAACTGTGAATTCGTAAAATCGCTTTGCAATTCAGCGATTCAACAGTTTTACAAATCGACGATTTAACGTACTATAAAGGCGTTGCTGTCAATAAGCTGTCAGAAGAGATCATTTTTGGTTTGATAGATGCGCCGTCTTTCAAGCTGCCCAAACCTGTGAATACGATCTGATCACCTTTTTTAAGTCCTTCGGAAATGAAATAGTAATTGTCAGTTTTTCCCGAGATTGTAATCGGTTTGCTGGTCACTTTTTTGTCTTTCCCAAGAATGTAAACGTAAGTTTTATCCTGAATTTCGAAAGTCGATTCTTGCGGAATAACGACTGCATCTGATAATAATTGAGGCATTCTTACTTTTCCAGTGTTACCGCTTCTCAAGGTTCCGTTCGGATTTGGGAAAGTAGCACGAACCGTGATTGCGCCAGTACTTTTATCAAATTGTCCATCGATCATTTTCATTTTTCCTTTTTCGGAATAGGTCGTGTTATCAGCAATCACCAGATCCACCAACGGCATGTTTCTCATTTTTTCTTCGAGTGTTGCTCCGACATATTTCTTTTGGAAAGCAATAAAATCGATCTCACTGATGGAGAAGTATGCATAGATCTCGCTGATGTCTGACACGAAAGCCAGGGGCGTAGCATCTGTTCTGGAGATCAGGCTTCCTTTTTTGTAAGGAATTCTTCCAAGATAACCGCTGACAGGTGCTGTGATTGTTGTAAAACCATTCGTTATTCTTGAACCGCTCAAAGATGCTTTTGCCTGAGCTGCTGTTGCAACTGCGACGGCGTAATTGGCCTTTGCTGTTTTCAACTGAACGTCGGAAACCACTTTCTCTGCAACCAAAGTGGTGAGTCGGTCAACTTCCACTTTCATTTTCTGAATGTTGGCATTGGCCGCTTGCAGATTGGCGCTTGCCATATTCACTTGCTCGCCATAAGACCTGGAATCTATTTTGAATAAAGGTTGTCCCGCTCTTACAAAAGCACCTTCTTCCACATAGATCTTGTCCAGATAACCATCAACCTGAGATCTAATCTCGACGTTGTTTTTTCCTTCTAAGGCGGTCGGGAATTCCTGGAAAGTTGAAGTGTTGGAAGTGATTACGGTATAAACTGGCAATTCGGGAGCTGGCGGTAATGCGCCTGCGCCTTCTGCCGCCTTTGTACAATTTTGTAAAAGTATGATACTCGATAGAAGTACGATAAATTTTAGTTGTGTAATAGTTTTCATTTGAAGTTTGAATTATAGATTAAGTTAGATATGTTCTGATTAATTTTAGGGTTATATTTCCTAACAGTGTTAATGATTTGTTCAAAAAAATATAACATTTGATTACATTAAGATCTTAGTTTTCATAATAGTTTATTTTGATATTGTTTTTTTAATTTAGTTTTAAGCGCTAATAAATCTAACAGTGTTAATGTTTTAAAGCAAATTTTGACTCTTCTAAGATCACTATCAAAATAGCCGCAAATTAATTAATTGTTAATTTTCCTAACAGTGTTAATTTCTTAGCACAAAAAAAATTATAATGATTTTATAAAAGCAGAAACCGTTTCGTCCAATGTCGTCTTGTTCATTGTAGACGGAATATCCGCATTTCTCATCATCATAATAGAGATCAATCCGTGAACGGCTGAAAACAAAGCGTGAGAAGAGTGGCAGGCATTATCGGGATTAGACCCTTTCTTATTAATGATTTCCAAAGTGGATTCGTACAACATATCTTGGAATGAGGAGAATTCTTCCTTCATCAAACCTTTTCCGCTGCATTGCATTCCCAAGCCAAACATCAATTGGTAATATTCTTTATTCTTGAAAGCAAATTTCCAATAAGCATCCACAATTGCAGTCAGCTGATCTTCTGGCGTTTCGTGTTTTTTCTGCGCTTTCAATAGTTCAATGTGAAGCTGATGAAAACCATTTAATGAAATCTCATACAAGATCGCTTCCTTTTTCTCAAAATGATCATAAACCACCGGTGCGCTATATTCAATAGCATCTGCGATCTTGCGGATAGAAAGGGAAGCCCAACCTTCTGTCTTGGCCAAGTTGAAAGCCTCCTGCAAGATATTTGCACGGATAGATTCCTTTTCTCGTTGACGACGTTCGTGTAAACCCATTATTATTATAATTATTCTAACAGCGTTAGCAAAACTACAACTAAAACTTCTTAAGTACCAAACAAATTTCTTTTTTTAACATTAATTAAAATAAGATCTTACTCAGAAAGGTGATTCGTGGTCAGCCATTTAGGGAATTCTTTGTCAATCAATTTATCTGCAAAGTCAATGTACCAGCTGTATCCGTTGCGTCGCTCTTCCGAAATATCCAAATAATTATATTTGACACTGCCATCTCTATCGCCAAAGATCGGTCTGTGGGTTTTGAGGTCATAAAATCTTGCCCACACCACAGAACCTTTTTCTTCCGATAATATGCGGACGGTTTTGTCATTTTGCTTCACCACTTTGTAGCTGTAGCCCTCGATCTTATTGTCTTTGAACCATTTTATGGCACTTTTTACCGATTTTTCAATGTCAGGAGTTACTGCTTGAAGCATCAGAAATCTAACAATTCCTACAGATTCGCCAGTGGCTAAAGAAATTGGTTCAAAGGCTCTGGCTTTCGCGGGTTGCAAAGTGATCTCATCATATTGGTCTGCCCAGATGGTGGGAACGCCATTTTGTAAAACCTGATTTTTAATGATCGATCCGATTCCTTTTTGAAGCGCGATCTTCGATTTTGATTTTAATTCCGCGTTGACAACATCAAAGTCATTTTTTCCTTCTGACACATTATAAAGAACCGTCAAAGCATTGATCATCGCATTGTCATTGTAGGTGATCTTCTTTCTGTAAATGGACTTGTTGGGATAATATTGCGGAAAACCACCATTTCCATATTGCATCATTAGTAGATATTGGATCCCTTTTTCCGCAGCAGAAAGATAGGCCGCATTTTTTGTGGCTTTATAGGCTTTTACCAATGTCGTGATCTCCCTGGTCGTCGCATTGTTATCAATTGTGGCATGCTCGTCACCTGTAGCCTTTATTTTTTCTGAGAGCGTTTTGTCCAGTGGCAAATTATAATTAACAGCTTTACCATCGTTTAGCTGTTTGCCCCAACCACCGATTGGTAATTGATAAATCAATAATTTTTCTGCTAGCGTGTCTTTTACCTGAGAATAGTAAGATCCAGAAATTAATAAAGTAAGTGCAAAAATGCCTGCTTTCATGTTGATGTGATATTCCTGTAAAATTATACAAAATAACCGATACATATATTATTTGTAAATTGTGATTCGATTAAAAATTGATTTATTTTTAATTATAACCTTTTATAGTACGGTATTTGATATAGCTAATTTTGTTAATATTTTAAGATTTGAAAAAACTCAATAAAGGGAAGCTGTTCAGACGTTTTATTAGAACCATCATTGCGATTTTGGTTTTTTTTGTGTTGCTGATTTTTAGCTTAAGGCTTCCATTCGTTCAGAATTTTATTAAGGATAAATTAATTGTCTACCTAGAAGGGAAGATCAAAACCAAAGTAAGTCTGGAAAAGGTTTACATCGGTTTTCCAAACAGTTTGGTCATCGAGAATCTTTATTTGAAAGGTCAGAAAGTCGATACACTTTTGGCCGTGAGAAAATTCGATGTCGGATTGGATATGTGGCAATTGATCAAGTCAAAAGCAGATCTGACGTCGATTGATCTGGAAGGTGTTCGTGCCAATGTGGTCCGTGACCCGCAAGGGAAATTCAATTTTGATTATATTATGGATGCGTTCGCAACTTCGGAAAAAGAAGAAAGTCCGTCCAAACCTTTTATTATTTCTCTGGATAAGATCAATCTGAAAGATATCGGTGTTACATTCAACGACCAACAGTCGAAAAATGACATCAAGGTTTACTTCAATTCATTCGATACAAGAGTAAAAACTTTTGACCTTCAAAATAACAAATACGCGGTCAACGACATCAATCTTGACGGTTTGAAGTTGAAATTGAAACAGGATCTGATCGAAGAAGTTTCCAAAAATGTGGAGGAAAAAGTAGATTCTCTCAATCAGAAAAAACCAATGCAATTAGGCTTGAGCGGAATCAAACTGACGAATTTCAACATCGATTACGGTGACGATAATTCAAAGACTTTTGCTAAAGTTTTATTTAAAGAATTAAGCACGAAAGTCAATAATCTCGATCTTCAAAATAACTCATATGATGTTGGAAACGTTTATTTGACAGGCGCAAAGATCAACGCCAACTTGTATCTTCCTGCTTCAAACGCAAATCCGAAAGAGGAAAAAACACCAGAAGTTTCGAAAAATACAACGCAGGAAAAAGCGATGAAAGTCCTTCTCGGAAAATTGATCTTCGAAGATGTAAAGGTCGCTTACAACAATACAGCAGTGGCGCCAACCAAGTCCGGAATGGATTTTAACCATCTTAATTTCGGAAAACTGAATGTCGATGTTCGTGATTTCAAAATGGAAAACAATGGTTTTGCAGGAAGTGTGAAATCGGCGGAGATCCAGGAAGCGCGAGGTTTGGATATTCAGAAATTCAATACGGATTTTGTTTATTCGGACAAAGAAGCGTATTTGAAAGACCTCTATCTCCAAACGCCGAAAACAATCTTGCGAGACGAGGTTGTCCTTAATTATAATTCCATCGAGCAATTATCTGCAAATCCTGGCGCAGTCAAGATCTCTGCAAATATCAAAGATTCCAAAATTGGTTTTTCTGATATTTTGAACTTGGTTCCTACGCTTAGAAATACCGCGCCATTCAACAAATATCCAAACGCGATTCTTTCCGTCAACGCCAATGTAAAAGGTTTGGTGAATGACCTTATGATTAATGAACTTAAAGTCTCTGGACTTGACCAACTTCGCGTGAATGCCTCAGGAAGAATCAGAAATGCGATGAATCCTGACAATTTGTATTACGATCTGAAGATTGGCGAGTTGGCTTCATCTGGAAGAACGATTTTTAATTTGGTTCCAAAAGGGACGATTCCGTCCAACATTTCCCTGCCTTCTCACTTCAGTATCAAAGGTTTTGCGAAAGGAACGACGAAAGTTGTAAACACCAATCTTAGTTTGTATTCTACGCTTGGAAATGCCGGAATAAAAGCGCAAGTTGACATGCGGAGAAAAAACCGTGAGTTGTATGATGTGAAAGCGAATCTTCAGAATCTACAGATCGGGAAGATCATTCAAAATAAAGATCTAGGCGCGATTACCGCTCAGATCTCTGCGAAAGGTGAAAGTTTTGATTTCAAAAATGCAAATGCGAACCTTGTAGGAAACGTTCAATCGGCGACTTACAAAGGTTATCGTTATCAAAATATGAATTTGGTAGGCAAGATCAACCGTGGTGCTTACAACATTGTTCTCAATTCAAAAGATCCGAATGCGAATCTTCAATTGACCGCTTCCGGTGTTTATGATGACAAGAATCCAACGGTGAAAGTCAATGGAAATATCAACAAATTAGATTTAAACAAACTTGGTTTTTATAGTTCGCCAATGATCTTGGCTGGCGCAATCGATGGTGATTTCAAAAGCCTTGATCCTGATAATCTGAATGGCTATTTGAATCTTAAGAATTTTGCCATCTCTGATACCAAAGAAGTGTATCCCATCCAGGAAGTGAATTTGTTGGCCGTTTCTACAGCGGATTCCACGCAAATTAAATTCAATTCTCAGATTGCAGATGTGGAACTGAATGGGAAATACAAACTAACTCAGATCTTCGGTGCTTTGTCGCAAACGATGAATCAATATTATCAATTCCAAAAGCCTGGAAAAGCGAATAAAATCGATGCCGGACAATTTTTCACAGTCAATGCAACGATTAAAAACGATGATCTAATCAGAAAGTTTGTTCCGGAATTGAAAAGCTTTGAAACCATCAATATCACTGGAAATTACAACGCAGATTCTCAGAAAATAGAACTTGATGCAAAGATTCCGCAAGTGTTGTATGGCACCAATTCACTTGAAAATACAAATTTGAAGATCACCAACGAAAATCAGGCTTTAAAATATAATCTGGATGTTGCAGCTTTGAAGAGCGAAAGTTTTGCTTTGAACAAAGTCAATATCAATGGTGATGTCGCGGATAATATCATTAATTATAACATCACAACGAAAGACGAAAAAGATGCTACACAATTCCTGATCGCAGGTAACGCCAAGTCGATGAATGACATTACAGAAATTTCCTTAAACCCAAATGGTTTGAAGTTAAATTATATGGATTGGGCGGTTGCTGACGGTAACAAGATCCAGATCGGAAGTCAGGGAATTTTTGCGGATAATTTCAGATTGTCTAATTCTGGAAGCGAGATCGTGGTTCAGTCAGAGAACACGTCGCCAAACAGTCCTTTGAATGTCACTTTGAAAGATTTCAAGATCGAAACCATTACGGAGATCATCAAGAAAGATTCGTTGTTGGCAAAAGGAACGATCAATGGAACAGCGCAGTTGAGAGACCTTAACAAGAAAATGAACTTCAATGCAGATATCAATGTTTCTGACCTTTTTGTTTACGGAAGTCCGGTTGGGAATCTTGCTTTGAAGGCCAATAATACTTCGGCCGATATCATCAATGCAGATATTGCGCTTTCCGGAAATGAAAATGATGTGAAGATCACAGGAAATTACAACACTTCAGCAAGTAGTTTTGATCTGAATCTGGCGATGGATCAACTTCAAATGAAAACGCTTCAAGGCCTTTCTATGAATGCGATCACCAACACAGAAGGTTATCTCTCAGGTGATTTGAAGATCACAGGAACGACCACGGAACCAAAAATTATCGGTGACGTGAAAATGAATAATGTAGGATTGATGATCGCGCAAACGGGAAGTGATTTCAGAAAGATCAATGATAAAATTGCTTTCACCAACCGAGGCATTGAGTTTGATGATTTTAAAATTAATGACAAGGACGGAAATTCACTTAAGATCGACGGTCAGGTTTTGACTCAGACTTACAGAGATTTTGCCTTTAATTTGGACATTAATGCAAAAGATTTCAAGGTCGTGAATTCAGAAAAATCGAATGATGCTTTGATGTACGGGATCTTGTCTATCGACGCTGCTTTGAAAGTGAGAGGAAACCTCGACCTTCCGAAGGTCGACGGCAGATTGGCGGTTTCGGATGATACAGATTTCACATTTGTTTTGCCTCAATCAAGTCCATCGTTGCAGGAAAGAGACGGCATTGTAGAATTCATTGACCAAGACCAAATTGCATTAAACAAAACGATTGTAGCAGATTCTTTGGCTGCCAAAAACAAGATCAAAGGAATGGATGTCAGCGTGAATATAGAAGTTAGCAAAGAAGCGAAGATGTCTGTGGTCATTGACAAGGCCAACGGTGATTTTGTAAAACTTCAAGGCGAGGCCGAATTGACCGGTGGAATCGATCCATCCGGAAAAACCACTTTGGTCGGCGTTTACGAAGTAGAAAAAGGAAGTTACGATATGACCGTCAGTTTACTGAAACGTAAATTCGAGATCCAAAAAGGAAGCACGATCACCTGGACGGGCGAACCAACTGCAGCAACACTGGATATTACAGCTGTATATAAAACCCAAACCGCGCCGCTAGATCTTGTAGAACAGCAGATCAGTGGAGACGGCGCAGCGACGCTAAATCAATACAAACAGAGGATGGAATTCAATACCTTGCTAAAAATGAAAGGCGAATTGCTGAAACCGATCATCTCGTTTGATATCACGACGGATGAAAAAAACAACTCTATTTCTTCTAACGTAAAAGATGTTGTGGATCAAAAATTAGCACAACTCAGAACGGAAGAGAACGAAATGAACAAGCAGGTTTTTGCATTGCTTTTATTAAATAGATTCATCGGTGAAAATCCTTTCGAAAATAGTGCGGGACTTTCCACAGAAACTTTGGCGAGACAAAGTGTGAGCAAGATCCTTTCTCAACAATTGAACAATTTGGCTTCAGATCTTATCAAAGGTGTTGACCTTAATTTCGATCTGGAATCCTCCGAAGATTATTCAACAGGAGCTCAAAACACAAGAACAGACCTGAATGTCGGATTAAGTAAAAAATTACTGAATGACCGATTGAAAGTGTCTGTTGGAAGTAATTTCGGATTGGAAGGCGATGCCCGACAAAATGAGAACACGACCAATATCGCCGGTGATGTCACGATAGATTACAGCCTTTCCAGAGATGGCAGATATATGCTGAGAGCTTACCGTAAGAACGAATATCAGGTCGCGTTGCAAGGTCAGATCGTGGAAACTGGAGTAGGATTCATCATCACTTTGGATTATGATAAATTCCGTGAGATCTTCCAAAGTTCGAAACGAGAGAAAAGAAAAAGAGAACGAGAAAAAAACAATAACCAAGTAGTAGATTTTAAATAATGAAGAGCCGATTTCCAATCCATTTTAGACCAGTGATTGCCTTGTCATCCATTGCGATCATCTCATCTTGCAGCAATACCAAATTTCTGAAAGACGGACAAATGCTTTACACAGGCGCCGAAGTTAAAATCGAAAACGACAGCCTTCCGAAAAAGCAAAAAAAAGCTTTGAAGGCTGAACTAGAAGAAAATCTGACGCCGAAACCCAACTCGAGTTTTCTTGGATTGAGGCCAAAATTGTACGCTTACAATATTGCCAAAGAACCAAAGAAAGAGAAAGGATTCAATTATTGGTTGAAGTATAAATTTGGAGAAAAACCAGTTTTGCTAGGTGATGTTGATAAAGAATTTAACAAAGATATTTTGGTCAATTATTCTGAGAACAAAGGTTATTTCAATGCGCAAGCGAAGTACGACACGGTTTCGAAGAATAAAAAAGCACAAGTCATTTATACAGTAAGACCTGGAAATCAATATTTGATCAGTCAGGTCAAGTTTCAGGAAGATTCGACTTTGGTCAATCAGGAAATTCAGAATTTGAAAGACAAATCTCTTTTGAAAGTCGGAAATCCATTTGATCTCGGCGTCATCAAAGCTGAAAGAGAAAGAATTGATAATGGATTGAAGGAGAAAGGTTTCTACTACTTCCATCCGGACAATATCATCGTGCAGGCAGACAGCACGGTAGCCAAAAATCACAAAGTCGAACTGAATGTCAAATTGAAAGAACAAACGCCAGATCTGGCAACGAAACAATTCTCCATTGATAAAGTCGTGGTTTTCCCAAATTACAATATTCGTGATGTGAAAGACGGAAAATACAGTGTTCCAATGAGCGAAGATTCCCTTTCCAAATATGCCTACGACGATATCTATGTGATCGATCCGGATCATAAATTCAAACCAAGGATCTTTGACCGCGCTTTGTACTTTAAAAAAGGCGATGTTTACAATCGTAAAGATCACAATTTGACTTTGAGCAGACTGATCAGTTTGGGCGTTTTCAAATTTGTGAAGAATGAATTTGTGGTTTCAGATTCTTTGAATCATAAATTCGATGCCTATTATTTACTGACACCAAGACAGATCCAATCATTGCGTTTGGAAACTTTGGGACGAACCAACTCGGCCAATTATGGTGGAGGCGAGGTGAACCTGAATTGGACGCACCGAAACTTCTTCCGAGGCGCTGAACAATTCAAAGCGGCTGTCTATGGCGCTTTCGATGTTCAATTGGGCGGCGCAAAAGATGCGAATAACATCATTAGAGTTGGTGCTAACACACAACTTTCTATTCCGAGAATTGTAGCGCCTTTCCGTTTTAATTCATCAAGTGCATTTGTTCCCAGGACGAATATCAGCCTTGGTTACGAATATCAAAGCCGTACAGAATTGTACACACTTAGTAATTTAAATGCTTCATTTGGTTATGTCTGGAAAGAGAACGTCAGAAAAGAACACGATTTGAAGGTCATTGATATTACAATGGTTTCCCCTCTGACTGTAACCGATAAATATCAGGAACAGATTGATGGAAATATTGAAAAAGGAATACCACCAAATCCAACTTTGGGACGAGTGGTGGAGAAACAGCTGATCTTCGGACCAACTTACACTTACACTTACACCGACACTACAACGCCAAAAACCAATAACATCTACTATCGTGGAATGTTGGACCTTGCAGGAAACATCACAGGTCTGGTGACGGGAGCTAACGCGAAAAACGGTGATCAGAAAAATATTTTCGGCGTTCCATTCAGTCAATATGCGAAGATGGAACACGATTTCAGATTCTACCACAAATTCAATGAGAAGACGAATTTTGCTTCCAGAATTATTGCCGGAATTGCCTATCCTTATGGAAACTCAGAATTTGTACCTTATTCCAAACAGTTTTTTGTCGGCGGAAGTAACAGTATCCGAGCTTTCCGAGCAAGAACATTAGGTCCCGGAAGTTATGATCCGAGAACTCAGAATGCCAGTTTCTATTTTGACCAGTCAGGCGACATCAAACTGGAAATGAATGCAGAATACAGAGCCAATATCTACAAATTCCTGAATGTTGCCGCTTTCGTAGATGCAGGCAATATCTGGTTGGTGAATGATGATATCAACGAACAAGGCGTCAATACAAGACCTGGTGGCAAATTTTCCAAAGATTTCTTGAGTGAAGTAGCGGTTGGCGCAGGGGTTGGACTTAGATTGGATTTCTCGATATTGGTTTTAAGATTAGATCTTGCGATGCCATTGAGAGTTCCTTATTATGAAAAAGGCGACCGTTGGGTTTTGGATAGGGTCAAATTTGGAGATAGCTCTTGGAGAAAAGATAATTTGATATTGAATATTGCTATCGGATATCCTTTCTAATATCGATCTAAGTCTTTAAGATGAATTTGATTAAAAAAAATCATAAGCTGAGTTCAATAAATTTTCGTTGTTTTGCAAATTGTTAATTTAAATAAAAGTATGTCTAAGTTTGATGATATAAGGCCTTATTATGATGATGAAGTGAATGAAGCGTTGCAAAGTGTTGCAAGGCATCCAATGATGAAGGCTTTGATGAGTTTTACATTTCCAGATCGGGATGAGGAATTTTGGACCAACAAATTCAAAAATGTTCATTCGATCAAAGATTTTCAAAGTCAGTTTATTTCTCAGACCGTTCTTCAGATCTTGGAAAGAAGTTCGGAAGGTTTGACGACTTCGGGATTTGATCAGTTGGACAAAGACCAATCTTATCTTTTCATTTCCAACCACAGGGATATTGTCTTGGATACTTCATTGTTGAATTTAGCATTGTTAAACGGCGGTTTTGTGATGACGTCTTCGGCTATCGGAGATAATCTGGTTCAGAAACCTTTTCTTCATGTGCTTGCAAAACTGAACCGGAATTTTCTGGTTCAAAGAAGTGTTTCGATCCGCGAGCAGCTCGATAGTTCCAAAACTTTATCCCAATATATCTATAATCTTTTGACAAAGGAAAACCGTTCGGTCTGGATGGCACAACGCGAAGGAAGGGCAAAAGACGGAAATGACATCACCCAACAAGGTGTTTTGAAAATGTTGGCCATGTCCGCAGAAGAGGTGTCACTAATTGATTTTTTCAAAAGCCTTAAAATAGTTCCGCTTTCCATTTCTTACGAATATGACCCAACAGATTCTTTGAAGATGCCACAACTGATGGCCAAATCAAGAAATGAGGTCTATGTGAAAGATGATAATGAGGATTTTAATACTATGTTGAGTGGCGTTTTGGGACAGAAAAAACGGATCCATCTCCACGCCGGAAAAGTCTTGGACAAAGAATTAGACAACATTGCCAACGCGTTTGATAACAAAAATAAACAACTTCAGGCAATCGCCCAGATCATAGATGATTCCATTATCCAGAACTATAAACTTTGGCCTACCAAATATATCGCTTACGATCTGCTCCATAAAACAGACAAATATGCAGAACAATACACAGAAGAAGAGAAGCAATTGTTCATCAGAAGACTGGAAATGCGAATCGACAGTTCCGATCCGGTTCTGAAAGAAAGTTTTCTGGCGATGTATGCAAACCCTGTGGTCAATAGGATGAAGCAAGATGAGAACTCATTAGTACGATAAACAAAAAAGGATGAACCAACAGATTCATCCTTTTTTTATCTCAATTTATTTTGAAATTAAGCCTCAATAAACTCCAAAAGGTCTTTGTTGATTGTTGCTGCTTCCGTAGTCGGCATTCCGTGAGGGAAACCAGGATACGTTTTTATCGTTCCGTTTTTCAATAATTTGATTGATTTCAAAGCCGCATTTTGGTAAGGCACAATTTGGTCATCTTCACCGTGAAGTACCAAAACCGGAATATCAACATTTTTCAAATCATCTGTGAAATCAGTTTCAGAAAACGCTTTGATTCCGTCATAATGAGCTACGATTCCGCCCATCATTCCTTGTCTCCACCAGTTTCTCTGTACGCCTTCTTTCACGTCTGCGCCTTCTCTGTTGTAACCGTAGAAAGGGAAAGTCAAATCGATATAAACTGTTGTCTGTTGTTCAAAGTCTGGTCTCTGATACCGTCAAAAACCGACATTGGAACACCATCAGGATTGCTGTCACTCGCTACCATAATTGGAGGAACTGCACTGATTAATCACCTGTGCATCCCAATCATCTGATGATAACGGCCATCCGTGGTGAAACATCAAAACTGGTCCTTCACCTTGGTCTTTGTAAAAAATCTCTGTTCCGTCTTTTAATTTTAGTGTGCTCATAATTTAATTTTTTAAATGTTGTGATTAATTTATTTTAATATTTTGTTGTCTTAATTCTTTAGCAAATGTAGGATGGTTCAATTCGTTTCTCGTTAATCTAGTTTAATATCGTACATTTTTGATGATTTGTTTTTATTTGGGCAGCTATTTCCGCCTTCCACTCCCGCTATTTTTTCCCAAGCTAAAATCCCTTGCAAAAAATGAGCTCCGTTCAAGTCGGGCTGCAGATTCGGTGTAAATAAATTTCAATATGAAAAAGAAAACTTTAGTGTTCTTATACGCGTCATAATAGAAACTTTTACTTACTTAAGGGTTTAAAATCTTTTGTCACTTTGTGGTTTAATTCTCAGTATTCTCCCTCAAAAGCTCAAACAAATCTTCCGCGCCACCATCGAATTTCTTTCCATTCATAAAGAAAGAAGGTGTACCGTTCACGCCACTCATAATTCCGCTTTCAAAATCTGAATCAACCTTTTCTGCCAACTCAGTACTTTCCAAATCCTTTTCAAATTGAGGAATGTTTAGTTTTAATTGTTCTGCCAATTTCATCAGTAAATTTTCATTCAAATCTCTCTGGTTTTCATAAATCGCATCATGCATTTCCCAGAATTTCCCCTGAAGATTAGCTGCTTCCGTTGCGATGGCCGCCGGTCTTGCATATTGATGCATTTCAGATAATGGGAAGTTTCTGAAAACGAATTTAATTTGACTTCCAAATTCTTTCATCAATTCTTTCAGAACCGGATAAGCGGCGCCACAATATGGACATTGATAATCGCCGTATTCTACGATGACGAGGTCGGCATCTAAGTTACCTTGTGCGTGGTCAGAGTTGCTGACCGCTGATTTTAGTGACATAATTATTTTGTTTTAAGTGTTTCTAAAGCGTCTAAAATTCCGTCTGCACCAGGATTGATGGCCGTTGGTGACAGATAACTCCATTCGATGATGCCATCTTTGTTGATGACGAAAAGTGCTCTTTTACATTCACCTTCTTCATCGTCATAAACACCATATTGTTTTGCGATTTCTCCTTTAGCTTCAAAGTCGGCTAACAAAGGAAAATGTAAATTTCTAGATTGTGAAAAAGCCAGATGACACCATTTGCTGTCCACGGAAATTCCGAAAATCTCTGCATCATATTTCTTGAAAAACTTCAAAGTTTCATTGTACAAGGCCATTTGGTCACTGCAAACCGGACTCCAGTCTGCGGGATAAAAGGCAAGGATGACGTTTTTTCCTTTGAATTCTGAGAGTGTAATTTTTTGGTCTGGCGTTGCGTACAAAGTGAAATCTGGGGCAACATCATTTTTCTGTAACATAATATTAGTTTTTAGCGTTAGTTTTTGAAATCAATATTCCGCAAATCATCAGTAATAATGCTGGAATCATTAAAGTCCATTTTCCAAAATAATCGAGTGGGAAAGGAGCTATAAACGCACCCGACAAAAACCCTATCCACAAAAGCAAAAGATGAATGGCGTTGGATTGATATTCCTTTTTTTCCACCTTATCTTTAGTCATACTCAACATTGCGGTGTTCTTTGCCAAGCTGTTCAAAGTTCCTGTCACGAAATCCGTATTTACTTTTTGGTTTCCTACTGAAGTCACAATCGTGTTCATTAATCCCATTGAAAATCCGACGATTGTAATGGATGACAAGTTATTGATATTATAAAAATAAGCAATTATTGTATAGAAAATAAGAATTCCTGAAACAAGATAAAATGTTAATATTTGGTTCTTAATTCTCTTCCATAATGAAAGGCAGGTTCCGGCGTAAATTCCTAATAAAAAACAACTTATGACTGTAACTGAGGTGATAATGATTCCAGATTTACCCGTTGAAATGGCCGCTCCCAGTGAAGTCGTATTTCCGCTCATAAAAGAGACGTACGTTTTCCATTGAATCAGTCCTGTTGCATCAATATATCCGGCAATCAAAGCTAAAAATATAGCCAATCTCTCTTGCATCTTAATCGAATCAGAAGAAACGGAAGGGTTTGTTTTGATGGCAGAATTATCCATTATTTCGAGAGATTTATATCCTGTTTAAATTTCATCTAAATTAATTTCCCCGACCCTAAAGGGAGTTAATTTTGATGAAATTTTCAAGGCATTTTTCCATCCTTTAGGATTGGGGAAAAGAAAAATGACTTGAAAATTTGTTTTTTAATCATTATTAAACAGGCTCTTAATTAGTCCTATTTCTTAGGCTGAATAAAAACTTTCTCAGTCGGGAATTTTTCAATTTCGCCATCTTTCAAGCCGAAGTTCGTTATTATAACATCTTTTGGGTTTCCAGCCAGCCATTCACTCAAATCAATTGATTCATAATGTCCGCTGTTGAAGCCAATCAGAATTCTGCAAACCGTATCGCCTGTATTTTTGATGTAATGTCCGGCTCCCATTGGAACATAACCCACATCTCCGGCATTAAACTGCTCTGTTACGCAAGTAGATTCTGCACGGAAAACCGACATTTCTGCCTGTCCTGAGATAAAATACTGCCATTCGTCCGCATTGGGATGCCAGTGCATTTCTCTCAGCGCGCCCGGCTGCAATTCCAAAACAGAACCCGACATCGTACTGCTGATAGGAAATTCTTTACTCGTAACCAATCTTTGTAAACCTCCACCCGGAACAATTCTCGGCTGTTGGGAATGCAAAGGATAACGGTGAAAACTTGTTAGTTCGATGTCAGATTCATTCGGACGAGCCTCTGCAACAAATGACATTTCATCCGGAACAATTCCTGCTGCGAAATACGCTTCTTTCTGAGGCAAAGCCGCCACTTCTTCTAAAGTTAAACCTAAATTTTGAGCAACAATTTCTGGTGGAACTGATGAAACAAAATCCGTCACGCTGAACGTGTGGTCTTCAGAAAAATTACCGTTATCAAAAATCAAAATAAAATGACATTCTTCCGTTTCCGTCGCCTGAATCGAGTGACCGTAACCCTTTGGAAAATACCAAACGTCGCCCGGCTCAAAATTATCTGTGTAGCTGTGTCCGTCAGGATGAATAATCGTGGTACGAACCGTTCCTGAAATGACGTAAGCCCATTCTGCAGCATTGGCGTGCCAGTGCAATTCTCTCATACTTCCCGGTTCTAGTCTCATAGAAACGCCGGCAATACCGATAGAAGCTGGGAAATCTTTTACGGAAGCACCTCTTGTCGTTCCACCGTCGTTAGTTCTTGGTTCTTTTTTCTCTAATTCGTATTTGAAACTTAATGATGCAGTATTCATAATGATAAGTTTTTATGATGAATGATAGTTTGTCTTTATTTCTACTGTAAAGCTACTGCGGAATCAAAGGGTTTTTAAATGTAATTCGGTGAATGGGCAAAATGAGTCGGTGGAGATTTGGAAGGAATGGTTGTTTTGGGTTAGATATTTTATTTCGAATAAAAATAAAATAAATTTTAATAATTTGTGGTGTTAAAAACTATTATTAAATTTCTCACAAATTCATTTGGATGTTAATAAAATTTATATAAATTTGTAACCATTGTGTAAGGTTAATAAACTTGGTTATGAGTGAGTATTTGTCATTGTCAGAAGCATCAGAATTAATAGGAAAAAGCAAAGAGACCCTTAGACGTTGGGATAGAGAAGGAAAATTGTCTGCGGTTAGAGAACCAATGAGCAACTATAGAGTTTATAAAAAGTCTGAAGTTTTAGAATTATTTACAGATTTTGTAAATGATGATGTTGACGAATCTAATTATGTTGAAGCTGAAAATGATTATACAGTTTTGGAATTATTTGCTGGCGCAGGAGGTTTGGCTGTCGGAATGGAAAAAGCAGGTTTGAAATGTATTGCTCTAAACGAAATCGATAAGTTCGCTTGTGCCACATTACGCAAAAATCGTCCAAACTGGAAAGTTTTGGAAGGGGATATAAAAGCTTTTGATTTTTCTGAATATCAAGATAAAGTAGATGTTGTGACGGGAGGTTTTCCTTGTCAAGCATTTAGTTATGCAGGTAAAAAATTAGGTTTGGCAGATGCTCGCGGAACTTTATTTTATGAATTTGCAAGAGTTGTAAAGGAAGTAAATCCTCCTATTTGTATTGGTGAAAATGTTCGTGGTTTATTGAGCCACGATAATGGAAAAACTTTACAGGGAATGATTTCTATTTTAGATGAAATTGGTTATAATGTAGTTCCTGTACAAGTTTTAAAAGCTATCAATTATAATGTTCCGCAAAAGCGAGAGAGATTAATATTGGTAGGGATTCGAAAAGATATTGGTTTGGAATATGAATATCCGAAACCATACAAGAAAATTTACAACTTGAAGGATGCATTGAAGAAAGGGGAATTATTTGAAACCAATGTTCCAAAATCTGACGGAGCAAAATATCCAAAAAGTAAAATTGAAGTTTTAGATTTAGTACCACCAAAAGGATATTGGCGAGATTTACCTTTGGCTATTCAGAAGTCATTTATGGGAGGGAGTTTTCACTTAGGTGGTGGAAAGACAGGGATTGCTAGAAGAATCGGTTGGGATGAACCTTGTTTAACTTTAACCTGTAGTCCGGCACAAAAACAGACAGAGCGTTGCCATCCCGATGAAACTCGTCCATTTACGGTTCGTGAATATGCCCGAATTCAAACTTTTCCCGATGATTGGCAATTCGAAGGCTCTATTGCACAGCAATATAAACAAATTGGTAATGCTGTCCCTGTAAATTTAGGTAAAGAAGTAGGCTATTCAATTATAAGGTTTTTGAATAAATATTACAGCTTGTCAAAACCTAAATAATAATTATAGTTATCAAAAGTGATTTGGTCTAAGATACTTTTATTAGAGGTTACTGTTTGCAATTTTATTTCGTCAATTGCGGAATTTTCAATTATAGTATGATTGTGTTCAATGGAATTTAGATAGTCATTTATTGCTACAGGCAAAGCTTTATACAATTGCAACAGTGCATCCTGTTCACCAGATAGAAGAGCATAAAATTGGTCACCTGAAATTTTATAAACTCTACTATGGCTGTACTCTTTTCCATTGATTTCGCCCTTCCAAAGTTCATTAAAACTGTTTTTAGCTAAAATTTGAACCCAATAACATTTTGCTTTTTTATAATCATCTGCATATCTTGCCAATTTTTGAAATAAGGCTTCAGAAGAACTACTGTTCATTGTATTATGTTTATTTTTGATGTCTGCAAATAATGTGTCATCATCAGCTTTAACATCAAAACCACTCAAATTCCCAACTTCAAAACCTTCTATTCCACCTAAAATTTGTTCGTGAAAAGTTCCAATTGAGTTGTTGATTGATTTATCAATTTGTCGAAGAATCTCAGATTGAATTAAATTCTCTTCGTTTATGTCGTTAAATTTTGAATCAAATGTAAGCTTGATTGTATCAACTTTGTTTGAGTAAAAGTTTTTCTTTGTAATATTGTTTTTAGCTCTTAAATATGCTTTATGCAAGTTTTCAATACAAAATAATAAATGTTCATCGGTGATAAAATTAACATATTTATTAGCCATTCTGATTATAATTAAAAGTTTGATTGCCAATTTACACTTTTTTATCATTCTATTTTACATTCTCTATTGAGATTGTTGTAGCAAATCATTTATACAGCCATTTCCTAATCAGCTTTGTGTAATTTGGCATCACCACGTAAATCACCAAAAAAACCAAACAGCCCGTACTCACCAATGTGTCAAAATACCGATTGGCAGGAATATCAATGAGTCGTAAAGATGGAAGTAACACCAATTGCATCAACAATGATAAAGGATAAATTGCGGATCAGGTTGCCAAATATTGTTTCCAACGAACTGGAACTTTGTTTTCTTTTTCGCCATAAAAGAGAAAATCCAGTCCGGATTTGATTTCGTAATTATCTTCTTTTGTGAATAATGGATGTGCTTTGTCAATCAGCTTTCTTCTGGCATCAGATTCCATCCAGTTTCTGAGATTATCAATGGTGTCGAAGCGGATAATGACGGTGTAAACAAAAGTCAGATTCGGAATCGGGCGAACGATTTGCCAATCGATAAAACCTTTGGCACTTTTGGAAACGGGCAGAGTTTCATCGAGCCATCTTTCATATTCAGCCTGTTTGCCGTCGAGAACGTGGTGCGTGATGACCACCGATGCGCCTTGAGTTTCCATAATGAAATTGGTTTTTAATTAATTTAATTATCGATGGATTGCATAAATAATTTAGTTTCGAAAAAAGATTTCAGCAAAACATCTTTTACTTCTTCCAAAGCCAGTTGCGATGCCGAATTTTCTTCGGTTGTTAATTCTAAAATATCTAATTTTTCCTCTAATAAAGTGAGTAATTCCATTATCGCCACACTCGATTTCAAATCGTGCGCTCTTAATTTTAGCAATTTAAAATCTTTGTTTTCATAAGCCAGTTTCAGTTCCTGCAAATGGGTTGGGACTTTATCCAGAAACTGCTGCGTCACGGTTCTTTCAAAATCTTTGTCGCCATTGCTGATAGACTTCAAATAAATTAGGTCGATGAATTCATAATTAGAATTGATTTCTTCGGGTTTCGTTACGTTTTTCTCGTTTTCTTTTAATCCGAAATTGGAGATTAGTTTGAATAATTCATCTTCTTTTATTGGTTTGGAAATGTATTCATTCATTCCACGGCTCATACATCTTTCGCGTTCGCCTGCCAAAGCGTGTGCAGTCATTGCGATGATTGGCGTGTTCAGTTTCAGTTCTTCACGGATGGTTTGCGTGGCAACGTAACCGTCCATTTGTGGCATTTGGATGTCCATCAAAACCAAATCGCAGTCGTTATTTCTTAGAAATTCTACTGCTTCCAGACCGTTGTTTGCGGTTTCAAAAGCGATGTTCCATTGTGACAGAAGATGCTTCATCAGACTTTGATTGATGGCATTGTCATCAACAATTAACACTTTCAAAGGCGCATTTGTTTTATCTTTAAAATAATCGGTGTCAACTTTCGGAATTACATTCAGCTGTTCTTTTGCAATCGCATAAGGAATATAAAAATGGAAAGTCGTGCCTTTTCCCTGTTCGCTGATGACTTCGATATCACCGTTCTGCAACTGAATCAGACTTTTTACAATCGACAGACCAAGTCCGGTTCCACCGTAATTCCGGGTCGTTGGATCTTCTCCCTGATTGAATCTTTCAAAGACTTCAAGAAGTTTTTCTTTATCAATTCCGATGCCTGTGTCAGAAACTTTAAAGCCTACAACGACTTCGTTTTCGTTCTGTTGTTTGTTGTAAATTTCGATATTAATAGTTCCCTGATGCGTAAATTTTATCGCATTTCCGATGAGGTTGACCAAAATTTGTGTGAGTCTTGTGGCATCACCATTCAAAGTGTCAGGAATAGACGAATCTATTTTGCTGGAAATCGTCAATCCTTTTTCTTTGGCTCGTTCTACAAAAAATGTTTCGACCGAATTTACCAATCCATTGATGCTGAATATGCCTTTGGTAATGCGCATCATTCCGGCTTCGATTTTTGATAAGTCTAAAATGTCATTAATAATCGCCATCAGATTTTCCCCAGAACGCTGAATTGACGAAACAAATTCTTTTGAAGTTTCGTCCAAAGGTCTTTTCTGTAAAAGGTTTGTAAAGCCCAAAATTCCGCTCAATGGCGTTCTGATTTCGTGGCTCATATTGGCGAGGAAGTTTTCTTTGGTTTGTGCGGCGACCGATGCTTTTTTCTCTGCAACATCCAATTCCTGAATCAACAATCGCTGACGATTGAACTGACGAAGAATGTGATAACCGACAATGGAACCGCTTAAAATCAAAAGAATCAATAGGGAAATATCATACAATCTCGCTTTTTGTCCCATCGCTTCGGTTTCTTTGCTGAGGTCGACCATATGAAGTTTTCTGCTTTCGTAGATTTTTGCAGTGATGGAAGTGATTTCGTTCGAAATTTTATCGCTCTTGGATTGGCGATGGAAGTCTGGTCATCCATATTTCCGAGGGTGTGATAACGGAACAGCAATTTATCCTTCGTCGTTTTCTTTTCCATTGCGAGAACGCTCAATCTGTGAATCCACTTTTCTTCAACGTCGTCTGAATTGTCTTTGGAAAGTGAGTCGAGAAAGTTTTCTATCTGATTTATTTTTTGGTCGATTCCCTCGAGATGTGTCGTGTCGTTGGTCGCAATAGAAGTTCGGATTCTGCTTTCAACGCCTAGAATATCACGGTCGATTTCACGCAAATGATTGCTGGAACGTAATTCTTGTTTTGGATGAGCTCTTTTGTATTTTTAGCCGAATTGATTTGAACCGCTATCAACAGGAGAGAACCCGCAATAAATGTGAGGATGATGAAATAACTGAACCGTCTGTTTCCCATTACTGAGGATATTTTTTTCATAAGTGTTTATACTTATTTTGAATTGTTGAAAACCACTTTAGAATTGTAAAACCACTCCGTCAAAAATTCTTTGAATTTTCGCCACCATTGCCTCAATATTTTTTATTTATTTAATTGATTCGGCGAATCTCGTTCCTCGATTTCCAGAGGAGGGGAATTTTTACAGTCGAATTTGAACGTTGAATCTCTCGCAGCCCGACTTGAGCGGAAATCCTTTTTTGCTTGTTCTTTAGTTCTATTTAAACTGAAATAATGTGCAAAAAAGATTGGGAGCGGAAGGCGGAAATAGCTGCCCAAATTATTAATAGTTAATTAGAAAACATTCATTCTTGTGTTGAGTGCTTTTCGGTACGCATCTGCAACGGGAATGAATTTTCCGTTTATCATAATTCCGCCGTCCTGAAGCGTGTCTATTTTGTTGACCGCAATGATGAAAGACCTATGAACACGGATAAAATCATCTTTTGGGAGACGTTCTTCGGCGGTTTTCATCTTGCCGTGGATGGCGAACATTTTTTCCCTCGTATAAAACTTGACATAATCGCCCAATGCCTCCGCATAAAAAATATCGTCGAGCTTCAAACGCCTTGTGATATTGGAATCTCTCACGAAAAGGAATTCGTCTTTGGTGACTTCCACATCTTCTTTTCGGCTTTCCAGAATTGATTGCGCTTTGCTCACGGCCTGTAAAAATCTCGCCGGCATCACAGGTTTCAGGATGTAATCTGCGATATTAAGTTCGAAAGCTTCGAGTGCGTAATCTTTGTTGGATGAGGTGAAAATGATGATAATGTCTTTTCCGGAAAGATTTTTGGTGAGTTCGATTCCGGTCATTTCCGGCATTTCGATATCCAAAAATATCAAATCTACCTGATTGTTCTGCAAATGATTATAAGCTTCAATCGCGTTGGAATATTCATTGACAATCGTAAGATTTGGAACCTGCTTTGCCAGGTGTGCGAGCGTAGTTCTTGCGATATCGTTGTCATCAACAATCAAGGTTTTCATAGGAGTAGTTTATTATGGTTGACACAAATATAATTATTCCTTTTCTTATTTTCTTTAATTTCTGAAGTAAGAACGTATCATCCAGGCCATTTCTTCGTGCGTTTCTATGAGACTTGTGATGAAGTCGCTGGAACCGTAATCTTTGTATTTTTCAGCAAAAGGCGTCACATTTCCTCTAAGAAAATCGATGATGCTTTCGTGGTCTTTTAGTAAATCCTTCATAAAACCAAGTCCGTCGTTGGTTCTTTCGCTGTACTCGGTAAGATGTGTCAATTCTAAATAAGCTTTCATAGTTGCAGGCGCGTAATGACCGATTTTTCGAAGACGTTCTGCAACGCTGTCAATCAGTTCGTCCAACTGTTTGTACTGTTCTTCGAAGAAAATGTGGTTGGCGTGGAAGTTATCGCCGGTCACGTTCCAGTGGGCGTTTCTTGTTTTGGTGTAAAGTACCGTTTCGTCAGCTAAAAGTTTTGCCAATTGTTCTGCAACAGCTTCTGTGTTTTGCTCTGTAAGTCCGATGTTTGTTTTCATAATTTTAAGATTTAAGTTGAGCGGTATTGCTCTTTTTCTGATGTAAAGTTCAGAACGAATCTTAAAAAAATGATGAATTTTTCGGTGAATGGGCAAAAAGGGTCGGTGAAATTGTCTTTTTAACGCTTTATAATTAATTGGCTGGCGGTAAAGGTGTTACGATGGTGGTCTGCTGTAATTCTTTAGGCTCACTTTTATCTTCATACTCGATAAAACCTTTGTATTTGTAAGACTTTTCCGAACCTTTGCCACAAGTTGTGAAGAATAAACTCTGTGTTGAAATGTTATTTTTGTTGAAGGTTTTGTCACTTATGGTTTCACCTTCCACTTTCATATATTTTCTCAGATAGCGGTTGTCATTGTACTGGTTGTCCCGAAAGTAGGCTTCATTGTCTTCGGCATTTTTGCTGATGAATTGGTTCGTCTTTTTGTCTAATTTATAAATTGAACTTTCAGGCGTTGGAAAATTTTGGTAATGTTTGTTGAAGAAAATTCCGTTTTTCCTGCCTTCTTTTGCCTGGTAATATTCCGACTTCATTTCAAGGATCTCTTTCCAGTTGTTGTCATTTTCGTCCTCGTCATTTTGTTTGAAAGCTTTATCGTACATAGAGATGGTTAGAACTTTAAACTTCCCTTCGGATTTTACCATTCCAGTGAAGTTTTCCTCATACCTGCTTGGTTCGTTATGAACGATGGCGAGGTCATTATATTCTTTCGGGATTTCAAATTTACTTTGCTGCCAGGTTCCATCTATAAAATCAGAAAGAATGATCTGTGAAGGTTTTGTCTTCGTTTCATAGACGTACGGCGAAGCGAAACAATTGGCGTCATCATTGAAAACCGGTTGTGGCTTTCCCTCGTCAAACTGAACCGCCGTTCCATCTCTTTCAAATCCGGAAAAGAATAGTCTTGCCGAATTTCCAATTGTCGGATTCTGACTTCCGAAGATCATGAATAATTCCTGCTTGTCGGGATTGAAATTGATATGGTCTTTCTCAAAAGTATACGTTCCAAAAATAGCGGTCGCGTAGCCATAGAGCATGTATTTTCCATCTTCGAAAAGGCAGATTCCGTCGTTACCACCATATCTTCCAGCGATTTCCTTATATCGTTTATCCGAGTTTTGTTGACCAAATAGAAAAGTGCTGGCGAACATCATTAGCATCAAATATTTTTTCATAGTTATTATTTTTTTTAATTAATCTGGGGAGTTGTTTGTAGTGACGATCACGTCGTCTTTTTCTGTTTTAAAGATTATAGTGGTAACGCCACCGGGAAATAAGATTTCAATCTCCAATATATTTTGTTTTGGATAGCTGTAAGTTACGGAAATAGGATAGTCGCTGAAACCTGCTATATGTTTACCAGTTGGCATTTTCTTTTCCAGATATTTGCCTTCGTCATTGGCTTTGTTTCGTTCTCGGAAAGCGTTGTAAGCTTCATCGAGATTTTGGTTTCTGTAAGTGCATTCTGTCACAAAACCATTTTCCATATCGCCGCCTTTGTCTTTGCACTCCACGATTTTTGGAGGAAAGCACGCGATGGGTTTGTCTTCAATTTTCTGAGGCACTTTTACAGGGATCGGAGCTGGAGTTTCCATTGCAGTTGTGGAATCTGATGAAGGCGTTTTTTGAGGAAGAATCGTAGCTGTGTCACGTTGGGCAACTGTGCTTTTTCCTTTCGTTTCTAGGTTTGTTGTCTGCTTATCTCCGCAAGAAAAAAGCAATAAAACAAAAACTGTGTTCAGAATTATCTTCATTTGTTTGGATCTTTTTATTGTTTTATGAAATTGCTATTCAACGCATCGCTGAATTCATAGCGCTTGTCATTGGAATCGAGAATCCGTTTCAAAGTCTCGTCCGTTTTCTGAAATTTGAGGCCTGTAAAATCTGCAAAACCCAAATAAACTCTTGTGAAAAAATGGAAAGTCGAGTAGGGGATTTTATTAAAATCAAAAAGGAAACTTTCGTCTCTAGAACCAGTGATGAGCAACTAATTGTTCTTTGGTTTTTCGATAATTAAATAATGAAACAAAAAGAAATTGTCATTCTTGGTTTTGATTAATTTCTCTTCTTCCATCTTACGGCGTTCAATTATTTTAAGCGGTTTTAATTGATTATTACTGATTGTAAAAGCTTTATAATCTTCAATCTCTGCAATGTTGTCAAAGTAGATCTTCACCTCGTTATCATTCACTTTTTCATTGATAGGGTAGATGTAGGAGAATTTGTTCTTCGATATTTCTTCTGGTGTCAACCTGTGTGTGTCGAAATCCAAATGTGAATTCTCCGGCATATCAGAATAGAAGATCAAAGTGTCTTTATTCATTTTGAATCTGCCCTTGGACTCTGCCTCATATCCGACATCGTCGCCAGGTTTCAAAATGTATTTTTCCTCATAGGTGTAGGTAGAATCTTTGTAATTAAGCTTCAGATGGGTGTTGATTCTTGTGTCTTCGCTTTTATAGGTTTCAGTTCCAGACATCACTTTGGTCATTTTGGCAATTTTATTTTTGGCTTCCGGCCTAGAAAGTAATGCGGTAAAAGATAGCGCGCCAACTAGGATCAGCACGAGAACTATCAATATAAAAAGGGTTATTTTCTTTCTCATTTTTTTTGTGTTGATTATTGGAATTCCTTTCCGTTGTATTTCAGATATCTTGTAGTGTTTTTTGTAGTTACTTTCTCCTCACATTCTCCATTTTTGATAAAGCTTTTGGTCTGTTGTATATCACTTTTGATGATGATATTTTTATAGCCATCCGTTTTATTTTTATCGAGGTCTATCACGCCGTTTATTTGGTTGAATTCTCCAGCGCACTTTGTATCCCATTCACCATTGTCAAGATCGATCTGATAGTTATTCAAGATCTTTTTCAACGTATGGTTCTGCACGATGTACAATGACAGATCGGTGGAAGAGTATGGATTGGGACCGCTGCTTCCGTGGTAACTCACGCGGGTCCCAAAGGCGCGGTCTGTTTCATTAAGCTGATAAAGCCCGGTATCGATCGTGATATCTGAGAGGACCATGGCGTCTGATGTCCAAGCGTTATCTTCAATGTATTGATAAAGGATCTTTCCGGTCGAGCTGTCTGCGATGATGATGTACGCATCCAATTCTAGAAATAGGTGACCTTCGTCATCGGTCTCATTGGTCTTGTATTTTGGGATCACCAGAACGGTTTGAGAAGGTTTGTTCGGTAATTTTTTCTCTCGGTATAGTTCCTTATGGATGTTGCTTGGTTTCAATTGTAGCTGTTTCAAAACCTGACTTAGGAGAAACCCATTTTGATTGCTCTGCGAATAGGTATTCACAAAGAGGAACATCAATAAAATAAAAACAATTGGTCTTTTCATAATTAAGATTTTAATGAGTTTTAAAGACTGTAGCCTTCGATATCCACTGTATTCAACTCGTATGTCTCGATGTTTGGTAAGCTTGATGGCTTCTTAACGCCTTCTTTTTTGGAGGACTTGGGTTGCTGCTTATCATCGTCCGTGTTTTCGTAAATATAGATGTATTTTCCCGTACTCAGATTATAATCGATGCTGGAAAAGTAGGAGGAGTCACCTGTCCTGCTTTCTGCGCCGATCAGGTAGAAACCGCCATTTTGATAGCGGTACTTGTGCACCGATCCGCCACGGATATAGTCGTGATTGATGATGAGAAGCCCTTTTTTGATCTCTGTGCCGGAGAAAAAGGTGTTGTTCACGTTTTCGCCTGAAACAGCGCCATTACTTTCTGCCGCGAGTTCATATTTGCCGTCATTTTGCATGAGTAGAATTCTCAAAGTTCGTACAGAGCTTTTTTCTTGCTTCAATAATTTTTCTGGCTGATAGACCATCACCAGATCATCGAATCCATCTTTGTTCAGATCTCCTGTAGTAATGCTGTCGGCCTGCTGTCCTTTGGGTAAGAAATCCCGCCATTTTGCAGAGCGCAATGTTCTGTAATTGGTCTTGTCGGCAGGTGTATTTTCCTTTTTTGTTTTGGCGACCTTGTAATTTTTCAATTGATTTTCAGCAATAGGTCTGTAGGCTTGCAATTCCTTTAGATATTGATTGTAGGTGTTCTCTGACAGTGAGTTCTTCAACTCAGATTCTCCGGGATTATAATAAGTAAAACTCCGTTTGATGGTACGTCCAGAACCATCTTTATAGACCGACGTTCGGCTGGTCCAGTTTTTATGGTCGTCGTAGGTGTACTTGTAATTGGTGATACTCGTTTTTTCGTCTTCAGCATCTTGGGTCTCTTTGATGCAGTCGTCATTTTCATTGTAGGTGTAAAGATGTCTCTGCATAAATTGGTCTGGCATCTTGCTGAAGTAGCCGTAATGGTCACTTTTCAACTTTCCAAAGGAAGTATAAACATAACGATGCCCAAAGTCAGATATCTCGGTAGCATTGTAGATGTAGCGTTCTTCTATCTTCTTGTCATCTTCGTAGCGGTGCCAATAACCTCTGCCCGGGTCATAGACATCCGAACCGTTGTACTGGAAAGTGATCCTGTTTTTCGGATGACCTTTTTCTACAAATTCGAATATAACATCGTGTTCGTACCTGTCAGCGGTGTATTCCTGGCTTTTAACGATTTTTCCACTGGATAGTTTCCTGTCCCAATTGAAAGGCACAAATCCTGCTGGTATCTGGAACTTGCCAAGGTCGATCATTTCTTCCGTTTTCTGAAGATAGATCTCACCATCGGTGAACCATTTTGTAGTATGAAGGGTCGGCGTGTGCTCGTGAATGTAGTAATAGCTCCAGTTTCCATTTTTCAGGTCGCCACTTAGGATTGGTTTTCCTGAGGCGTCTTGCTGTTCTACACGATAAGATTGTTCTTTTTCATCACTTGCTCTGTACCATTTTTCGAACAGGGGTTTTTTATCTTTTTTATTGGGGTAAAAGTATTCTGTATTGGAATTGTAAGCAGAGATCTCTTTTATCTTGCGTTGCGTTTGGTCGTATTCCCAGATTGTTTTTAGTTTCTTGGCTTCATCGCTGTAGTCGGGGGTTTCCATCGTCATGGTTTTCACAGGGCCATGAAATATCAACTCCTGTTCAAAGGCCTGAGCTCGCAAAGCACCAGAGAATATCATTAAGGTTAATGATCCTACTAATAAAAATGCTTGGTGTCTTTTCATAGTTTTAGTTTTTATGGTGCCTCCTTATCTTTGAAATAGTCTTCAGTGAAAACATTGTCCTGAACTTTTTCTGTATAGCGCTTCACCCATTCCGGATAGTAATAGTCAGCTTTCAGAACATTTTTGTTCAAAGTGAATTTTGCAAATGCTTTGCCGATCACAGGCACTTTTTTCAGTCCAAAGGTCTTTGTTGTCCCATTATCGAAATTGCAATCCATATCCTTCGACCAGATCATCTCAAATTCCGTAGCACTGATCTTTTTAATAGGATAGAAGTACATACATTGTCCGTGATACTCAAAGGCCAGACCGTCATCGCCAATGTGGAGTGTGACCATCGCATTTTTCCATTTCCCGGGCAGTGTTTTCTCTGCCACTTTCCCTTCTTCCCGATTGATGAATTGGATGTCGGTGATCTTCCAAATGTTATGCTCTTTCTCCAGAATGACCTTGGAAAGTGGTTCTTCCTTCCCGCCATAGTTGGTGTAGATGTCCACGGTTGCGTTGTTGCTGTCGATTTGCTTCACATTTTTTGCCATGTATTTATCTGGTACTTCCTGACTTTTGATCCAGTACATGTAATACATGTCAGGACAGTAATCATCATAGGTATAAGCGTCCGCCGCTTCGTAATCATCGTAATATTTTGTGGCAATATATTTCGCGCAGGTCGATGTTCTCTCTTTTTCTTTGTTGATGAATTTCTCGGAGATTGTTCCCAAGGCTCTTAATTTCTTGAAGTAAGTGGCCGTATCCAGGAGTGCTTTGTAGTTTTTATTTTTAACGATATCATAATCATTAAGGTCATTGCTAAAGTACCAATCATAAAACGAGATGCCACTTTTCTTGATGGTAGCAGGGTCGTCTTTGACTTCCGTTTTGATGGTGTCTTTTATTTCAGCCTTCGCAGTTGTAACCGGTTCCGGTTTGTCCTTACAACTGCAAATGGTCGTCAGGGTGACCAGTAATAAAGTCAAGATTTTCATATTAGTTTTATTTAAAGATTTAACCTGCAATGGCCAATCGGATGAATTCTAATTTGTTACCCTTCAGTTCAAACTGCCAATTGTACATGAACTCGGTCTCAGAATGGTAATCCGTAAATTCATCAAAGTCTTCGATGATCTTGGAATGAGCCATATAGTTGTAATACAGATTGATACTTTTACCGTCCAAAGAAACTTCATAGAGAATCTTCACGAAGCCATTGTCCACCGTGACAGAATTCAAACCTTGGTTTTTATAATAATTGATGTCATCCAGATCGATCTTACTCAAAACTTCCTTTAGCAACTTCGGGTTATCTTCTCCATATTGCGTATCATACGTAAGGTTGAACTTGGATTTCAATTCATTGGTCTTATTTTCAAGCACCAGGTATTTTAAAGACTTGAGTTGAGCGGTAATAAGGTCTCGTTCCGTTTTTAGTTGTTTGCTCTGATTTTGTAGAAGGGTAATGTTTTTCTTCTCAATGTCATTGAAGTTAACTTTTTTATTGTCTTTTTTGGAGCTGTACCAGGATTTGGATTCGAAGTGTTGCTGGAATCTCGGGTTCTCAAATTCATAGCCGTTTCTGGCATATATCTCATTGGTCAATAATCTTATTTCATCGAGACTTAGATCTTTGATTTGTTCTTGTTTAATGATTTGCGTCGCGCAATTAGAACAGTTCTTCAAGGTTTGAGAACTAAAAAATTGAACAAAGAAAATAAATAGGAAGCATGCTAAAATCTTATGTTTCATCACTGGTAATTTTGGTTATAGTTGTTTTTTCAAGCGGTAATAAAAAATATTAATTATAATGATGACTAACGAAATACCGCCCGTGATCAAAGAGAAAATCTGGAAAAAAGCTTCTGAGAAAGCCTGATTCTCACCACCACAATCAATTTCGCTACCATAGATGTCAATGCCTTTTTCACCTTCGAACTGCACTTGGCTGCAAGCGCAATATTCTGGGATGATCAGGAAAAGGTAGAAGAGCGCAATCGGTATCAGGATCACGATCAGTATGGTACCGAAGAATTTGAGCAGTTTAAGTTTTTCTTTGATGGTCATTTTCTGATATAGTTTGCGTCAACGTCACTTTTTAATGATCCTGTAGATCCCGAATTTCGGATGGCAGAGATAGGTCTGTCCGCTATATTCAATTTTGGTCGGATTGGTGGTTCCCGACTTTCCGTCAAAATATTTGAATTTAATTTTTCCAATGTTGTAGTAGTAATAATAATAAGAACTCGGAAAAGCACGGTTGTCATTACGATACTCCATAAGAATGCTCTCGTCAAATTCATCAAATGCCGTTTGTTTCTGTAGCGCATCCACGATGATATCTGTATTTCTGAACAGGATCATATTGTCATTTTGAATAATGTGATCCTCGCCTTTCTTTTGCTTGAACTGAAATTTATTTTCCATGATTGACAAGTGAATCTTACTCAAAGAGTCTGTATTGGTGGAGGTTTCTTTCTCAATTCTCGCCGACAGACTATCGGTGATATTGATGAGCTTGAGCTTCTTTGTCAGCTTGTAATCTGGTGATCCATAGAAGTTGCCATCCAGATAGAGGTTCGCATTTCTATCGACGATGATGGGACTATAATGATTGGTTTTTACGATTCCCCTAAAAAAAGACCTATTATTTAGATCATTGATCTGGACGGTACGGACGTTTAGATGTTCTGTGTCATTTTTCACGCCGTCCTCACCATTGCCAGGCACTTCTTCCATAGATTCCTTTACAGATAGATATTTACCGTTCTTTAGAAAAAAAAGTTGATGCGAATCACGTGCTGCAGGATCGATCATTGCAATCGGTTCAAAGATGCTCCTATCCTGAATGATGTCTTCAAAAAATGGCACCTCTGGATGTTTGTCATCCTTCGGAATGTAATCGCAGTTGGTCAACAAGAGTATCGATACTACAAAAAGAGATGAATGGCCTCTCATAGGTCGTGGTTATAGTTTGAGATTCTTATAGCAAGAATGATGCTGATCAGCCCTTATTTGATTTTCTTGATGGTCACCAGGCCGTAATGCAGCCAAACCCCGAAGATACCAGACTCGGTATAGAGGGGCTTATCGCCTTTCAGTTCCACCGATGTTTTTGCTTCGGTCTGACAGATGAAAAAGTGGCCGCCATCAATGCAATTCATCTTTCCAGACTTGTGCAGGGCTGTCCACCCAAATTCTTTGTATTCATCACTCTCGTCATTGGAAAGGAAACGTCTTACGGTCACTGCTTCTTTTTTGGAATCACGGGTCGACAAAATATCCCAGCGGGCAAGGTCGGCTTCAAGCTTGGAAGGGACTTGGTCTGCGGTGAGGTCGTTGACCCTTTTGATCACCAAGGTATCTGCTGCCACCTCATCATTATTGGGGTAGATGGCATAACTGCCGGACCAGAGATCGGCCTCTTGTTTGTTTTGCGCCTTGAGGCAAGTGCTGAACACCATTAGGACAATAAAGAAAGTGGTTTTCATGGTCTGGCTTGTTTATTTTCCTAAAGATAACAAATGTTTTTGAAAGGCCTGTACACCGTTCTGATGACATTGAATTGAACTTATAGGCTTATGGTGGACGCCTGGACCACGATGATACCAAAGACTGCCTCCGAAGAGAAATAAAGGACCCTACTCGAACTAACGGTATAGTTTTATTTCATATTACATCCTCAATAAAAACCCGGAAGCATCAACCCCCCCGTCACTTCGAGTGATCTGACATCAGTCAGATCGTATCGAGAAGTCGTTGTTAGAAGGGATTATTCTAAAGTTACCCATCATCCTTTAAAATTCTTCTTGGCCAAGTTTGGCAGATCATCAAAACGGCCTTCTATCAATGCTTGTTTTTTAGCTTTTGACCACTTTTTTATTTTCTTTTCGAAATCAATAGCTTGCTCGATATCCATAAACTGACAAAAATAGACAAGCTGCACAGGTCGTCTGCTATGCGTGTACGAGCCAAAATACTTCCCTTCCTGATGCTCATCAAAACGTTTATAAACATTTTCTGTAACACCTGTATAGAAAGTATTGTCTGCACATTCTAAAATATAGACAAATGACGTTTGCATGGTCCTTCATTTTATAATTAAAATT
>NZ_LSHB01000007.1 GCF_001643375.1 Chryseobacterium sp. FP211-J200
TCTAAACAACCTGATTAAACCAAATACAAGTTGTGGTTTTACATAAACAATCTGTTTGTTTTAATTTGATTCAAATTACAGCCTAAATACAAATCTCTAAAAATTCAAATTCAGAAACAAAAAAAACCTTTCAACAGAATTGAAAGGTTTTATAAAATATTTCGAACAAGTTTTTATCCTAATAAAAGCGTCAATGGACTTTCCAGGTAAGTTCTCAGCGTTTGCAAGAACTGAGCTCCTGTTGCGCCATCAATTACTCTGTGGTCACAAGCCAATGATAATTTCATGGTGTTTCCAACAACGATCTGTCCGTTTTTCACAATCGGTTTCTCAACGATTGCTCCTACAGATAAGATCGCAGAATTCGGTTGATTGATGATCGATGTAAACGTTTCAATCCCGAACATTCCAAGATTTGAAACAGAGAAAGTAGAACCTTCCATTTCGTTGGCTTTAAGCGCTTTTGTTTTCGCTCTTCCAGCCATGTCTTTCACAGATGCAGAGATATCGTTGTAAGACATAAAGTCTGTATTCTTCAATACTGGAACTACCAATCCGTCTGGAACAGCTACTGCTACCCCAACGTTGATATTCCCGTGGTGGATGATCTTGTCACCTGCCCAAGAAGAATTAACCTGTGGATGTTTTCTAAGAGCTACTGCAACCGCTTTGATCACCATATCGTTGAAAGATACTTTGGTGTCTGGCACAGCGTTCATTTCTTTTCTCGCTTCGATCGCCTTATCCATGTTGATCTCAACAGTCAGATAATAATGTGGCGCAGTGAATTTACTTTCACCCAATCTCTTAGCGATGATGTTTCTCATTTGAGAATTCACAGTTTCAGAATCTTCTCCTGGTGTGAAAGCTACACTTGGCTGAGCAAAAACCGCTTTCGGAGCTGAAGCTGCAGCTGCTGGTTTTGCAGACGGCTGATAATTTTCAACATCTTTTTTCACGATTCTTCCGTTCTCCCCAGAACCTTTGATAGCTGAGAAATCGACTCCTTTATCTTCAGCAATTTTCTTAGCCAAAGGAGAGATTGCGATTCTTTCGCCTGTAGAAGATGCAGCTACTGGCGCTTCTTCTTTTTTATCTTCAGACTTAGTTTCGGTTTTTGCTTCTGCTTTTGGAGCAGCTGTTTTTTTACCACCACCGGAAACCACACCAGAAACATCTGTTCCTGCAGGTCCGATGATTGCTAAGATCTTATCAACTTCCGCAGCGTCGCCTTCAGCAACACCTTGGTATAATAAAGTTCCGTTCACTTCAGATTCGAAATCCTGAACAGCTTTATCAGTTTCGATTTCAGCAAGGATGTCACCTTCTTTTACGGTATCACCTACGTTCTTTTGCCATTTGGCAACTTTACCTTCGGTCATTGTATCAGAAAGACGAGGCATTGTGATCACCTCTACACCTTCAGGAATATCAGAAGATGAACCTTCGTCAGCCGTTTCTACAGATGTAGATTCGCCTTGCGTTTTGGATTCTTCTTCAGATTTGCTTTCAGCAGCAGCTTCTGGTTTTGCACCTCCGCCATTGGTCAAAGAAGAAATATCTTCTCCTTCTTTACCGATGATTGCCAAAATAGAATCCACTGGCGCCGCAGCACCTTCTTCTACGCCTACGAATAGAAGTGTTCCGTTGATCTCCGATTCAAAATCCTGAACTGCTTTATCTGTTTCGATCTCTGCAAGAATATCACCTTCTTTTACAGTGTCACCAACTTTTTTGTGCCATTTTGAAACTTTGCCTTCCGTCATCGTATCCGACAAACGGGGCATCGTAATTACTTCTGCCATAATTTTTTTTATAAAATTAATTATTCTCTAATTTGTTGATGAATGGATAATCCGGAGTGGAATATACATAATCGTAAAGTTTAGAAGCGTCTGGATATGGAGATTCTTCCATAAACTCAACACACTCCTCTACGAAAGCTCTTGATTTTTCTTCCAAAGCGTCCAATTCTTCTTGAGTCGCCCATTTGTTCTCAAAAATTCTGTGTTTCACAATCTCGATCGGATCTTCCAATTTGTATTGTGCCACTTCGTCTTTGGATCTGTAAGGTTCAGCATCTGACATAGAGTGACCTCTGTAACGGTAAGTTCTAGCCTCGATGAAAGTTGGTCCGTCTCCTCTTCTTGCTCTTTCGATCGCTTCGTAAGCAGCTTCCGCCACTTTCTCTGGATCCATCGCATCTACAGGAAGACAAGGCATCTCGTAACCTAATCCTAATTTATAAATATCTTCGTGGTTGGCAGTTCTTTTCACAGAAGTTCCCATTGCGTAACCGTTGTTCTCACAAACGAATACCACAGGAAGTTTCCAGTTCATTGCCATATTGAAAGTCTCGTGAAGCGCACCTTGACGTACAGCACCATCTCCCATAAAACAGATGTTAACCGCTTTTCTGTCAAAATATTTGTCTCCAAAAGCAATACCTGCTCCTAAAGGGATCTGACCACCAACGATACCATGACCACCATAGAAACGGTGTTCTTTGCTGAAAATGTGCATAGAACCTCCCATACCTTGAGATGTTCCTGTAGCTTTTCCACAAAGTTCTGCCATGATTCTTTTTGGGTCAACGCCCATCGCCATTGGGTGGATGTGACATCTGTATGCAGTGATCATACTGTCTTTGGAAAGGTCCATTGCGTGGGTAAAACCTGCTGGAATAGCTTCCTGACCGTTATAAAGGTGTAAGAAACCTCTGATTTTCTGTTTAAGATAAAGAGAACGGCATTTGTCTTCAAACCTTCTCCACATCGTCATTTCTTCATACCATTTAAGGTAGACTTCTTTTGAAAATTCTTTCATTGTAATTTCGAAATATGTAGCAAAAATAAGAAAAAAAATCTTTCCTTATTGTATGCATATTATCATATTTTTTTCAATTAGAAAATCATGACAATAAATTAACGTCCAAAGTTGCAATCGATTGCATTACGATTAAATTTAATTAAACCCAGAAGTTTGTGAAAATTGATAAAATTTGTATATTGAAGTCGAAATTTTTCTGAATGGAAATCAAAAACCCAATTATTCTCAACCTGTCGAAAGTCATTTCGAATTTCTTCAACCCGCTGGTTTCTCTGGTCATCTACTTTTTTTACTACAGTTACAAGAATTACACTTGGGAACAGGCATCTGCAAAGTTTTTACCGATTTTGCTTTTATTAATCATTCCAGTCGCGCTCTGGATATACAGAAATGTAAAAAACGGGACCTACACGAATATGGATGTTTCGAACCGGAAACAGCGTCATTCGCTCTACATCTTCATTATTATTGCAACCATCATTTTTTTAGCAGTCGATTTTTACCTTCACAAGGAAATGGACTGGGCGATCTTTATGCTTTGTATTCTATTGATATTAATGCAGATCAGTAATTTTTTCATCAAAAGTTCGATGCATACGAGTCTCAATATCTATGTTGCGGCTTTGTTTTTTACTATTGAACCCGTAATTGGAATTTTTTGGTTTTTGTTATCGATATTAATCGGAATTACCCGTGTAATTCTGAAACGACATACACCAAAAGAAGTTTTTTCCGGTGGCGCCATTGCGATTTTTGTATCTTTAATTTATCTTATAATGGTAAAAGCCATTATTTTCTAAAAATATTATTTTTATGATGTTACAAACGTTAACACCTTCCGAGGAAGAAATAATGCAGTTGATCTGGCACAAAGGTCAAATCTACTTTCGTGAATTGATGGACATCTATCCGGAACCAAAACCCCATCAAAATACTGTTTCAACCTTCCTTAAAATTCTGGTCGAGAAGCATTATTTAGCGACAGAAAAGCAAGGCAGAATATATCTGTACTCACCATCTATCGGTTTTGATGATTATAAAAATTTTGTCTTGAAACGATTTTTGGAAAATTATTTCGACAACTCAGGAGCTGAACTTTTGAAAGTTTTGGTTGATGAAAAATACCTTGAAACAAAAGATTTTGAACCATTCACGGAAGGAAACAGCAAGAAAACCTCACTGAAAGAAAACATCGAAGAAGAAAATCACATCCAGGAGTTTATCAAAGAAATCACTGGTGAGAAAAAATCTAAGAAGAAAGACAAAAAGGAAAAGAAAAAAGGTAAAAAGAAGAACAAGTAACTTTAGTTCTTTATAAAAAAACATAAATACCATGAACCAAAAAATAAGCGAGATATTCGGGAAAGCGGTCTATGCCATTCGTCAGTTTCCATTAGTACTACTGATGGCTTTGGCAGCTTCGATTTGCCTGATGTTCATCGCAGAAGATGATTTTCGCTCCAGTGAAAAAGTTTTCAATTTGACCAAATTGACCTTGGTTTTCTCCCTGGGAATTTCGTTGATGTTTGGTTTGAAGATCCTTTCGCAGAGAATTGGGAAACAGATCTTGCTGGAACTTGGCGGAATCCTTTTCTTAATTGGATTCTACTTTCTCTTGCCTAGACTACAAAAAGATTTCACGGAAGTCTATGCATTTATGCTTGTTCCGGCTTTCGTTTTATCGCATCTTTTTGTTTCATTTGCTGCCTTTTTCAGGAAGAAGACCGAGATGGATTTTTGGCAATACAACAAAAATCTCTTCATCAATATTTTCCTGACTGCAGTTTTCACAGGCGTTTTGACCGGCGGAGTCGAATTGGCGATCGTTGCCGTTGACCAGCTTTTTGATTTTAATTTTAATGATAGGATTTACCTCAAGGTTTTCTACCTTTTAGCCATATTTGGAAGTAGTTTTATTTTTTTACTTTTCAATGAAAAAGGTCTGGAATACTTGGAAAAAGAAGGCAGTTATCCTGTTGTTTTGAAATTCTTCACGCAGTATATTCTGATTCCACTTCTTATTATATACGTCGTTATTTTATATTTTTATTCAGCGAAGATCCTCATCAATTGGGAATTACCAAGAGGTTGGGTTTCGTATCTCGTTCTCGCCTACTCGGTTGTCGGGATTTTGGCAATATTGCTGGTTCATCCTTTGAAAGAAAATTCGGCGAAATCTTGGGTCAAGATGTTTTCGAAGATCTTCTATTTTACATTAATTCCGTTATTAATATTACTTTTTACCGCCATTTTTACCAGGATCTTGGAATATGGCTACACGGAACCAAGATACTTTGTCGTGTTACTTTCAGTTTGGTTGGCGACCGTTGTTTTCTATTTTATCATTAATAAAAATGCGAGTATCAAATTCATTCCGAAAAGTCTTTTTGCTTTCGGATTGTTTGCATTGGTCTTTCCTTTTCTCAACACATTTTCTGTGGCGCAACGGAGTCAGAAAAATCAATTACTTCAAATCCTTACTAAAAATAAGTTACTCGATAAAAGTCAAAAAATCGATTTCACAAGAAGGATTGTTGACAGCACAGCGACGGAAATTGCGAACAAGTTTGAATTTTTGACCGACCGAAATGAGTCTGGATCTCTATTAAAATTAATTGACCCTAAAAAACAAAAAGAATTAGCAAAAAAAATCGATGATGCAGACAATTCATATTCGGTCTATTACAGTGTAAAAGAACAATTTTCTAATATCAAAAAGACCGACAGATCAACTTCGGAATATGAAAGATTGGAATTGATCTCTGCCCAAGAAATTATCGCAATTGGCGATTACGACTATGTATTCTACTTCAACCGATACAATCACAGAAAAAAAACGATTGGACAGGATACTTTTGAGATCTTCGACAGGATCACAGATGAGGAACCTCAATTCAAAGTGATGTTAAACGCTAACGAAGAAGCCGATTTTTCAGCATTGATCAAAGATCTAAAGACCAAATACAAGGGTAAGATCGGAAAAATAAACCTGCCGGAAATGGCGATGGAAGCTGACTTGGAAAAGTATCATCTCAAAATAACGCTTGGAAATCTGATCATAGAAAAAAACAAGGAAAATTCCTCAACAACGCTCAGTTTTGATGATGCTTATTTGTTGATCAAGAAAAAATAGAATTCTAGGAATGTTTCTTCTCTGGATCAAGCTGACGGTTCAGATTAAGCTGATATAAAAGTATTTGAATTATAAAAGCATAAAAAAAAGCGATCTAAAAATAGATCGCTTTCTTGTTCGTTCTGTTAAGGGATATTACCAACGGCCGCCTCCACCGCCTCCACGGTTTTCTCCACCACCGTAACCACCTCCACGGCTGTTACCACCTCCACGGTTGTTATCGAAAGATCTTCTTGGTTTCTCTTCTCTTGGTCTAGCCTCGGTAACATTTAGTATTTTACCGTTAAATTCTTTCTGATTTAAAGCATCTAATGCTTGTTTTCCTTCTTCGTCTCCCATTTCTACGAAACCAAATCCTTTTGATCTCCCAGTGTCTCTGTCAGTAATAATTTTTGCAGAAGTTACTTCTCCAAATTCTTCGAATAATTCTTGCAACTGATAATCTTTAGTTGCGTAATTGATGTTTGAAACAAAAATGTTCATTTTAAAAAAAATTAAGTTAACTGTTGTTTTTTAATATTATATAAGGAAAAACAACAAAAGAAGATTATTGATTTCAAATATAATTTGGTGCAATTTACAATTATTTTCGAATAATTAGAAACTTTCCAATTAATTTTCAAAAGAATTTAAAAATAGTTAATCCACCTCTATTCCGCGGCTTGCTTCAAGGATTTTGAACCAGTCTATTGCTTCAAAATCAATCATTAATGAATTTTTCAACTGTCTGATTGTTGCGGCTTTCGAAGTGCCGATCACAGGAATTATATTGGCGGGATGTTTCAAAATGAATGCTAAAAGAAGTTGGTTTTCCTCCATATTATATTTCTCGCAGAGTTCTTTCAGAACATTTGAAATAACGATATTCTGATCGGTTTTTTCCGAGAAGTAATTTCCCATCACAGACCACGCCATTGGTCTCAGACCTTTCACCATCAACTGATCTAAAGTTCCATTATAAAAAGAATCCAGATGATTGACAGAAACTTCGATTTGATTTGTTGTTAATGGAAAATATTGATTCAATAATTCGAATTGAGAAACGGAAAAATTACTCACACCAAATTCTTTCACTTTGCCTTGGGACTTTAAAGTTTCAAAAACCTTGGCCGCTTTTTCCGGATCCAACAAAGGCGAAGGACGGTGTAACAGCAGAAGATCTAGGTAATCTGTTTTTAAATTAGTGAGACTTTCATCAACACAATTCAAAATATAATAAGAATCGTAGTTGTAATATTTAAGCGGTGATGGTTTTTTCTCAGAATTCATCACAATTCCACATTTTGAAATGAATTGGACCTGGCTTCTATCCATATTCATTTCTTTCCAGGCATTCCCGAAAAGTTCTTCCGTCGTATGACCTCCGTAAATATCGGCGTGATCGAAGGTAGTGATCCCTTCATCAAGACAAGCCTCTATCAATTCCTGTACTTTTCTCTCGGAAAGATCAGCGCCCCAAACGCCCCAACGCATCGTTCCTGCTATTAATTCTGAATACATTTTAGTAATTTTTTACAAATATATTATGTTAAAGACAAAATACATTGATAAATTTGAAATTCAAAAAATTTATATTTATGAGAAAAATGACTCTTTTATTGGTGTCGTTCTGTGCATTTGCAAACGCTCAGTTCTCATCTCCGGGTAACGGTACAAGCTATACTTTAGCCAGCTTGTCCGCCGCGGCGCCAACCGTTTTGGTAAACAATGGAACAGGTTATACCTTGACCGCCGACCTTACGCTTTCTGCGACCGACAAACTCACGATAAGTGAAGATACGACGTTGAAAGTCAATTCTGGTGTTGCGATATTTGTTTATGGGGAATATAAGACAACAGCGGGCAACTTCACAATTACAGCTAGTGATATTGCTGCACCTTACAGAGGAATCCGATTCGAGGAAGGATCTTTGGCCGAGATGAAAAATACCAGAATAGAATACGGCGGTGGCGTACGTGTACTTACCGCGACACCTTTCCTGATGGATAATTGTATTCTTTATAAAAATAACAACTCTGGCTCTACCAATCTTGCTAGCAGTGCAGCATTAGCTCTGTTTCAGGGAACTGGACACGTTGTCAAGAATTCACAATTTTTGGAAAACTCAAGGGCTGGTATCAATTCAGGGGCTTCAGGAACAGTCTCTATTGATATAATCAACAACTATTTCTATGGTAACAATACAGACAACGGCAACTACCCTCAGATCAATATGGGACCTGGTGGTGTAGATTCCACCAGAGTATTAAACAACGTCGTCACTGGAAACAGAGCAATTTTGAGAGCCGGTGGAATTTCGGTTTCAGGACTTTTGGGCGGCACCAACAGATTCCGAATTCAGGGCAATACAGTGAAAGATAACCGCTACGGAATTACGCATCAAGGCGGAGGAAGCAGTGGAATCATCATCAATAACATTATCGAAAATAATAATACGGAGAACAATCCAAACCTTGGAGGAAGCGGAATATCTCTGACAGGAACTCAAAAAGTGATTGTCAGAAACAACCAGATCCGTGGAAACCTGTGGGGAATCACCGTATTGAGCAATGCTATAATAGACCTTGGAATAGTGGAAGACCCTGGGAACAATATCTTTAAAAACAACGGAAATTCAGGAAATACGGTTGCTTTCTTCAACAATACACCTAATCTCGTAAACGCGATCGGAAATTGCTGGCGAGAAGATGAACTTTCTAATGACACAATGGTACAATCTGTCATCGGAAGTTTGAATCCAAATACAGTTACTTTCAAACCTTACAACTGCGCAGAGTCATTGGCTGTTTCAGATGTTTCAAAATCAACGATGAAAATCTATCCGAACCCGAGCAAAAACCATTTCTTCCTGGAAACTGAAAACGCAGGAAACATCGTGATCCAAGACCTAAGCGGAAAAGTAGTTCATTCTGCTATCGTGAACAAAGGTAAAAACGAGATCAATACCAACCTACAGTCTGGCGTTTACATCATCACACAACAGTCTGAAGGTAAAAAATCAAATACCAAATTGATCATCAAATAATTAAATTCGATATCAATTCTTACAAAAGCATCACAAATTGTGGTGCTTTTTTCATATCCGGATTTTGACTAAATTTGAACTATGAAGATCTCTATCAAAAATATGGTTTGCAACCGTTGTATCTATGCTGTTCAGGCTATTTTTGATAAGCTTGAGATTGAAATCTCCGACATCGACCTTGGTGAAGTTGAAACTAAGAATGAAATTTCCACTCAAGTTCTGCAAAACCTGAATTCTCAATTAAAGTCTACTGGTTTTGAAATCCTGGAAGACTCATCCAAAAAACAAATTGAGAAGATCAAAAACCTGATCATCCAAAAAATTGCGGAGGAAGACATTGCAGAAGATTTTGTCTTGACAGAATACTTAAGTTTAGCATTAAACAAAGATTACAGCGCCATTTCCAAACTATTTTCACAAAATGAGAATGTGACGCTGGAGCAATATTTCATCCTTCAAAAAATAGAAAAGGTGAAAGAACTTTTGCTTTATAAGGAATTCAATCTGACAGAAATTTCTTTGAAGCTTGGATATAAAAGTGTGCAGCATCTATCCAATCAATTCAAGAAAATAACAGGTTTCTCTCCTACCCAATTTTTAAGGTCTAAGGAGAAGAGAATTGCTTTGGATAAAATTTAATTTGTCAATAATGGCCAACCTCAAAACCCTTCGCGAAGCCAAAAATCTAACTCAGACCGAGTTGGCGGAGAAATCTGGACTTTCGTTGCGCACCATCCAAAGAATTGAGTCAGGAAACATCCCAAAAGGTTTTACTTTAAAAGCTATTGCAAAAGCGCTGGACTTGGATCCGGAAGATTTATTTTCAAGCACTGAGGAATCTATAGATCTTAACAGAGCGAAACTCATTAATCTTTCAGCATTGTCTGGATTGATCATTCCATTCGGCGGCATTATTTTTCCAGCCATCTTGACTTATAAAACGAAAGATCCCGTCAATAGAGAGTTGGGGAAAAATATCATTTCTCTTCAGATCGTGTTGGCAGCTGTAGTTTCTATCTTAATGATCATTTCGCCGTTCATTCAAAAAGCAATTTCTATTAAATTTCCACTTTTCTTAATTCCATTGATCTTATTTATTGTTGTAAAAATGTTCATCATATTCAAAAATGGAATCAGTCTGAACAAACGTCATGAGCTTAGTATCAAACTGAAAACCAACTTCTTATAAGCAAAGTCATAAACTGACGTAAGATTGTCATATCATTTTCAGCAAGAATAACATTTCAAAATCCGAATCTTGCAGAAAAATTTTGACAATGAAATTATTCAAGAAAATCGCGATTGGATTTTTAACTGCTTTGATTTTAATTTTAGCCAGCGGTTACATTTACTTTGACCAGAAATTTACGCCGGAAAAAAATTATTTAACAGTAAAAAACGAAAGCGGAAACATCCCGATCAACTGGCTTGGAAATGAGAAAAATGTTTTGCTCTTGCCTATCCATTTCAAAGGAAATCAGGAAACTTATTATCTTCAATTTGACACTGGATCACCTTACACGATGTTTTATTCTAATTCGATAAAAGGTATCCGAGAGATCAGTTCCAATAGTAATCGCGCAAACACTTTATTCTCTATTGGAAAAACCGAAATTTCGTCAGATCAATTCAAGCTCTTCAAAACTGAAAAAGGCGACAAAAATGATTCGATAAAGATCATCGGAACGCTTGGTGCGGATATCCTAGAAGATAGAAAAACACTGATTAATTTTAAAGAAAATAAGGTTGTTCTAAATGTTTGTAAGGTTCCGGAAAATGTCAAAAGTAATTATATCGATTTCAAATTCAAAAAGAGAAAGATCATTATTCCCGGAATTTTGAAAGGCGAAGAACGTAAATTCCTCTACGACTCCGGGACCAGCGCTTTCGAATTACTAACCTACAAAGAGGAATGGCAAAAATTAAAATCTAAAAATTCCAAAGTAAAGATTGAGAAATCTAGAAGTTGGAATAATATTCTGACAACTTACACCGCTAATTGTAATGAGAAAATCGGATTTAAAGGCATAGAAATTCCAGTTAAAGAAGTGACTTACGTGGAAGGTTTTTCGAACGCTCAATTTTCATTGATGAAATTCTCCGGAATGTCTGGAATGCTCGGCAACAAGATCTTTCTTAACAATAGCATTTTTATAGATTGTGTTCATAATAAGATTGGGATCAATTAAAATAACTTAAATTTTAGATAATTCGTAGTTTTGAATTTATTATCAAAAAATGAAAAAACTATTGACCATCATCTTTATTGTTTTAATCTTTCTTCCAATGCTACTCTATCTTAATCCTTTCACTTGGGGAATGAGAAGAAGACCGCATTACGAAGCATCAACAAAGACCGTAAATCTGATGTGGGATCTGGATAAAAAATACGGGATGAAAATGACTGTCGGAGAAGTGATAGATACGCTTTGGTATTTCCGGGACATCAAAAACAACAAAATAGCCAAACTTGAAAAAATCATTGATATCGTCGCTTCCTTTAAGTTTTGCTCCATTTTCCAGATGCAAATGCGTTCCCTGCTTGAAGAAAACTGAACTGATAAGGAATGTTCCTTTCGGTACCACCACAACTCCACCACCATTTTTAGCCGCCAAATCAATGATTGCCTGAAGTTCTTTTGTCTGAAGAATCGTGCTGTCGTTCTTCATTCCATTGGCAGTAAGAATGTATTTTTTGCCTAATTTGTTGATGTCTGTTGGTTTGTTTTCTTTAAACCATTTGTCGATTTTGGTTCCGTCCGGCCAAACGTCTTGACTTTTTACAGTTGATGAAAATATAAAAAGAGCAAATAGAGATAATATAAAGTTGTTTTTAAATTTCATAATTGGATTTTTAATAAAGCTAATAAAGGGCTTTATTTTCAACTTTATAAAAATATACATTTTGAATTCTTGCGGTATCCTGCACTTGCATGTTGAATGAGTTTAAGACTTCTCATCATATCAGGTAAGTGAATACATCCGAAATCATCTGACCAAATTGAATTTTAAAACCAATATTAAAAACTCAGTAATCCAATAAAATCCACTTTATCATCACACATCTTTAAAGTCTAATTTTGATTGTCATTCAATAAAATATTGACGATCAATTAATTCGAAAATCAAAAACTCTACAAAGTGTAGTAATTCTACTACACAGAATGTAAAACAGTGGTTCTATCTTTGGTATATTAAAAGTAAGAAACAAATCATTTATTAATATTTAAAATTTAGAAATCATGGCAAACAATTCAAGAGCCGTATTAAAATTCAACGGCGGAACAGAACAAAAAATTCTTAAGCTAAATTATGGTGTATCTAGAAACACCGACGTATCAGGAAGAGTGGCATCTGACCCTTCTAACGCATTGATCAAGATCACTGTGGAAGCAACAGAAGATTCCGGGATCTTGGAAAGCTTACTGAACGGGAAATACAAGCCAACAAGCGGTGAAGTAACGTTCAACAAGTCTCACGAAGAAGGTACATTGACGACTTTGAAATGGGATAACGGTTATGTGATCCAGCATGAAGTAGATTATGATGCTTTGAACGAGGACAATATGTTCGTCAGCTTCGTGATCAGTGCAGAGAAAATCGATTATGGTAATTCTGCTTATGATGGAATCTGGCCAGGTGCAAAATAATCACCAGTCTTAAAAAAATAAAGGTCTAATCCTGATGAAACACTTTTCCAGTGGTATCATCAGGATTTTTTTTGTTCTGATTAACATTTATTTTACAAAGACATTTTTATAACTGCTGATATGCTTTATTTAATTTTCCATTGAACGAAGCTATTTTTGCTTCTTCAAAATGAAAGACTCTCGCATACCACTCTTATATTTCATCAAAACAATAAAAACCTATTCTATATCATCTGCAGATTTGGCATATTTAAGTGGAAAAATATTTGTTTTAGTAGCTTCTTCTTTGTTTTCCACTAAGTTACTTTCAATCCAAAATTGATTCTTATCTTCAAATATTTTCCCTATTTCTTTGGAATCGTCTGCTCTGTATAAGTGTAAAGAATCATTGATCTCTTTATAGGTTATATCAAAGCTGAATGAACTGTTTCCACTAAAACCAAAATCTGAATGACCGGACTTGATGTCTATATAGTAGTTTCCTATAGAATCGCATCTTTTATAAGGATTATAATAATATACACCATCCCATTTTTCATTTTTAAAAGTATTTATCATTTGGAAGGCTCCTTTGAATTGAAAAGTTCCAATTTTGAGAAGATATGAATTGTTTTTTTCGAATAAACTTGCTTTGGAGTTTAGATATAGGTTTCTGATATCATCGTGTGTTTCAAAATAAAAATGATCATCAGAAAAGATCTTGTTTTGCTGATCGTATTTTAGGATTTGAAAGGTCAAATATTCTTCTGTAGCTGTTGGGAATAGAAAAATAATGTTACCATTTTTATTTTTAAGAATTTTAATTTCTTGAATAGCATCTTCAATATTAATGTCATAAGTAAAATTAAGACCGATCAAAATTTCTTGATCTTCTATTTTTAAAATTGCTGATTCCTTTTCTAGATCTAAATTTATAAATACATTTTTTAATACTGAAGATCCCAGTTCATAAATTATATTCTTTTCGTTCTCATTAATTTTAATTTTTTCAAGGTTGAGCTCTAAATAATCGTCTGAGATTGTTATTTTGTCATTGATGTTTTGACCTTGTTTTTTGCATTCATAGACATTTACACCAAATATTAACAGTAAAGAAACAAGGACTACATTTTTGACACAGTCTTTCAATATATTGTTCATAACATCTTTATTTTTGTAAGTATCTTTTACCATAAAATTCATAAATCTAACAAGATTTTGTTGTGGATTGTATAGTCTGATGCCAAAACTTCAAGTTTAATTCATTATCATTTTCTGAAGCACTTAACAGTATTAAAATATCGCCTACAATATATCTGATTTCTTCATTTTCATTTCCAAAAGCTTCCGCCTTAAGTATCGGAGATCGATCTGCTAATTTTTGAAGTGAAGGCATTTGAAAATAAGTCGCTTTTTCATGTGATGAAGAATCAATTTTCGAAATGGCAACCTGATTTTTATGATCTGGTTTATCTGTTTTTGAGCATGAATTTACAGTCAATCCGAACGTTGTCAATACTCCGATTAAAAATAGAAAGATCAATAGTTTTTTCATCTTAGTATCATTATAAAAGTGGAAGCAGAGCATTATCTATTCTAAACTGGCTATTTATAGTCTGAGTTAATGATTCAGCTTTTTTAAATCATCCGAATTAGCGTTTTCAAAATTGATTGTTTTAAAGTCTTTGCTGGTATAGATTTCGTCACGAATCGATTTATCGGGATCTCTTCTATCTGTGAAAGATCTGCCATATTTGCTTAGAATAATTTCTTTTTTAGTTATGTCGTACTTAAAAGTAGTGTATGTGTCGATAAACAACCAGCCAGCACCTTCTTGCTGTTCAATAGTGAAGTAATTATTTTTTACAACTACGTCCTTGAATCCTTCTGCAGGAGTATTAGGCATAAACGTGTAGATTAAATCCCTATTCCTTAACGATTTATATGTTTTGTCTCCATTATTTAGCAAAACATAAATAGGAGAATCTAATGTTATTATATCGTTTTGGGTGAACTCTTTTTTGATACTGACGACCAATATAATATCTTGCAAACCGTCTCCATTGAGGTCGCATTTTTTTTCAAAGATCAATTTGTAGGAGTTATCTGCAAGTTCTTTTAATAAGGAGTCCAAATTTAGATTCTGCGAATCATAATCTCGAAGTCTTTGAGAGGAAAAATTTGCAATAGCGATTGAATAGGCTTTAGGATTACAATTTTTGATCTTAAACAAATATTGCGGAATTTCAGTTTTTTTCTTTACCCCATTAGCAATAAAGTGCCAAATACTTTTTTGTTGTTCATCAGAGTAATTGTTTAATTGCTCACATATTAAGCTGGGGTTTTTGGAGATCATGGTTTCTAGTTCCATTTGAAAGAAATTTTCAGCATCAACATCCCATTTTGCATTAATGGAAATATCTAGAGCTTTCTTAATGAATTTAGGATTATTTTTTAAGCATTGAAAAAACATCTTAATGTAATCGTAAGATTCGTTGTACAGCGGTTTCCCTTTTCCAAGCTTGTCATCATATCCAAATGTTTCTTGAAACTGAGAAAAATCATTGGGGAAATTCGCAATATATTTTTTTTCATTTTCTTTTGTATCACTTTTGTTGACTCTTTGGTAATCATCTTTTAAAGAATCTATTTGAAGTTTAGATCTATTATCAATCTGTACCATTTTTTTTTGTCCAGAAGAATCACATCCTATGAATAATAAAAAGAATGCTATAATATATATTTTCATTTCGTTTAAAATTTTTCTGTTACTAAAAGCTCAGCACCTTGTTTTCAAAAATTATGTTTTTTTCACCTATCATTGCAGATGCATTTGATTCATAAAACTTTAAAATTTGAAGAATTTTTTATTTAAATCTTGAAAAAGTTTTTCTTGCTTTGTTCCTCCTAAAATTATAAATCTTTGTTAAGTATCTGCCAATCAGGATTTAAGAATTGTTTGCTTTTTATATAATATTTTCCATTTTCTTTTTTAAGAAAAAAGTCAAATTCGTAAACTGGGTCGCATTTACCTCCTTTAGCATGTAAAATATCATTCTCATTTGTTAATTTAAAACTTCCCTCACATCCGTAATCCTGAACGCTATCAGCTCCAATACTTAAAATAGCGGTATCATTGGACTTAACAGTGATTGAGTAAAGTAAATCAATTTCTAGATTATCATATCGGCTGATTGCCTTGGTTGTTATTGTATAATGACCTTTCCAATCGATTGAATATTTTGTGTTTTCTATTATTTCTTCAAGGTTTTTTATTTTAGGTTTTTTAACAGACGAAACTAATTTAACATTTCCATCCTCAGAAATTTGTATATGCTCTTCTTTCACAAATGTTGTCTTTTCTTCATCTGTTTCAAATTCCTTTACATATAAATCTCCTTGATTATTTAGATAACCAAGTCTCATTCCGACAGCATATGGATAATTTAGGTAAGAATATATATTGACTTTCTCTTTAAACTTTGATTTTGAAAAAATAAGCAGATCAATATCTTGGAATGTAGGAGGAATTTCATAATTACCATTCTCGGTTTTATAGGATTTGATATAAACAAAAGTGATGTCTTTATTTGAAATAGAATCCAAAACAAACAATGAATCAATTTTTTGGTTTTTTTTAGTTAATAAATTATTATAAATTTTAGTCTTTATCAATCGACCTTTAACTGAATCAAAATAATCTAAATCATTTAGTTTTTCTTCGAAATAATGAGCTTCTTTAGTTATTGGTGGAGCTTCGATATCATTATAAGCTTGAATATTCCAATAATCGGGAAATTGCACTTCAGATATATCTTTCCGTCCTATCTCCATAAAATAAAATGTTTTTTTAGTTAGCTTATCTTTCTCAATATGTGATATTTTATTACATGATGATATCAATAAAAAAATCCATATAAAACTAATTAAGTGACCCTTATGTTTCATTCTTTTATAATTTTAATTTTTGATATACTAAATTTTCCAATATTTAAGCAACTTCAGATATCACCAAAAGTTTAAGCTCTTACTTCATATCTTCTTCTTTTTCGGAAATTACATTCCACCCATTATTTTTGTCTAATTGAAAAATTGTTGTGGATGTTTTGCAACAACCGACAGGTACAATTGTTGTTAATGTATGATTGATATGATCAATTTTTTTTGGAAAACTTCCTTGATTTAATAGAAAATCTTGATCCAAATAAAACTCTTCATTATTATTTTGAAAATAGTACGCATAAGATGGGCCTCCATTTCCTCCAGAATCATAGAGTATGGCAAAATCCTCTAGACCATCAAAATTGTAGTCACCTATAATGAAGTCATGAAAATTCTCAACACCTTCCTTTATTGGTGTATTGTTTTGAAAGTAGCTGATCTGACTTACTTCAAAAGGTTCTTCGGCAACTTGCCAAAAATTAGGTTTGTAAGTTATGGTCTGAGAAATTTTATTATTTCGGGTAATTTCTATTTTAATTTCTATTGGTCTATCATCGCCATCTTTTTTTAAAATTTTAAAAGTAAAAGCTGGACTATTCTGTTTTTTATTTGAAATTATTTTTTTTTCAATACTTATTTTTGGTTTTGGTACAGCTAGCTTTTCAGCCTTCTGACAACTTAACAAACAAGCGAAAGTTACGCTTACAATTATATATTTCTTTTTCATATGAGTAGATTTAAATAATTCTAACTTTTGATTTGGTTAAGTTTTAATCCATTTGTTGCTAGCAGTTGTTCCTACTTTTACTAAAGTGTCAGTTCCCGTAATGATAATATCCTTTCGACTGATGTTATTTTAATTTGATTTTATCCGGCTTTTATGCACATATCCTTCCTTTCCTTCTTTTGTTTTCACAAGGAACCAATCTCCAGAATTATCTAAAACATCGACACTCTCACCAGATTTTATTTTTTGTACGATTTCTGAAGTAGCGCCTTTTTCCTTTCGTAAATTTGAAAATCCATCGCTATCGTAAATTTTGAAACTCATAACTTTATTAACGATTTCATATGAGGGTTGGTGAATTGTTTCAGCATAGTCTCTTAATCTTTCAAACCCATAAAAATTATTCTTTTCTAAGAAATCTTTATAACTGCTATTTTTATTAAGCGTTTCCTCAATATTACCAGTTACACCAATTCTCAATTGTTTATCATACAGATAGGCGATTGTTTCCTCTGGTTGAAAGTATTGCGTTTTATTTTCGGATATTTTATCAATGATATTACTTACTCTATTGTAACCAACACCATCCTTTGCATAAGAGAAATCTTCTGTTTCACCTCCAAAAATGATGTTTTCGATATCATCAAAAATCCCTTTTCTGATGTAAAATTTTTTATCAGAAATATTGTAAGAAAAAATCAAGTCATGAAAGGAGATCTCATTATTAAAATCGAATCCGTCAAACGCAAATTTCACTAATTCTTTATCCTTATTGTAACCGAATAATCGCACCAGGTCTTTTAGTAATATGGATTGGTTTAGTTTTAAATAGTTGTATGCAATTCTATCATTATTGAAAAGATAATTGTTATAATAAAATAGGAGATCTGCGTTTATTTTCTCTTTGTTATCAAAATCTGGATCTTCTATGAGTATGAATTTTTTTTCTTTTAGGGCAATGTTCGGAAACATGGAAGGCTTCAATACAACAATTTTATTTTTATATTGAGTAATGTCAAACTCAAATATGTCCTTAATTCTAGTTTCAAAGGTTTTATCTGTGGGGAATTTGTATGACCTATCTATTAAACTTTTGTTTGCTAGGGCAATATATTCGACAGAGAGCGTGTCGTAATTAAACGTTATTCCATCTCCTTCTTTTGATATGTTGTAGGGTGCAGTTTTTAAAGAATCCTGTCCGTTACAAGATGTAATAAATAAAGTTGTCGCAAGTCTAAATATAAATAAATACTTCATTTTAATAGATGCAGGTAAATTTTCTACTGCTATTTTTGTTAAAAAGTTCTCATTTCTCTTATTGAATCCGGTCATAAACTCTCTTAGGAATTTTTGATGAATCTTTGTTTTGGCTTTTCATTAAAGATATGTATTTCTTATAAGCCTCTTTAGCCGCTATTTTATTATTCATTCCCCATAAAGAATCACCATAATTGATCCATGCTACTACGCGAATGGGATATTTTCCTAAAATATTTTTAAGCAAGAAAACTGATTCCCGATACTGTTTATTTTGTTCCAGATAATATGCAAGGTTATTGTAACTATTAACAGAATTATTGTCCAATACACTTTTTTCTATAAGAAAATCTAATTCTTTCGTGCTTAGCGGTGACGTGCAATTATATTTTTGATTTGTTCTCGTTGTAATTTCAGTTGCTTCTTTGAGGTTGATATCTCTCACCAATGCATATAAAAACTGCAGGTTAAAAAAATCTACTTGGGAAAAGTAGATGTTGTCTTTAGGAAGATAGGTGTAGTTTAATTTGCATATATCATAGTTTTCAACATACGTTTCTTTTTTAAATTCAACTTTCTCCAAAATGACAGAATTGTTCAATTCATTGAAATAGTATTTATAATTAATAAGATCGTGAGGATTATTGTCCTCCAATTGTTTCTGAATAATTAGAGACTTTTTATCAAGAAAAATTTCTCTCTCCCAATTTTTATTTCCCTTTATAGTTCCGTCATTAAAATTAACTTCAAAGTTCTCCTTATTACCGTCCAAATTTAAATCAATAAAGATGTTTTGAGTTGTTATTGTACTGTGTTCGTAAGGAGTTTGTTTTTGCAGTTTTTTAATTTCATCTTTTTCATTCGGTGCGATAGAAGCGTCATTACTTTTAATACTGCTTTTGTTACTTATTTTTTTATACCCTTTCTGTTGAGTTACCACTTGTTGTGAAGCAACATCATTATTTTGATCTTTACCAGAACAGCTTATTAGAGTTAAACTTAGTATTAATGCAAAAAAATTATTCATACTCTTAAAATTAAATTAATCGTTCTTATTTTTTTGTAATTGTTTTTTTAAAGCATCTATTTCTTTGTAAACTTTTTCTCTCTGTTTCCATGGCAAAAAGTACATGTAGAAAGCCATTTGCTGTGGAAGTGCATCAACTTTGTATGTATGACCATATTCCTCGTTTTTATATTCGTAAAGATCAACTATATCTTTCATTGATGTAATTTTTTTGTACGGATAGTTCCAATCATCAAACAAGATATTTTCGTTCACTACATCAATAAAATTTACTTTCTCATTACAGGTCAACCAAATTTTTAATTGTTCTTCGCTTATAGAATTATCTATTATTTTAGATTCTCTTTCAAAAAAAGAGGGCTTATAAAAATCTTTTTGAAGAATATAATTTCCAATTACTGTTTCAATCTTCTCTACAGTTGAAATGTCTTTTATATTATTTTTATTAATTCCATTTTTCAAATACTTATATAGTAAGATTGTTTGGTATTTTTTATCTGTATCAACAGTTGTTTCATAGTCGTCCTGGTCAATTAAATTTTGTGTATTATTTAATTTATTCAGATAATTTAAAGTTATAATGTTGGTGTTCGAAACTATTTTTTCTTCTTTTATAAGTAAGCACTCATGATTTTCGTTTTGATATTTATAATTTTTTTTATTAAGGGATAGGAATACAATAATTCATCTTTCTCTATCTTCAAATACTGAGGAGTAATATATTCTGAAAAAATATCATAATTACTTATATTCAGTTTTTGGCGTATTAATTTATTTAAATTATTATAATAATTTTCATCAGGGGCCTCTTCATAAGTTAGATTGTTTTTAGAATCAAAGTTATCCCATAACTGTTGTAATTCTTTATTTTTCCCTAAATAATATAATGTAAATTGTCCAATTTTTTTGTCATAATAAGACATCGTTGGTATTTTATTATTAGCATCTAAGGAATATAGAGAAAAATATTTTTTATCAAGAAAATCAATTTTGTTTTCCTTGGTATGTTTTTTTTCCTGTTGTTTTGTTGGTTTATCATCTTGTCCTTTACACGTTATAAAAAACAGCAAAAGCCACAATATTTTAAAAATTTTATTTAACTGTATTTCCATTTTTATCAAATTTTTCTGTCATTATGTTTTCTGCGTCAATTTTCGAACTCTAAATATTATTTTTTAATGGAAATATTAATTTTATCAATCTTGAATAACTTCACTTTTTATTTTTATTTTGACTTGCTTTATTTCTTCAAAAAAAGATTTTCGCTTTTTCCATGAAACTAAAGAGGTGTATAATGCCATATGATAAAAAGGAATACTATAGGTTTTGTCAGTATCTGCTAAATCAGTGTAAAATAAAAGGACGGGTTTAAAGGAATTAATTTCGTCATATGGATACCTCCAATTTGGAACATCATCATGAGGAATTACATCATCCAAATCTAAAGTTTGAATCGAATTTAACCATATGGGTAATAATTCAACATATTTTTTATTGGTTGTAGCTCCTTTTAACATTCTTTGATGAAATTCCTTTGTATTGAAATCTTTAGCATTATAATAATTGTGAACTACTGTTTCAATTTTACTTCTAGCATTGACCGATAAAATATTCCTTTCGTTGATATCATTAAGTATGAATTGATAGAGTAGTTCTTTTTGGAATAATAAGTAATCATTTGCTTCGATTTTGGCAGCTTGTTTGGCAATACCAAATTTATAATTTGAATCATCATCACTTATGTAGTCGTTCGGAATCGGACAAAAAGTATCAATACTCAAGTTGTATTTTTCTATCTTGATATTTTGACTGATTTTATAAACTTGTAACACTTGAAAATATTCAGTTTGTGAGCTATATTTCCCTACATATATCCTGTCTTTATCATTTTTGTTGTCATGGTATATTGAATAATCAAAGCCTTCGTCTATTTTGAGAGTATCTTTTAGTATATTTCTATCAAATAATAGAAGGTATCTTCTCATATTTTTCGATAAAATAGATTTGTTTTTTTTATTATTAACAATACCTATTTCCAGTAATGAATATTTTTCATAATTAGTACCTCCGATGTCTTTATAGGTACCATTTTTAATTTCGAATAATCCATCTAATACTTTAGATGGATACAAACTATTATTTTGACTTTTATCAATTATAGTCTCAGAATCGATATATTTTTTATCTTGAGAACTACAACTTATAAAAGTTATTAAAAATAGTAGTAATACACTACTTTTTAGACTTGTAAATATGGTTTTTTTTTGATTCTTCATCTTTATTCTGCAGTTGGAGAAAATATTTGCTCTGTTTTTTATTCGCATCTTAATAAAAAACAATAGTAGAAGGATGTATGTAATTTTTTATAAAATTTATTAATTCAGATTCTACTTGCATCAATCAGGAGCACCCACAGAGTCAAATTGGTTTGCATAGTCTAATGACATTTTAAGATTAGGAAGGTTATAATAATTATTTTTAACAATTATAGAAGTGATTTCGTTCCATTCTGCATCATAAAATTCTTTAGCATCTGCTAAGATTGTAAGAGTTCCCCAATCTGTGTTATCATTATGGTAGGTCTTAAAAAGAGGATCAAAAACGTTTGCTAAGTAGCTAACTAACATCACCTTATCTTCTCTCGAAAATTTTTCATACTCAGGACTACTCATTACCCGCGAAGCAATGTTTTTTAATATTATAGCATCATTGGATTTTTTGGAGATCTTGAGTGTATTGTTGAATGAATTAATAAAATTCTTATGAATAACAAGCTTTTTACCACAACTCTCGTTGACAAAGAAATTGATATTTTGATCAATACTGTTATTTACTATAATTTTTTTTATGAAATGTTGGTTTATTTTATCATTATTATCATAACCATAGACTTTACAAAGCATCTCTAGGAAACTTTCATCATTAGATAAAAGCCAGGTTAATTGCTCATTTTTATCATTAAATAAAAACAAATTCCGACTAACAAGTTTCTCTATATTATTATTCCTGATTTGTGCAAGATTTTTATCTTCATTCCATTTTGTGATTTTCACATCACCTTGATTTTTATTGACCTGTTCTTCTTCATACTTTATGGATTCTGGAAATTCTTTTTGATAATCAATAATTTCAGGGATAGATAATAATTCGGTAATAAAACTTTTGTTTTTTACTAAATAATAAGATTGAGGAACCATTTCATCATCAGAATTTTTATTATAGATAATTTCTTTATTACATGCGTTATTACCATCAATATAGAGGTATTTTGTAGTCTTACCATAATCTATTTTCCTGTGGAAAATTTCATAAACCTTGGTCGAAAAATCTTCTGGGGATAAAAATTTAAACGATTTTTTTTGTAATTCCCTATCTAATAGAGGAATTGAACAGTCTAAATCCGATATTTTATATTCATAATTAGGATAATCTGTTTCACTTTTTTCAGCAGAGTAACCTGCTTTAAGTTGAGGATACAAACAATTAGGTACTTCCATAGTTATATTGTTGGATGCAATTTTTGCTGATTTTTTGTCATTTTTTTGACAAGAAAGTAATTGAAATACTATCAATGATATTATTAATGCTTTTTTCATAATATTTAACTTCTAGTTGTTGAAGAGGAGTCTACATCTTCTAAAGTGTCAGTTCTTGTAATGAAATATCCTTTCGTCTGATGTTGTTTTAATTTGATTTTATCCGGCTTTGATGTACATATCCTTTTCTATCTTGTTTGGTAACAACCAACCACCAATCTCCGGAACTATCTAAAATTTCTACTTTTTCTCCTGATCTTATTGTTTGTAAGATTTGTGATAACGAATTTTTTTCTTTTCTCAAGTTCGTAAAACCATCTGCGTCTTTAATAGTAGAATATTTTTTTTCTTGACTATCCTCTTTTATTAGTTCGTAGCTAATTGAATATTTTTCAAGATCTGCGTAGCCATAATATTTGTTTTTTAGAAAGATTTCTTTTAATTCGGGATGCGAAACGTATATGTTGTTAAGTAAAGTGTAAGATTTATCTATTTGCATATCGATGTGATTCTTGTTTTCAAGACCTAGTTGCAAAATATAGGCAGTAGCCTTTTCTATAAGATCGGAAGGAACACTGTTTGTTTTCGTTATTTTTTCTTTATGATCGGCTAAATAAAAAGTTAATGCATAAATAAAATCGTTTTTTTGCTGTAGTCCTTTTAAGAGTCTTTCTCTAATTTTAAAATTATTATTAAAGAAAACAAATGATAATCTATTACTTTGCTCGATATCTTCCCAGTTTTGAATATTTCTGATAGCGGCTTGTAATAACGATTCATTTTTTTCATAGTTAAACATCACTACTAGGTCGATTGCAAGATCCGGATGTTTAGAAGCAATATTCAAAATTGAAGTGAGGTCATTTTGATAAATAATTTTATTTAATGACAAAAGCTCATCAAAATAAGGTTGCCTTATATTATCCTCTATATTACTTTGAATACTATCCAGGTCAGGCAAGATATCGTTACCAATTTTGATGTATTTGCCCTCTTTTGAAATTTGATAATTGGTTGGCTCGTTAAAAATTATTATATCATTGTAACCTTTTTGTAAAACGTCTGGTTGAATGCCCAACAAATTTTCATTGACATTATTGAAGTTTTCTTCATTATTGTTAAAATGATGTTTTTTGAAATAATTTTCTGTTATTTCTATTTCTTTTTTATCCATTGGATTTTCTTTTTCTTGCGAGTGACAGGAATGAAACACCATTACAGATAATATGATGGTCGTTAAGAATGATATTTTTTTGTAGAATGTCATGTTGATCAAAGGAGGTTGAGTTTTTTTGGTTTCTTTCTACAATGTAGCAGCAAATTTATTTTTCCAATGAGACAAGTCTAACATGCAAAGCGCTTGGTGAGAGATCAATTCGCTCCAAAAAGCCTAAAATCAGTATTCCTGTTTTTTGTTTATCCATAGAGATTTCTCCAAGAAGATCTCCATTATAGATTATTATGGATTTACATTCCGAACATAATTGGTTTTTTGAAGTTCGATCAAGAAAAATTGTTTTGTGATCATTAAGATCAATTTGAATTTCTACTAGTTCCTGTAAATCATGTTCAGTGGTTTCAAAAATTCTTTTTAAAGACGTTTCTTTTATTTGATCATATGGTAGCAAAGAAAGCTTTTGATCTAAAGGTTTCGTTTTTTCTTTCTCTAAAATTACTAAAATTTCATCTTTGAAACTTTCATAAAACTCTGCCAGGACAATTGACTTTCCATTGTCATTATTGATCAACCATTCTTTCGCAACTGTGGGAACATTATCATTTTTGTCTTGAACAACTAAGTTTATATAAAAATTATCATCTTCGGTAGTTTTTGGTAAAAGACTCAAATAAGCTATTTTCGTATCAACAGACAGTATTAAGATATCTCCTACAAGATATCTAATTTCTTCATTTTCATTTCCAAAAGATTCCGCCCTTATTATCGGCGACCTATCTGCCAATTTTTGAAGTGGAGGCAAGTGAAAATAAACCGTTTTTTCATTTGATGAAGAATCAATTTTCGAAGTAACTACCTGATTTTTATAATCTGGTTTATCTGTTTTTGAGCATGAATTTACAGTCAATCCAAACGTTGTCATCAAACCGATTAAAAATAGAATGATCAATAGTTTTTTCATCTTAGTATAATTATAAAAGTGGAAGCAGAGCATTATCTATTCAAAACTGGCTATTTATAGTCTGAGTTAATGATTCAGCTTTTTTAAATCATCCGAATTAGCGTTTTCAAAATTGATTGTTTTAAAGTCTTCGTAGACGAATCTGATATGGCAGGTAAATTTTCTTCTGCTATTTTTGTTAAAAAGTTCTCATTTCTCTTATTGAATCTGGTCTTAAACTCTCTTAGGAAATTCTGATAAATCTCTGTTTTGGCTTTGATTGGTGTTATTATTAAGTTTGTAATATTCTTTAATCTCTTAGCGAAGCCAGAAACTCGGAAGTAACATCTTCTATTTTAACTTTTCCTATTGTTTTTTGGTCAAGACGAAGACCTAAAACGTCCTCTTCAAGATTATGGATATTGGTGTAATCAATCGCATACTTGTACAAATAAATTGATTGGGCTTCTTTCTTAAATGTAATATATTCATAGTTGGTGTGTTCTCCTTCTCTATAAGATTGTTCAATGGTAAAATAAGGGAATTTAATAACCATTTTCTCGAAACCCATATAAGGTGAATCTTCCTTCGGTATTCGGATAAATTTTCCGGATTCAATAGTTCCAATTTTAAGTTTTCCATATTTGTAAAAGTTATCTGATTCTTCTGAAAGAAAAAGAAAAATTGTTTCTTTATTAAATGCCCATTTATCAGCAAATTTTTCTTGAACTTTTAGTGTGTCAGGATTAATTTTAGTTTTGTTCGGCTTTACTAAATCACTGACTATTATTTTTGATTGCAAATTCTTACTTTCATTTTTAAAATGATTATTTGAATTTTGTTCACAACCAAAAAAAATAAGTGCACTAGAAATTATAGTTATTAAGTGTTTCATTTATTGATTATTTAAAGAGTTTTCATACCAGTATCTGTTAAGTTTTTTTCCTCCCACAACTCCAAATGTATACGAATCTGGTTCTTCATCTTTTACATAATCACTGGGAGCCGGACAGTCAAAAACAGTAGTACTCAATTTAATTTTTTTAATTTTTCCTTCAGTATCTATTTGATACAAATGATGAATTTCAAAAAATTCATTACCTGCACTCATTTTATATTTGCCTACTGCTAGACCAATTTTTCTGTTCTCCTTGTCTAATTGACAAATAGAATAGTCAAATTTCTTTTTAATTTTCAAAGTGTCTTTTAATATTTTATTTCCAGTGATAAACAAATATTTTGTGCTTCTTTTAGATTCTATTTTGGATAAATCAGTTTCATTACTTGCGATTAATTCAGTAACTATATAATCACTTTGACCAATTTTTTGCCATCCCTTTTGAATAAAATATTTAGAATTTTCATTAAAAATTTCCTTAATTTTTTTTGACTGCAAAACAGTAAATGAACCATCATTGCAAATCTTTTCAGAATATTTTTCTAATGAAAAAGGTTTGTTAATAATATCCATCTCTTGTCCTTTACAAAAAATGCAAACCGAAAATATCACAATAAATCTAAATTTATAAACCTCGTTGATCAGCTTTTTGAGGATTCCATTTTGTTTTTGTACCATCTTGTTTATATTTGTAGTTGACAGCATCATCTTGATCTTTCGTATCATAAGAATTTAATTTTATAAATCTAGCTGGGTTAGTTCTTTTTGCCTTTTTTGTACCATAAGCATTTTGTACAGTCGCTATTTCTAAATGTAGATGAGGACTTGGAATATTGCTTGCAATACTTCCAGAAACTCCAGAGTATCCGATAAGTGTGCCTGCTGTAACTTTTCCGCTTTGTACTACTCTTTTACTCAAGTGCATATAAATAAGGTAAACATCATCAGTTTCTTTTATGTCAATCCCTTTTTCTTCGCCTTTTGTAAATTCTAATTGATAATTAACCTTTTTTTCTTGTTCTAATAAGTCTTTTACATTTTCAATTTTGATTCTAATAGTTTGTCCCGCAGAATTTCCTGGGGTTGATTCCACAACATCGCCATCCAGGCAAGCATAAACTGGAGTTCCTTCAAATTCATCTTTAATATATGGTAATGCAAATAAATCTAGACCAGAATGGTATTTGGTATAGCTGTCTCTAACATCTCCATAAGCTCCATTTACAGGTTTTATATTTCCTGATGAATTATATTTAGTTCTCCGTGGGTTATCAACAGGATTATGCCATTTTCCCGATGGTTTTGTTGTTTTCGGTTGAACCACACCTGGTTCACATTCATCTATTCTGAAAACCTTACTTGTAATATTCTGAAAATTAGATTTTCTTTTTTTCTTAGATTCTTCGTCATCTTCTTTATTAATGAGATAAGTGACTTTATCTACAATTTCAGGAGATTTATCTTTTTTAATGACGTCGCTGATCTTTTTCCATTTCCAAAATCCCATTGCAGAATAAACAGCATATTTTTTGTCGGTAAGAATATCCTTAGGAGACGAAACAATATCTACACTTGGATCAAAATGTTTAATTTCATTATTTACTTTTTCATAATTCTCTTTCCAAGTTAATTGAATTAGACCTTTGCCTCTATATTTACTTCCATCGCCAGATTCTACACTGCCATTGCCGTATTTGTTAGAATAAGCATAATTAGCAAGCATATCTTCATTTGCAGCTTGAACTCCTTTATCTCGATAACTATTTAAATCTTTTCGACCATATTTTTCAGCAACATCCGGATTACTTCTAAAATAAGATAAATTACAAGATTTCTTTTTGCTGCCATTTGCAAAATATCCACCTTTTTTGGTATTCAAATTACCTTTTACCCAATTCGTGCCTTCACTATACCAATAGCCATTTTTAAGAGCATCGGTGGAGTAATTCATACTTTCAGGGCTTTTAATTGTTAAAGAACTTCCCGTTTCTTTTAGTACTTGCGCAAAAAAGTGCGCTTTCTTTAAACAAGTGTCAATTCCGAAATATTTTGCTCCATTGTTGAAATGTTTTACAATCTCTTCCAAATCACTAGGATTTTTAACAGCTGTAAATATTTTTTGAAGTTCTTCAATAGTTACTTTTTTACATCTAGGACATTCTCTATCTTCTTGTTTTTGTCCGCTGGGTTGTGGATTTACCTGTGTAGTAGATTTCACCTGGTCCACAATAAAATCACCAATCTTACCAAGCCCATCTGCGACAACATCAGTAGTATTTTGGATGATAGAATAAACAGTAGATTCAGGTTGTGTTGTGGTTTTGGGAGTAGTAGTTGTTGGTGTTGATGAATTGCTTACTTCTACAGATTCCTTGTTAGAAATAGTTTTGTTTTCATATTGAGCAGTAACAAAAAATTTCTTTGTGGCATTTGAATTTCTTGTGAAAAAGCTCACAAGAGTTGGTTGCGTAGCATAATCCATTAAACTAAACTGCACTTTTGCTATTCCATTTTTATCAACTCTTGCCGTTTTTGGTTTCTTATATTTTTCAGATTCTGAAGCTCCTTCTTCCCAAAGGTAGAATGTAATTTCTTTTCCAAACAGATTGGCTGTCCGTGCTTCAGCACTCAAGCTTTCATTGAATTTTGCTTTATTGATATTGGCGTTTCCACGATTCAACAATATTACCCTGCCAATTACTGGTTCTTTAAAACTTCTAGGAGTTACTATTAAATTTGCAATTAACTTTTTTTCAGTCACATTCATTAAGTTTTTCCCTTCCTTGTGCACCTCGATTTTATATGGAATCCCTACTACTTTTTCGCCAAAAATATAAGGTACTTTTTCACCATATTTTATATTATTTGAAACTTGTTTCCAGCCAAGTGTTTTATCTTTTTTAAATAATGTCCAGATATATTTTTCTACCGGCTGTTTTGCAAATAGAGAAGTTCCAAATTCAAACATTGAACTAATTTCATAGAAATTTTTTTCTTCTGCTTTTGGGCTTGTATTTCCTTTTATTACATTCATAATTTGTCTTTTTTTATTCTACCTCAAAACTATCCGGATTCATTTCTTCCTGAAACTCTTCAAAATCCACAATAGGATTATATGCCTGCTGTTCCTGAGAATTTGCATTATTCACATTACTTTTTCCAGCTTCGCTTTGCTGGCCGTGTTTCATGACTGTGATTTTCCCACCTGTTGCGCACATCAATTCTGATATTTCTGTCACGGCACTTTTGCCCATCACTTTTACCTTGTCGTAAGTCTTTGTCCATTTGCCGGCAGGTGCGTAAGCACAGGGATTTCCGTTTTTTACACTGCACGTCCCAAAAGGCATTGCAGGCGGATTGAAGATAAGATCATCTTCCGTAACAGCTAAATAATCAACTTCACCTTTTTCGTCATTCCAAAAATGTTTTTGATGGCTGGTCACTTTGAAGTTCGGAAACTTTGCGCCTTTGTCACAACACGCCATTCCTTTTTGAACAACGAAGTATTTACCATCATGTTCGCTAGAGCTGCTCTCACTTTGCTTATCTTGCTCTGTTTCACTTTCGTTTTCGTCAGTTGATTCTTCATTTCCCTCCGGCTGTGAAGTCTCTTCTTCCATCGTGTCCTGTCCTTCGTCTATCGATTCATCTTCGAAGTCATTCGTAGGATCAGATTCGTCATTATTTTCCAATCTTTCCAGATCAGGTTGAACAAATTCATCTTCTTCTTGAGACAAATTATTGTGGTCAGGATATTTTTTCATCGTGTGTTATTTTTAAAGTTTGTTTTCTGTAAAGCTCATCCTCATTCCTGAAAGTTACGGAAGCCTCTGCCTCAAGCATTTTCTTTGTCTTTTTGTCCGTTAAATATCGTATTTCGATTTCGCCATCTGCTAATTCCTCAGATTCCTGATCAAACGATATTCCGCGTAGAATTTCCTGAAGGCTGAAAGCATCTTTGATATTTCCAGTAAGCAAAGTCTCTACAACTTCAGTTCCTTCATGATTGTACTCTGCACGCATAGAACACTTTAGCAAAAACGAATTTTGTAGGAAATAAAATCCTTCTGTCCAACTATCAAACTTGTGAAACCACTCCATTTTTGGGAAAAGGACTTGATAAAGTAAGGAGGACGAAAACTGTTTCAGAATATGATCTCGATTCTCCAAACTTTCTTGGAATTTATCAAGATATGATCGATAGACCTCGCCGATAAAGAACTCTTCCAGATCTGGTCTTTCATTTCGGAACTTATCTTTAAGCTTTTCAAATTCAAAAATACCGGAGATCTTGCCCTGAAAAGGAACGATGAAAGACATTGGATAGATTGCCTCGATGCATGCAAGTGAGATCAAACTCATTTTGTCATCAGGTTTTGTTCCATTCTTTTTGAAATCTGTACAACTTACATCTATGATCTCATCAGCAATATTGGTTTCCTTTTTTGACCTGAAATTGACCTCAACTTTATAATCCAGTTCCAGATCATCCTGCGACGTATTGACAAATGTCTCCTTCACAGCATAGGAATTTGAATAGAAATCCCGTGTGACACTTGATGATGGAAGTTCTATTTTCCTTGCAAGACTTAGTTGTTCGGGACTTTGATATGCTTTTGGGATGATGATCTGCTTCACGCCAACGAGATTGTTGAACCATAACTTTTCCATCTTTTCGCAATGGCTGTTATGGAAATCCTTCAACTGGTCGCCTGTCATTCCAATCTTTGCTCCGATAAGGTCGAGAGTTTCTCCAGGCTTCACCTCATATATCAGAATATTTTCATCCATGGTCTTGTATTTTTGAAAAAATAAAATTGTGCTTTATAAATTTAAAAAATTAATCATGATGATCTATTGTTCTAAAAGACTATTTCAAAAAGTGTAGTAATTCTACGATATGGGTCTATTAAACAAAAAATCCCAAAGACGTAATGTCTTGGGATCATGATTTTTATAAAGTGAAAATAGTGAGCGTTAGTCAATGACACTCCAACCTTTTTTCGGGTCGTTGTTGGATCTTACTTCCTGTTCATTGACGATGATATTCTCTTTTCTTTGACCAATGTAATCCAGTTCACTCAATTTACCGAAGATCAATTCCAGACTTTTCAACATCTGATTGATATTGAAAAAATATTCTCCCGTATTGTGATGATCGTAGGTGATCTCGGCAGAAAGCGTCAACTGATTGAGTAGAGAATGTGGCGTGATCTCGCTCCATTCCAAACTGTAGTTCAGCATCTCCTCTAGTTCAGCCTGAACCATAAGTTGGGTATCATTGTATAGTTGAAGTGCCAGTTTTGAGAAAATATTGATAAGAAAAATTGGTGGTTGCTCTGTCACAATATTTTTGAACTGAAAATAGTTTTCTCCAATATTTTTCACAATGGTCTTGCAGAGTGTTTTCACATTTTCCGCAAGTGTCGTATTTTGATTTTTATGCGCCGTTTTTTGAATGATCTTGAATGCGTATTGTCTCAGATTACTCAAAGAATTGGAATAGCTATTGTAATACTCTACCAGCTTTGGATGACTTTCTACGGAGCTGCAGGGCGGGATAAAGTTGGCATCTATCTGCGCCATTCCGGATTTCATCGCTACTTTTCCAAGCACCAGATAATTTCCGCCTGAATAGCTGCTATTGAGAACAGAAACATCTACCAGCTCGATGCGGTAATTTGGTTTTGTAAACGGATGTCTTGGCGGAATCTCATCGGCATCTATATCACCAAAAGAAACGTGGTCAAAAGGATTGACCGACGCCAGGATATAGAATTCCCCATCTACTTCTTCCTGATTCTGAGACATATTTTTCGCAAGATTCCTGATATTGACCTTGTAATCAAATAATTCAATTCGGTAGCCTGCAAGAGTAACGGCTGTACATTTTTTGATAATGAGTTGGGCATCATTTGTCGCTGTGCTTTGTAACTCATAGATGGTTTTATCGCCAAATTTTTCTGTGATGGGAAGCAGTCCGAAATTAAAGGAATTGATCTGTATAGAATTGGAATCCCTTATAGAATCTATCATAAAGTCCTCCTGTTGTACAAGATGATCCTTGGATATCTTCATGCCGTCTACCCAATTTACGGCGTAATGTTTTATTGGCTGTATCATAATGTTGAGCTTATTTGGTTAGCAATATTACCTTCCTCCTGATGTCTGATGACCCTTTTACAGATCACGATCTGGTTCTCGGTGATTTTATTGGTTATTATGTCTTGTTCAAAATCAATGTATTTTCTAATGCTAAAGAATGACCTCTTGATATAGAAGATCCAATAATATGGTTCGTTTCCAGAATCCATCAGTTTGATAGTTGCATTCGGGTTTTTGTGGTTGTAGTCGTCCACCACTCTGTAGAACCAATCTCCAAAAGTAATACCTGTCGGAAGTGTCTTTGCTTTCACGATAAATCTCTGTTGGTCTTCAGAATTCTTGCTCAGTTCTACATTTAGCACCATCAATTTATCAAAATCGACTCCTTGGAAATTGTGCGGTTTCTGGTCCGGATCGAACTTCCAGGTTTTGTAGATATCAAAAGGAATACTAATGAATTGAACATAGCAATAATAGAAAATCAACGGAACGACGAAAATAACGATGCTAGTCGCAGCCATATACGGATTCCCCAGATCTTTACTCATCCATTTGAAGATCAAAGTAAACAGGAAACCACCAATGAGAATGCATGTGAGACTTAAGATCGCCTCAAAAAGAATGCTCATCCATAGCTTATCGATATGCTTTCTGAAATAATAATGCAGCAGATTGACATGCGCTATGCCTAATCCGAGGTACACCAACTGTGCGAAAAGATACCAATATGGATTGAAAAGATTACCAGAGAAGCCTAGAAATCCCGGTAAACAGAGACAAAAGCCTGATATCAGAACATAGAAAATGATGTGCTTTATCTTGATAGCAGGTTTACTTTTGCGAATGAGTGCCAGAATAAATACTAAAATCCCTGCAATGATTGGCATCAGAAGATATCTCAAGAAAATTCCTTTTACAGAACCTATTTCCATATTTCGTTTTTAGTTTTGTTTTGTTAAATATATTAAATATATGTCGAATATCCCAAGCGATTTGTATTTTCTGATGCATTTATAATAAAAGAATTGTCGCTCTTTTTTGTAATAAATTTTTCCTCGATCTTCACCGTGATCGGGATGAGATAATCATAGATACTTTGAAGCAGATCACGGAACGGCGTCCCCGGAACATATTTGTGTATCTGACCATAGGGGATCGCCCCAATGCTGACCTGCCAATTTCTTTCTCCATCCATATGATTACCACTTGGGATGAGTGTAATGCCCAACTTTGCATTTCCCAAAGAACAAATGCCAGATTCATCATCGTGTTCATCGATTGTATTTGGCACGAAATCTATCTGTACTTTTACATTCAAAAAGGCGGTTAAAAATCTTTCTATCCAGCGTTTGTTCCCTCTCACCTCATGCAGGAAAGGCAGGATATAAAAAAAAGTCTTTGCGGTTTCCGAGTCCACTTTTTTCAGGAGTGGCCAAAGTTCGGCAAAGGTATTGACAAGTGTATCGGACTGATCAGCGATATCAAACTCCATTTCTTTCAGCAACGCAGAAACTTCCGTATAAAAAAACTCTTGTTCAAAAGGTTGGAAAAAATTTCTAGCGTTCTCCTCTACTTCTTTTTGCTTCCTGATCTCCTTCACCACACTTTCTACACCTCTACTAGAAGCAGCGCCCAAAGATGGCGGATGAAATAATCCCTCTGGCAGATAATCATAGATGCTCTCCCGATAGGTCTCCATGATAATGGTCTCGTTGTCCAACCCATAATAAGTGGAATAGATATTCTTGATATCCTTGAGGTAAGGTCTGTCATTGATACCAATTCTCTTCACGTAGATGCTGGAACTGTTGTTGTAATATTTCAACAGGTTGGCTGCAACAGATTCTATTTTAAAATCGGTGCCTAGCTTATTGTATTTCAGTTCTGAGATATGCGGATTTTCTTTTATCATTCCATTATTGATTTAAACTTCCAAATGCATTGCATCTTCCACTATCATTACCCGATATTCTACGCCATCGATTGCTTTTGCTTTGATATTATTCTTTAGAACATCGGATAGATTATCCCAATATTTTCTTCCGTAGAAAGTGTAATTCTGTGGTGTGATCTCTACATCGACAGTTCTGATAAAACCTTCTCTAGGCTTATCACTGATCATAGTACCACGTCTGACCGTAATTTTTTTCAGTTCACTGTTCAGCATCATTTTGCAATAGTTTTTCACATCTTCTGCGGAAATGATCTTATCTCTGCTGGTGAGAGCATATTTGTAAGCAAGGATGGTATCGGACTGTTTTTTCTCTTCCGCACCACCTGTAGTTTCCGTAATTAAGGTAATGACCTGAAGTTTCTTCTGAGAATTGAGATCTGTGCCAGGTCGAAGGCTATTTGCCAATGAAGCATGCGAGATCCAGAATGAAGCATACGTATGGACCGAATTCTCCAAAGGTTCAATGATAACATAGTTGACGTCTTCCTTCAGTTCCTTGTTTGCCTGGTCTACTTTTTTCATCAGGCCTTTCATTTTATCCGAGATCTCGCCCAAGACATCTTTCACTTTGTCCCTATTGATGATGGCAAAAGCCGCAACTTCATCTCTCAACAGCTCCATGACATGTGACATCAGGTCTGTTGCATTACGTTGGGTAAAACGCTCCATACCACCTTTTCTCACTGTGAAAAGGCCCTTTTCAATCTCATCATTTGGAGTGAATGGTATTTCTGTATATCTTTTTCCTAAACCATCTACCACTTCTTCGACATACAGGAAAAATTCTTCTTCATTGGTTTCCATAGGAATGTTATTTCCCATGATATCCAGATTGTATTCTGTTTTTTTCCAGCCACGATTGTAGACAGGAAAAGCATTTAGCACAAAAGAGAAATTCTCGAGGATCTCCGAGGTAAACTGTGGCGGAAATTCCATCTTGAGCCAAAGTATTTTTTTATTTCTGAATTGATCAAATGCCGAACTTCCATCATCTATATTTTCTGGAAGACCAGAAGACAATTTTTTGAAAAGAGATGGGTAGATCCCACTGACCTCTATGAATTTATGGTGATACAGATTTTTGACATCCTGCTTGATCTTGTGCCGGATCGATTGCTCTTCAAAAATACCTTCATAACCTTCCGATTCAGCAGCTTCATTATAACTAATACCAGATGAGACCTGCAATGGAATATTATTGTGAAAAACCTTGATGTGAGGCAGAAGTCGATACACAAAATCTACTTTTTCATAAGTTGGATTGGAACAAAAAAGACTTATTTTCTCGGGAAACATTTCCGAACTGTAATGGCTGACATCTATACCAATAGTAATATTCCTATACTCAGAAACATCCTGTGAGATGCGCTGTATAGGAATTTTGTTAAGTTGTTCATCGATATGATAGACCGTACTTCCTGCAACCATCAAAATATTTTGTGCCCTCACAAGATTGATATTATCTACCGGCGTAAATGGAATCTCCACCTGTTTGTCTGACTGCGTCTTGCGAAAAGAATTAAGATGCTTTTTAAAGAAAAATTCAGAGTGTTCCATCAGAATCTCCGTGTCTTCTTCAGGCGTACAGAATGCGATGGCATGCGAAGGCGTAGGATGTGTATAATTGGTCGGCGTCAGCAACTTTGCCAAACGTTCGAGTATCCTGCCATTGACGGTCTGTATCTCGTTATTAGCTTTAAAAACTTCTGTACTAAAGGCATCTATCAAAAGCTTCACAAATGGATCGAGAGATTGAATATTCTTCAGTCCCCAAAGTTTGGTGGCATTTTGAAGCATACGTGCTTTTATGACTTCTTTGGAAAAAGTCTGTTGTTGATCAAAATTCATGGTTTTTTGTTTTAATCGATGGACATTGGACTTAGAAATAACTCTGTAGAAAAGTTGAATCGCTCTCCTGTAGATTCCAATTTGGCGTTGATGCCAACTTTCACCTTTTTCTTCACCTCGCTGAAGCCTTTGGTCTCGTAACTGTGTTCTACGTAGTTGATATGTGCCTGTACAATAGCATTCACAAGTCTGGGCTCATGTTCTGCAATCTGTCTTTGTAAACTGCTGACAAATAGATTTTCCCACATTGCGGGTGTGACACCATTGTCAAATTCTACATTCCAGACATCGTTGCCGTAGTTTTCATCATATCTGTTCTCACCTTTTTTTGTGATAATAAGAAGCATGATATTTTGTGCGATACTCTCGGCAATGTCGCAGGTTTCTATCTGGCCATTGCTGGTCATCATACTGGAAGGATTGAAAGGGATCTTGTAGTTTTGATTTTCCATGTTTGCGGTTTACTATTAGTTTTTCAGAGAGCTGGTCAGTATTTTATTTTTGTTCATCAAAAAATTGACCATTAGATCCTTGGGTAAGTAAAAATCGCTTTCTCCCTTTTCATTAAGTTCTTGTTCCAACTTAGGATTCCAGGTCAAGATCTGTTCTTTATCGATCTCCAGCCAACTGGCAATTGCATCGATACTGAAAGCGCCATTTAGCTTTGTCTCAGCCAGATTTTCCTGTGAGGCGGAAAAATCAGATTTAAAAGGAACGAAAGCCTTTCGGTTGGCTGCAAAATTCCTGTAATCATTCAGCACCTGCTCCAGTTCTCCGGTGGCGTAGCTGGCATTCAGATATTTTTTGACATGATTTTGCGTTTCTGAAGGCAGATAAGGTGCAAAATCTGTGTACGCTCTAGAACCTGCCTTATTCATCGCCTTTTGAATGTTACCTTCACCACAATTATACGCAGCGACCACCGTCACCCAATTTCCATATTTCTTGTATAGATTTTTCAGGGAAATGGCAGCGGTCTTGGTGCTTTTGTACATATCACTTCTGTTCGCATCTGTCAAACCATAATCATTGGCATGGCCACTCATAAACTGCCACAAACCTTTTGCTCCCGCATGAGAAACCTGGTTGTGGTCCAATCCCGATTCTATGACTGCAAGATTTTTTAGATGCCTCGGAATTCCTTTCTGCACAAAAGTATATTCAATGAAATCTACCAATTGTTTGTTGCTTTTTATAATGTTTTGGTACCTTTTTACGCTCTCTTTGGAAGTGTCGGAAGCCGTTAAACCTTGCGCACAAGTTAACGAACAGGAAATGACAAAGAACGTAACTGCCAAAAATTTCTTTCTCATGGGTTATTGGTATATGTTTTAATTTTATTTCTGCGGTTTTATTTACTTATGTACAATGTTTTTAAATTGTTTCTTTCAAAGGATCTTTGAAAAAAGTATTGTAAAAATCAAAATAATGCAGCTTTTCAAGTTCTTTTCCTGTGGCATCATCCACAACAACGACCACTCTTTCTACTTTTTTGTTCAAAGGATTTTCGTATTGTGGCCGATTAAATTCTATATACCAATACCGTTTTCCAATCTCTTCTTTTCTGCGGATAATAACATAATCCTGCTCCCAATTGGTGTTGTCATTTATTACACCATCTATCGCTGTTTCTGCTTTGTAATCGTATTTTTTCTTGTATCTGGTGGCTATCTCGGTAATACTTTCAAAAGATGTATGCCAGTCTTTTTCGAAATCTGTGGTTTTTGTGAGTTGTCCCTGCTCATTGAATTCGTATAGTAATCCATAATCACCATTATAGGTTTTGTTTTCAACTCCCTTAGATTTAATATTCCCATTTGCGTAATATTCTTTATATATATTGAACCAGCCTCGCTTTTTATATATTCTGTTATATGAGTTTGAAAATTCAATTTTGTCACCATTAGAAATAGTTTCATAAACTATTTCATAAACTATTTCACTATTAGGCATAGTAGGTTGAATATCTGCCTTTTTAAGCTTAGAAAAGTTGAGCGTTTCAAAAGAATTATTTATTAACACTTTATTATTTTTTATATTACTTTGTGATTGACATTGAAAAAAACCTAATGAAATTATTATATGAAAAAGAAATTTTATTATTTTCATTCCGTTAATAATTTAGAATTTCTAAGTTTGTCCCATTGCCACTTCCAGGTGGCATATTTTTCCTTATGATCCAGGTTGGCATAGTCCATGACATTTTCAGTACGCATATATTCATAAAGGTAAGGCGTAGTTGCATTGATGTTTTCATTTTTACCGAAAGCGTGCCCCAAAGCAATGGCGTGCATCGCTTCGTGGGCGACATCTATATCACTAATCCCGTCGAACATAAAGCCCCTTTCTCCTCCTATGGGAGTACCGATCCTTGCAATAGGCACATTGTTTCCTTTATCGACTATAAAAGCCTTTTCTTTGAAAAAATACAATCTTAAATATTTATCATATTTTCCCGAGCCATCCGGCATTGGAAATTTTTGTTTGAGTTTTGAATCCATATAATCGGAAAATTTTGTCCCGCGAATGTTTCCGGACATATTAATGCTTGTTCCATCTGTTACAGTCGGTAAGCGTAAATCTGTATTGGGTGTTTTATCACTATTTAAAGTAATCTTTAAAGTTATTTCTTCACTAATGTTAATCTTTATTAAAGATTCCAAAAGATAAATTTCTAAATTTGATTTACCTTTAATAATTCCAGTATTTTCGTTTTTGTTTCTTATACTAGCATTAACTTTTACACAAACCACATTCAATTTTTTAACTATATTCGGATACAATTTCAAAAACCCTGCTTCTTTATCATCACAAAGCACCTTTATGGTTTGTGCTGTATTAATATCTTTGATTACTTTTATTTTTACTTCATCTTCCAGCTTGTAGTCATCATCTTTATCAATTGTTATTTTGGCATAATGGGTATTTTTTGCAGGGTCTGCTTTCTCGTTTTCTGTTCCTTTGCCCTGTTTTGTAGATATTTCGCATAATGTTTTATCATAAGCAATTACCAATTCCTTAGGAAGGTTTTTCTTGTCCTTTAGCTGTACCCGTAATGACAATGTAACTTCTTTGTCTTTTTCCACACAAAGCCAGCTTGCAAAATAATCTGTAGGTTTCTTATCTTTCAGCAGCCACGGAACTTTATAAACAGGATTGGAGTATTCTTTTTTCAATTTGTCATACATAGAAACAGATTTTGTAAACGTAGAAAGTGTGGCATTGGATTCTCCTGTATTGTTTCCAGAGGGGTATGTGTCGTATGTACCCACAATATCTCTATATTTACTTCTCCGGGCAGTCCGCTGTCACCTATTCTCATCCAGTCAAAACCATAGTCTTTTCCTTTCCAGTCTTTCATGGGACGGAAATGTACTATTGCATCTGCAAAAATATCTATTTCAGCAATTGGAGGGTCTTTAGGTTCTCCGTAACTTACTCCTTTTCCAACACCGGTTTCAGTAACTTCTTTTCCCGCAGTTGTAATAATACTCTCATTAGAATACATACTATGACCACCCCGGGAAATTTTAGTATAAGTGCCTTTTATGATTATAGTTCTGCTCATATTATTGTGTTTTTATTCGCTACTAAAATATATCTCAGAAAAAAAATAAATTTTATTTAATTTCCCAAGACGGTTCCTGATTTTCGCTATTCCAGCCTACATTGATGGTTTGTCCCGATTTTACTTCCTCGCGAACGATTTTTTTAGATATTGGTCTGGCTAATTGTGCTCTGATAACGCCGGAAATCTGACGTGCACCATATTTGCTGCTGAAGCCATTCAGTGCCAGATTTTTTATCGCTTCATCACTGATATTAAAATCAATTCCAAGTCTTGTTAACGCTTTTCTCAATGATTTCAACTGAATACTGAAGATCTTTTCCGCCATATTTTCGTTGATTGGCGCAAACGGAATGATCTCAGTTATTCTCGCCAAAAACTCAGGTCTGAATCTTCCCGATTCTGTCATTATTTTCATTAAATTTTTTGAAGTAGGGATTTCATTTTTCTCAAAATGTTTCACGATTTCCTCACTTCCGATATTTGAAGTGAATAATATTAATGAATTGCTGAAATCGCCTTCTTTTCCCAGTTTATCGTGCACTTTTCCCTCGTCCATAATCTGTAAGAAAACGTCGAACACGGAAGTATGTGCTTTCTCTATTTCATCAAAGAGAACAACTGAGTAAGGTTGCTGGCGGATTTTATTAACCAACATTCCACCTTCCTCATAACCGACATATCCCGGAGGCGCACCATAAAGTAGTGCAGCCGAATGTTCTTCTTTAAACTCTGACATATCGAAACGAATCATTGCAGATTCATCATTAAATAATAATTCAGCAATAGATTTTGCTAATTCGGTTTTTCCTGTTCCCGTTGGTCCTAATAAGAAAAATGATCCAATTGGTTGTCCCGGTTTGTTGAGTCCGCTTCGGTTTTCTACAATGGCGTCGGAAAGAATTTTCAAAGCGTGGTCCTGTCCTACTACTCTTTTGATGAGCATTTCCTCCATATTTAGGAGTTTTTCTTTTTCTTTAGCCTGAATTTTTCCAATCGGAATTCCAGTTTTAGCGGCCATTACTGCGGCTAATTCCAATTTACCAACTTTTTCTCGTTTGATGGATGCCAATTGAATCAATTCTTCAAATGTAGAATCGATTATTTTTTTTATCTGACCAATTTCCATGGACGTTTCCAAAGTGTGTTGCTCAGAAAGAGAACCCCATAAAATTGGACTTAATTTATTTTGAAGCAGATTGAAATTCCAGATCAACTCATCTACCAAAAGCGGATCATTCTCATCACTCTCAGCAATGATCTGGTCGTAATTGTCTTTCCATGTCTTCAGTTCTGTTTCGGAAAGTTCGTCCAGCATTTTGATGGAAGCCATCGTCCTGTCTAATAAATCGATGGCAGAATCTGGTAGTTTTTTTCCTTTGGAATAACGCTTTGCAAGGCTGACACAGTCCGCAAGAGCACTTCTGTCTACTTCAACCTTATGATGATTTTTGTAACCGTCCAAAAGAACATCGATCATTTTGACGCAGGTGATATCATCAGGTTCTTCTACATTCAAAACTTCAAATCTTCTATCGAAGGCGCGTTCTGGTTCAATGATCTTGCGATATTCCTCCTGAGTGGTCGCACCAATGACAGTGATCTCACCTCTTGCCAATTCAGGCTTCAGAAGGTTGGCTACATTTCCCGCACTTCCCTTGCTGTCAAGTAAAGAATGGATCTCGTCTATAAAAAGAACAGCTTTATTAATATTCTTACATTCGTTGATCACCTTCTTCAATCGGTCTTCAATCTCGCCTTTGTAAGATGTTCCTGCAAGTAATGAGCCTGTATCCAATTCCAACAAAGTGGCTTCCTTAAGCATCTCCGGAACATTCCCTCTGTTGATCTCGATAGCAAAACCTTCCAACAATGCTGTTTTACCAACACCTGGTTCTCCTACGATGATCACATTGGGTTTTGTGCGGCGGCAAAGAATCTCGACCAACATCCTCAGTTCTTTATCGCGGCCAACGATATCATCAAGCTTTCCGTCTCGGGCTTGAGCAGTTTTGTCTACACAATAGCTTTTGATCGCTGGAAATGAATTTTTATTTGGAGTGGAATTTCCTGTCAATTGACTCTCCTGAAAACTAACTTTCTTGTCTTCTCCTCGAAAAACATTCAGGATCTCGTGTTCCCGAAGTGGGAAAGATTTCAGTTCCTGAACAGTGTAGGCGATGTTCGGTTTTGCGATGGCTGCTAGTAGACAAAGCGGCGTGATCTCATCCAAACCAAGTTTCAGCCTAATGTCATCTGCCTCGTCTAAGATAAGATTGATATTATCATCTTTTGAAACATCATCTGTACGATGAGCTGTCTTGGGAATCTCTTCGATTCGAACTTCTGCCCATTCATGAATGTAGCCTGGATCTTTATCTAAATTGATGAGAAAATCCTTCAGTCCGAAATCGTTGTGTAAAAGTGCTTGTAAAAGATGGGAAGCTCCATATTGTGAATTGTGATTTTCTCTTGCCAAGGATTGTGCAATATGAAAGACTTCTTTAATGGTTTCATTGGTTATTAATACACTCATATAATAGAATTTATTCTGTGTTGTCAATTAGTTCTAGTCTTATAAAATACAGATACCCTTTGAAATTTCTAATGTTTTACCTAAATAAAAGATAGATAACCAATAGAAACACGATTCAGTTCCCTAAATCTCAATAAAAATGATGCCACACTTATTATTCCTAAAATTAACAATTGTTAAAAAAAATATTTAAACAAAAATTTAACCTTTTGAAAAACATAAAAAAACCTCGAACCACAACGAAGTTTCACTGATTAAAAATAAATTCACATCACTGAATTACAAATACTTAAACCCAAATGAGACAACCAGCGATAATGTGAATTGAATATTAATGCTATTGAAATATAAAGTTGTGATTGATGGTCAAACCTACAATTTTTAAAAAAACATTTTTTATTGGCAAAATTTTTGCTTTTTATTTTTTCGATATCATTTCAGTTATAAAATTATCATATTTAAAGAAAAATTAATAATCTCTTAAAACCTGTTCAATGATTTTATCTAATAACCTACTATACCATTTCTTCACTACCCTTTGTGCTCGCATCAGAGCAAAGGCACCTCCACTCCATTTTTCGTACGCAAGGTCTATGGCCTCATCTGGCGAACTTGCGAGATTCAAGTCCCACCGTTTTTAGTAGATATTACACCTTTCATTAATTTCAGTCCAGACAGATACTGATAAAATATTGCATTGCAAATATCTCTCAAATTGAAACTTGAAGGTCAATCCGATTGTATCTGATTACAATTATTCTTTATTTCAGCGAACATATTTTTCATAAGACCAAACATTGACAAATATCTAATATGTACAGTAACTCTACAAAAGCAACAAGATTTTCGATTGCGGAAAATGATTTCTACTTCAAGCAGTTTCTCGTAAAAATGCTTTTGGAAAATCCCTTGTTCTCTATTGTCAATGATTGCAACAATGGAAACGAGCTAATCAACAGGTTGTATAGAAAACAGGAAGACATCTTTATCATCAATCTATTCATGCCCATATTGAGTGGTATCGAAGCTATCAAATATATCCGCCAAAGTAACAAGGACATCCCGATACTCACCTACTCTACTACTTACCAGGAAGATATGGCTGCAACGATCAGCGACATCCCCAACACCTTTTACTGCCAAAAGAACAGCATCATTATAAAAGATATCCTAAGAAATTGCATTCTCAGTAAAAACTCAGATTACGAAGAATATAAAAAAGAATGGGCCTCGCAGGAAGATGTTGTGAAAAATTATATGGACCGCCAAAAGAAACAGCAGGAAGAACTGAACGTGACGGAGATCCAGATCATCAAACTTTGTTACGAAGGTTTTAGCAATAAGGAAATTGGCGACAGGATCAATCTCAGCACCAGAACAATTGACACATATGTCAATAGGCTTACCGAAAAACTGGGACTTAAAAGTAAACTGGACCTAGCGAGATTTTGTGTGGAAAACGGATATTATAACTCTAGTATTTAAAAGAAATGGCTTCACACGGACAAAAAAAACTTAATAACGATGACGTAAGAAATGGGATCTTACGCTTCGTTTTTTCGTTCTGTATTTTACTAACGTTCAGCTTCCTGACCGTATTCTTATTTTTCAAAAGCGCCAAGATACAGAAAGAACAGATACACAAGGAACTCAATGATTATAAAAGTGTTCTCAGCAGAAATGAACTCCTAAAGATAAAGATGGATACGATCTACTACAAAATGTCTCTACTGAACTCCAATAAAGTTGAAAACGACATTTTCCTTCGGAACTCCATCTTGGAAGATCTGCGGGACACCAAAAATATCATGGGCGAAGACAGCGCAAGATCATTCAAACAATACGCAACATTGACAAAGAATATCGGAAAAATGACAGTCTTCAAAAATGAGCTTATCAATATTACCGCAAAAGAACAGAATGCGCTTCGAAGCTTGAACGAATGCATGGAAAAAGTCGGAAAAATGACTGTAAAAATGAAAAACAGTGAACCAGGAGGTAAAATCGCCAAAAAATTAAAATAAAATGATGCAGGTAAACATTACGCTTTCCAACAAAGAAAAAAGATATTACTTCCTCTACCTATTGGGGTTGTTATTCTTTGGTGTATTGCTTATTTCAGTGATCACTTTGTACAGAACAGAATCGCCGTTCAACAATTCTGATATTCTGGCCATCCAGACCTTGCAGGAGAAAGCAAAATTTGATGAGAGACAAAAAGTGGCGCAGCCGTTGATAGACAGCACCTTCAACAAGATCGAAAAAATATCGGTCGACAATAATGATCCACTGCAGGAAAATGAGATCAAATACAGCATCAACGATATTGCCAATATCTTCGAAACCGTGAACATCTCCGACCCGAGAAAAGAGTCTTACAAGCAGATCGCTCAATTCTACAAAATGTATATAGAGGACAAGAACATTGCAGGCAAAAAAAATGAAAACATCAAGACCTTCAACAAGCAATTTGAAGACTGTACAATCGGTTTCAAGGAACGGAAAAACCAAAAATTACAAAAAGACAACGCATTACTTATGAAAAATAACTAACAACTGATCACTCATGAATTATATCCAAAAAAACAAGAAGAACATTATCATTGCAGTCATAAGTCTTTTGCTTTTAGCAGCAGTAATTATTCTGTGGTTACAAAGGAAGGTCATCCATAGTTCCGACGATATTGTAGCGGCTGTCTATCCCAACTCTCTTAATGTTGGGGACACACTCACCTTTGAAGATAAAACCAACTTCGGGAAAAGTAGAAAATGGGATTTCGGAGATGGATTTAACTCCGAAAAGAACAAAGGTGCACACTTTTTCAAAAAACCAGGCTATTATCAAGTTTCTATCATCATCGATAACAAATACACCAAGTCTTTCCCGGTTTTGGTCTCTGCAGGTGTTGCCAAAATGGTTGATACTGCAAAAGTGCCAAGCAAAATAGATGCTCCTACACAGGCGATGCAGCTGGAAAATGTATTCTTCCGCGCAGATTCTCCGGATGCTAAGAACTTCACATGGAAATTTGGTGAAACAGGCAATATCGATGCGAAAGAAAAAATGGCAACCTACGCCTTCAAAAATCCTGGAAACTACATTGTCACTTTATATACCGATGTGGACCAAGAACCAATCCAACATATGATCAAGATCCTGCCGGCTTACGAAGAATTGGATGATGAAGCCGTTACAACACCTACAGTGACAGATATCTACAGCAAAATCAATGATGACTTCAAATACCATCTGCAACAAATAGCTGACGGAAATAGTTTCAACAGCCATTATAATTATTTGCTAAGTACTTATCTGTGTAATAAAGACAATATCTCCGTCAATGTAAATGATAAAAACAACTCTTTTTACTACTACTGCACCGGTTTGCAATTTGATAAAAAAAATTCTATACAGGAAGTGAAAACAACTTTGGATACCAACCAAAACTGTGTGATCAAAGTTGAAGTAAAACAAAGCAAGCAATAAAAACTAAAAAAATAAATTATGAAACGAAACTTTTTTAATGCTATCTATGTTTTAGGAGCTGTATATATATTATCTGGATGTCAAGTCCGCATTCCATCTCAGGAAACTCCGGATTCGCGGTTTTACGGTTACGTGGACCAAGTAAGAGTGAGTGATGGATTTCCGAAGAAGGCTGAACCTTGGGTGGTCATTTCCGACCGTGCTAATAATAGTGTTTTTATGGACAAAGGTGATGAGAAGTCACCAAAAGAGATCAAATTCCTGGAGCCGCTTTTGGTTGTTAAACAGAAAGAATCAAAAAATCTGGTAAAAGTTGCAGAATACAATCCGGATGCCTTGATGAAAAAAATACCTTCCAGATCTGTCAAAACATATGGTTGGATTCCAAAAGATCAGTTATTATTATGGTCAAATTCTCTGAAAAGAAGTGATAATGGTTTTAATGTAAAAGCAGTTTTGTCTCCCAACAATTCTGACGTTTTGAAGAACGGATCCAAATATCTTAAAAATGATTCTGTTCTTATCTTCTCTTCACCAGACCTTACGAAACCAATCAATAAAAAATTACCTGTTGGTCAATTGGTTTACATATACAAGCAGTCGGAATCCAATCACAGATTTCTTATTGGAAAATCACCCTCCCTGAAAATAGACAGCATCTCTAAGGATATCTACGGTTGGGTTAGCTCAAACATGATTGCAAATTGGGGCGACAGAACTGCACTGAAAGTGGCATCCAATTTCAATTATGCAGGTGACAATAGCCAGGCAATTACAAAACAATCTCCTGACGGCTCGGTTTCCGAAACAAAATTTGAAATCACAGATGCTGTCAATAGATCGGCTGTAGAAAATCTGGTTTCCGTTTCTCCCGCAACTATAGACAGCACTAGAAAAGCGAGATTCTTTACCAACGCTTTGGACTACAGCAAGAATTTCGTTTACAATGTTTTGGGTCAGCCTGTTTATTATGATAGATTCAAGGAAATTACGAACCGCAGCAAAAACCTGAATATTATCTTCACTGTTGACATCAGCAGGAACAATACCCAAAATGCAGCACTTGCAAAATCTGTTTTTCAGGATATCCAGTTGAAATTGGACCAATTGAAATATTTTAGAAATATAAAATATGGCGTGGTCTTGTACAAGAATAATACTTGTGGTGAAGATATCCTTCCATCATCATTAAGCAACAATTTTGAAGAGATCAACTCTTTCATAGATGTTCAAAGTGCCAATCAGAATTGCAGTAGCAACGGCGCTCAACCATTGCAGGAAGCACTTGAAATCACTGGCGAGATGATCAGCAAAGTTCCGGATGAGACCAATATTGTGGTGGTCGTTGGATCGACGGCTTCTAATTATGGAGGTCTCAGTTCTGCAATGCGCAATCTAACACTTGGAAGAGCAAAAATGTTATTTTTCCAGTCAGCATCTGGCTCGTCTGATTTTTATAACAATTTCGTTCTGTTATCAGAAAATATTTTGACTAGTACAGCAAGAAATATAGCCGAATTGGACAAATCAAGAATTGTGGACCAGAAGATGATCCTTGATAAGAATAATTACAATCTTGTCATGGGAGAAGGCGGCGTTTATTCTTTGGATTATCCTAAAGCCAGTATGTCCCAGGGTTTCGTAGTTTATCCAAAAAAAGGAGAGATCAACTCTAGCAACCTTCTTGTAAAATCATTGGACAGCTTGATTGTTCAGGTCACCGATTATAATACCAATGTGAATGCATCTTTGAAAAGCTATTTCAAGTCGGCAGTTGGAAGTTCCAAAACAACTTTGAAGCCCGATTTCAGAAACCAATTTGCAGATGCTCCAGCTCTTATACCCACAGAAACTACAACACAGCTGATCACGTATGACAATCCTTTCGTAACAAAAGGAACGTACTCTGATGAGTTCAAAGAAAGTTATCCGGCTGTTGAAAAAGGAATCCTATTGTCTGAGACCGAATATGATAAACTTCGCGCTTTCTATCAGGAAGTCTATCAGGAAACAAAAAGCTTCAGTCCTACCTTCAGTCAAGGCTCAGCAATCAATAGCTATGTTAAGGCGCTGAAAAAGTATTATTCCGGAGAAGCAAAGTTTGATAAATCAAAACTTAAAAACCAATCTATGGCCTATTCTGTAGCAGTAAGCACCGGTTTTGACAATGCATCCGAAGATACACTTTCCAAATACAAGCTCAACGGATGGAAAAAACCGAAGGTCATTGCGAGCGATAATGTTAAAAATTATTTCAAACAATATAAAACATTGGCAGACAGATTGCTAAATAACAAAAGTAACCCGAAAGTGATCATCGATCAAAATGGTGAAAAGTTTTATTGGCTTAATAGATTCTTCATGCCAACCACGCAACCTGTAGAATCTCTGTAATGTTTTCTTTTAATAAGATTCTAAAATATTTTAGTAAAAAATCAATTAATCAATCACAAAAAATAGATAATATGGCAATGTTTAATTATGGTGTTGGGGGAAACGAAGTAAAAGTTGACGCCAACGAAGCGATCCAGGAAATCCAAGAGAACCGATCTCTAATTGTAGGTCAACTGACGGCAGATGAACCTTTCATTCCAGAAATTGTAAAAGGTCTCAAATCGGTAGATGATGTTTTCAAGCATTTTCAACCATCAATCTCTGTACAACATGAGACAGAGGATGGAACGTATGTGGACGAGGAGTTCAGGTTTCAGCAATTGGGAGATTTCACACCGAAAAATCTGACCCAAAACTCAGAATATCTAAAAACTTTGAGCATAGAGCAAGAGCAATATAATAAGATATTGAGACAATTGAAAAATAATAAGATTCTTAAAAACATCCTCGAAAATCCGCAGACGAAAGATGCATTGATAGAAGTGTTGAAGGAAGTTGCAGGAGAATTAGAAAAATAAAAAAAAACATAAACTATGGATAATAAACCACAAGCACAGCAAAACCAGCAAGCCGGACAACAACAGCAAGACCACCGACAAGGTTCTGGATCAGCGATAAATGACCTGAACAAAGTTGGAGGATTCAATTTCATTGAAACTGTTGTAGATGGCATCGCCAATATGAATCCTACAAGAAAGGCTCGTAAAGAGATTTTTTTAAACGATTCCAACAAGCAGACCGAAAGAAAAGACCTTGCCCAGAAACTGAATCTGTGGATCTCATTATTGGAAAATAATGCAACCGCAGAGGAAATGGCTGAAACGTGCAAGAACAAAGCAATTTCGGCTGAGAAAAACCTTAAGACAAATCTCAAAAATAGTCTTTCGGAAATCCGTCAACTTGAGACCGCTTACCGTACGATGGCCCAGTTCTTCAAAAATACAGAACTTGATAAAGTGGACAACGTAAGCATCGTGAATGCATCTCTGGAACAGATGAAAGATCTGGACAATCCAATATTTATTGATGCCATCGCAGATGAATTCAAGCAAAACTATGACAGATTGGATCTGCGTGACAACTACTCTATCCTTGCGATCCCAGGATATCTAGGATCTAATAAAGTAGTTGAGAAATGGGCGAAGATCTGTAACGAGAACAAAGTTATGCTCGTAACCGATTTTGCCAACCTTGATAAACCGGATGATGTCGTAGACTTATTCCATTCTGCAAATCTGACTGGCGGTGAGCTACACAGAAGTAATGTCATCATGACTACAAATTGGCTTGTAGGAAGAGGAAGAGCTGAAGAAGTAGGCGAAGAGGAAAATGTAGACCTTCCACCATCAACTTCTATGGCCGGTAAAATCTACAAAACCTTGATGTCTCAGGTTGCAGCTGGTAAAAAACATGGTAACATCAATGAAGTGGATGCGGTAAAGTTTGACCTGAAGAAAAGTGAGATTTCCCAACTCGAAAAAATGGGATTGGTGCCAATGGTCAATGAGTATGGAAAGATCATGGCTTTTTCGGCTAAGACGCTTTTCACAGGCGATAACATTGGTCTACAAACCTATTCTGTAGTTCGTGTTTTCGATTATGTGACAAAAGTTCTATTGGACTTCCTAAACAGAAGAGCTTTTGAAAACTGGAATCCAAGAAATGAAGATGATCTGAGAAGACAAATTGTTACCTTCCTTGATGGCATCAAAGGTCCAGATAAACTGATCGAGAAATTCAAGATCGTGAGGTTCGAGCAGGATAAAGTCAACAAAGACCGCGTTTGGTTGGACATTAGAATGACACCTTACTTCCCAACAAAAAGTTTCGTTATAAAATTAGACGGACACAAAGGAGACGACGGAAACGAATGGGATGCTGAATACCAACAAGAATAATATTAATTTAAAAAAATTAGTAAAGGGAATTTACAACTTCATGTGTGGATTCCCTTTTTTATTAAAATCCAGAGAAATGAGAATATCAAGCCTTTACATCATCTACACAGCCATTGTCATTATCTCATTACCAGTTTCGTGCAAAAAGGAGTACGAGCGACCTGACCATTTTTCGGTAGACTTATTTGAAAATGAAAGAAATGAACAGCAGAAAAAAATGCTTTCACCAGAAGAAGCCACAGAGAAGAGCCTTATTGTGATCAAAAGTAATAGTACCGAATTGGTAAGCAAGTCCAAGATCAATAATAAAGTTTTATTCATATACCATATCAAGTCAGGGGAAACTATAAAATCGAGTAATGATACGATTCAGTTTCCAATCAGGCTCATCTCGGATTACGATTTGAAAATAAGCAAATCTAACTCTGATTCTGCATCGATATATCTTATTCGTCCGCAATCATATAAGCTTTTAGTAAATGAGCTACAGGTACAATATCAAGCACTTCCGTCCGCACCTCTTTCAAATTGAAATGAGAATTTAGACACAGTTCTAGAAATATTCTATAAAATTGTAGTAATTCTACTATTGAAAAAATAAGGTTATGGTTCTATCTTTGGAATATTGAAAGCGAGACAACAGATCATTTATTAATATTTAAAATTTAGAAATCATGGCAAACAATTCAAGGGCCGTACTGAAATTCAACGGCGGATCAGAACAAAAGATCCTAAAACTAAATTATGGTGTATCAAGAAACACCGATGTCTCTGGAAGAGTAGCATCCGACCCTTCTAACGCACTCATCAAGATCACCGTTGAAGCAACAGAAGATTCCGGGATCTTGGAAAGCTTGCTCAATGGAAAATACAAACCGACAAGTGGTGAAGTGACATTCAACAAATCTCACGAAGAAGGTACATTGACCACTTTGAAGTGGGAAAATGGCTATGTGATCCAGCACGAGGTTGATTATGACGCTTTGAACGAGGACAACATGTTCATCAGCTTCGTTATCAGCGCAGAGAAGATCGATTATGGTAACTCAGCATACGACGGGATCTGGCCAGGAGCAAAATAGTGTTTAATCATCAATTCTACACCATATCATTGAGAACAATCCTGATGAAAATCCATTTTTTTGGTGTTTTTCATCAGGATTTTTACTTAATGATCATATTTTGAACAACAATTGCATCATTCTTGATGTGGATCTCTAAATTAAGAAAATGAACATCTAATTGTAAACATTTTCATGGGTCTTACAATGGCCTTTTTTTAAAATTACTAAAATCACCACA